>MFZO01000015.1:295-8196 GCA_001788015.1 Candidatus Roizmanbacteria bacterium RIFCSPHIGHO2_02_FULL_38_11 | reverse complement strand
GTTTTCAAAAGAAAATGACCCCGATTCACAACTCACTCGGGGTCATCCTGAACTTGATTCAGGATCCCATTATAAATTAGATCCCGAAATGAATTCGGGATGACGTAAAAAAAACAGTATGTCTAAATCATTTATTCTCGGAATTATTATATTCTCACTCATCGTTATTGGGGGATCTTATTTTTTAGTTACCGGCGGAAAACAAAATACTTCTGCCGTTACCTCTGTCTCGTATAAAACGACCGATAAAGAAAAACCAAAGCTCGAAACCAAAGAATTATTTAAAGACATGGGGGAACTGAAAGTGTCGGAGCAAAAGTCAGAAGACTTTGTGGTCAAAAATGTCGGAAGCAGACCACTTCAGCTTTCCCAGATTTCCTCAAGCTGCGGCTGTACGGTAGGCCAGGTGATTATCGACGGGAAAGTAAGTGAAGAGTTCGGCATGCACACGCAAAGCGACTATATAGCCGAGATCGCTGCAAAAAAAGGGGCTAAAATACGGGTTACCTACAGACCTTATGTGATGCCTGTATATGGAGCGGTAGAGAGAGAGGTATATGTGACAACCAACGATCCGGAAAATCCGAAATTGGTCTTTAAGGTAAAAGCCTATGTCAAATAATTTTATCTTCGGTATCTCTCTCACCGCCTCATTCTTAGCTGGAGTTTTAGCCCTCTTTGCGCCCTGTTGCATCACTTTTCTCTTTCCCTCCTATTTGGGGACAATATTTAAAGAGAGTAAAAAAGTAATGTTTTATACCATTGTTTTTGCTATTGGTTTATCGTTTATTCTCATTCCTGTGGCTTTAGGCTTCCGCTTTTTTATTTACTTCTTTGACCAATTCCATAAAGAAATTTACTATTTGGGTGGATTTTTTTTGATCTTCATGGGAATCATGACTGTAAGACCACTCTTCCACCTACCCCAATTATTCCACGTTAAACAAGATCTAAACAAACGCATAAATATCGGTTCTGTTTTCGGTTTGGGGCTGATGTCTGGACTTTCCTCATCCTGCTGCGCGCCTGTTCTATTTGCGGCAATCACTTTGACAAGCCTCTCTCCAACCCTGATTCAAGCCCTTTTTGTCTCAATTGCTTATGTCTTGGGAATCGTCTTTCCACTTTTTATTCTCTCCTTGTTTTATCAAAAACTGACCGGTTTCATTTCAGGAAAAAACAGGCAAAAAATCTATCGAATTTTTCAATTCTTAGGTACCGCTATTTTTATAGCTTCAGGAGTTGCTATCATTATCCTTGTTTATTTAAATAAAATTCAAATGTACCAGATGGAAGGATATAGCAAAGGAGTCCGACTCATGGTTTTTGAGCTGGCAAAGAATTTTCAAAATCCGGTCGTTGATCTTGGTGTATTTATATTGATCGTTTTTATTTTCTTCAAATTATTGAAAAGAAAACAGATATAATAATTACGAGGTGATTGTATATGATGGGAGGCAACTTTGGTTCATTTAGCTTTTTTGGGTTATTGACATGGATAGCACTTTTTGCATTCCTAGCTTTGGGAAGCGTCTACTTTTGGAAAGAAATAAATAAGAAAAAGTGACTCACATAATTCAATAATTTAAGTGAGTGCTTAAATTTTCACTTGATACTTACCCTCACTATTTTTTTCTATAACTCCTTTTATCTCTAACATTGATAAAATGTTTAAGGCTTTATCGATGGATAATTTTGCTTGGTTGACGATTTCATCTGGCAATTTAGGCTCGTCCCGTAAAATATTAAAAATTATCTTCTCGTCTTCAACCAATTCTTCCTCGATCTGCTCTTTTCTTTTAGGAACAATCCTCAAGTTAAACTCATCTAAAATGTCAGCAATCGAGGTTACAAGTTTTGCCCCTTGTTTAAGAAGTATATTTGGTGCAGCCGACATTGCAGAGGTGAGTGGACCCGGAGGAGCAAAAACCTCTTTTCCTTGTTCTGCGGCGTATTTTGCCGTGATCAAGGCACCCGAGTCTTTACCTCCCTCAACTACCAAAACTCCCATCGAAAAACCAGAGATAAGTCTGTTTCTTGCCACAAATAAGCCTTTTTCAACCATCTGTCCGGGCGGGAATTCAGAAAGGATAAATCCTCCTTTCTCGATAATATCATAGTAGAGGTTTCTGTTAATCGCAGGATAAATTATATCCACCCCGCATCCTAAAATAGCGATTGTCCTTCCCCCTGCCTTAAGACAAGCCTTATGTGCAACAGTATCAATCCCCATCGCCATCCCGGATACGATGACAAACCCAGCCTGAGTCAACTCTTCTGCGAATTTTTTAGCAATCTGTTGACCATAAGGCGTTGGCGTTCTTGTTCCAACAATTGCAAGACACAAATCTTTGGAAAAATCAAAATTATCTATATCGCCTTTAATATATAAACAGATCGGCGGATCAGATATTTCTTGCAAAAACTTTGGATACGATCGGTGCCAAAGTTGTATAACCCTGATATTTTTTTGTTTTAGCTCATCGAGTTTTTTTATCGGATCAAAAAGACTGCGAAACTTTACAAATTTCTCCGACCACTTCACTCCGATAACTTCCGCCAGTTCTTTCCGGTCTGCTAAATATGCTTTTTTTACGTTGCCAAAATGGCCGATCAAAGCAGCAAATCGAGTCGGCCCTATGCCTAAAAAGTGTGAAAAACCGACATAATAGGACAAATCTTTATCCATGTTTTTCATCTTAACAAGAAGTGCCACAAATGTCTGTAGACTATAAGCGACAAAACACAAATTATTGGGAGTATATTTTTCCTAAAGCCTCTATCCCTTTCCAAAACATCTCCTCATCGAAGTTTTCGTTGGGCGAGTGAATACTATCATCAGGAAGAGTAAAACCCGTAAGGATGATTGGTTTTTTATAAAGCCTCTGCAGAATCTCTGCGGCAGGAATAGATCCGCCTGTTCGGTTAAAACGAGTCTCGTTGCCGAAAAAATCGCTTAAAATTTCTGCAGTTTTTTTGACGTACCGATTGTTGATTTCGGTATAAAACGGATGGTCTTTTGAAAGAATCTTGAGACCGTATTTCACGCCCTCTGGCAGATTTTTGGCTATAAAGTCTCTCACTAAAATCTCTGTTTTTTCCGGATTTTGCTGCTCTACCAATCGGCAGGAAAACTTTACTACTGCTTGTCTAGGTATAATCGTTTTTGCTCCCTCGCCTGTGTAGCCTGAAACAAAACCGTTTATGTCAAGCGAGGGATAAATTTTCGCCGAAAGATAAGGTTGTTTTTTATCAAGCGAGAGTATTTTATAAACCCCTGCTTCTTTTATCTGTCCTTCGTCGGTTCGAGCAACAGCCTCCAGAAGCTTTCTTTCCTTTTTCGAGATACTCCTAACTTCATTATAAAATCCAGGGATGAGCACTCTTTCGTTTTTTCCATCTTTCATTTTGGCAAAAAGCTGGCTGGCCACTTGGGCTGGATTTAAGACTCGATTTCCCCAAAGACCGGAATGAAGATCTTTTGTACCTGTTTCTATTGTTAATTCAAAATAAACCAGTCCCCGCAGGCCAAAAAAAATTTGCGGCATATTTTTTCTGTACATACCAGTGTCGGTAACATAAAATACCTCAACCTTTGACAAAATATCTTTTGCCTTTTTAACAAACTCCTCTAAATGTACGCTCCCTGTTTCTTCCTCTCCTTCTAAGATAAATACTATATCGCTCTTCAATTTCTTTACTTCGATTAAACGTTTAATCGAAGTGAAGTTCTGGATGATATGTCCTTTATTGTCAGCGGCGCCTCGACCATATATTTTTCCACCTCGAACTGTCAAATTAAAAGGTGGCGTTCTCCATTCTTTAACAGGGTCTTCCGGTTGGACGTCATAATGACCATAAATCCCAATGGTTTGTACTTTACCATCTAGACAACGATCGTGGTCTAGATGGTATGTCCCCAGTATCAGAGGAGGTGAATCACCTTTTCCTATTAGTTTAATTTTAAAACCAATTTCTTTGAGTTTATTTTTTAAAAGATCAACAGCCTTTAAAATTTCGCTGCGGCGCTTTGAATCGGCAGAAACTGATTGGATGGAGATCAAGTCAGAAAACAGTTTTAGAATTTCAGCTTTGTTCATACTTTATTTTTTCCCAAACATCCACATAATTGCATTTACTATGTGACTTAACACTGGTACTTTCTGCCACCATTTTTCCTTACTTTCTTTTTCACTCATAGAAAAGGTCGTCATTGCGAGCGATGAGTGTTGGAGCGCGGCAATGACAGCTTGTGATGCTTTGTCCAAACAAATAATCACTCAACTTTTTCATAAAAACTAACCGTTGCTTTTCCCCAAGTCATCGGATACTCTTCACTTTTTATCAATCGAAAAAGCGGTGACTGAAAATTTTTTGTCGCAAGAATAACCTTTGTACCTTTTTTAAGGGTTACACATTTGCGCTCTAAAGCTTACATGAGTTCGTCGTAAAAACAAGTCGAGTGAGTAAAAACAACGTCTGCGTCGGAAAAATCAAATTCAAGAAAGTCAGAATTGATAAATTTGATGGTCTGTTTTTGTTTCTCAAGAGGAAGAATTGGTTTGACTTCTGGATCAAATCTCGCAAGAATATTTTTAGATGTATGATATAAGCCTTTAATAATCTCAATCCCGACTAATTTTGAAAAGTTGCCAAAAAGTGACGCGAGTATGACTGCCTTTCCCGTCCCAGAACCAAGATCATAAAAAACACCTCCGCTTTTTGTCTCGGCATCTTTAAGAATCTTGTCAAATCCCTCCGGAGTGACTTCTCCGTAGGTATGAGCTTTACTGGCATAGGGAAGATTTTTTCTGGCTTTGGAAGATATGTCGTAACCGTCTACGCCAGAATACAAACTCTCAAAAATCGACTTTGCGATCTTAAAGTCCATAAAATCTATTGTAGCATATTTACTGTTATAATCAGTTTATGCAAATAATTCCCGCGCTTTTAGAAAAAAGTCCCACCGCTCTCTTTTTTCAAATTAAACGACTCACTCCATACTTCAAAATTTTTCAGATAGATATAGCTGATGGAATTTTTGTACCCAATAAAACAGTGCAAATTGATGACATCATGAAACATGAAACATATAACATGAAACATCTTACGTTTGACTTTCATTTGATGGTGAACGACTTTGAAAGGGAAATTAAGAAATTGGAGAAACTGAGAAATCTGTTGAATATAAAAAATATTTTCATTCACTTCTCTCTATCCCCTAACTACTCTCTGCTCACTACTAACTACCCGCTATTTTCTTTTTGCCTCGTCCTCAATCCCGAAGACAAAGTTGAAGACCTCGCTAAACACTATACCCTAAACCCTATCCCCTGCATTCAAATCATGTCTGTCAATCCTGGCTTTCAAGGATCGCCGTTTATCCCTCAAACGCTCAAAAAAATTGAACAACTGCGGTTGAAAGACTATAGGAACAAAATCTATCTGGATGGAGCTATAAATCAAGACACTATCCCTTCCATTCTTTCCATTAAAAACAAGCCTGACTCCCTTTGTGTCGGTAGTTTCCTAAGTAAGGCAAAAAATTTGAATGAAAGAGTCGATTATCTTAGGGAAATAAAAGATTGAGTGATTTTGGATTTTGCAGGAAAGTCATAAAATCCCGTACATCAAACTTTCCGTTTGGGCTGAAATCAAAAGGCAGCATCGGCTCAAAACTAACCTTATTGACACTCTTACCAAAGGTTATAAATGCTTGACGTGGCAAGTAATATGGCTTGAGTATTACTACTCGATATTTGCTGCCCAGGACTACATTCTGTACTTCTTCAATCTTACCTTTACCTTTTTTTACTTTTACCTGTTTTCTCTTGAGAACAAGCTCTTCTTCTTTATTAAAAACTTGGATTTCAAAGTCATCCGCTTGTGTAGTAAACTTTGGGAAAAGTTTTAGCGAAAATTCAAGGCTAGGGAGAGGAAAAACCTCGAATCGCCACCCATCACTTTTTAAAATCTCTTTATCTTCTTTTTTTAAGACTATTTGAGCATTTCTTTTCCCCAAAGTTCCGTTCGTTTTAATGTATAAATCGATATCAGTTTCTTCAAACGGCCTAATTTTTTTAAGATCGGCAAAAAAATATTCTAGCGAAGGGGGGACGACTGATAACTGATAACCGAAATTCTTATCCCAAACCGCTTGGCCAAGATTTTTTAACCTAACCGTAAAATGAAAGCTCGAGTCGGCAACCAACTCTTTGGGAAAATCAAAAAATATCTCTCCTTTTTCGATCTGAACTGGTTCTCCTTTAGTTTTTGAAAGTGATTGAACTGTGTAGAACTGGGGGTAAAAATCACTGTTCTGGAACTTTTTCCAGGAAAAATTTAAAAAGGGCTCTCCCTGATAGTCTAAAACGAAGGGGGTGACAGCAACCACTCGATTATCCGGCAACCAGATTTGGTCGAACGCGATCTTAAAATAATCTGCTATGGTGGTTTCATCACCTCGGCGCCATCCGGTCTCGGTTATGAAGACTGGAGGATCTTTAATGCCTAATTGTTTTAAAAGATTCAACTCCCACTCGTAATTTCTAATCGATCCTCGACCAAAGTCATAGGGAGAACCAGAAAACCCGGGGTTTGGATAGGAATGTGAGGCAAAGCCAGAGAATAGATTGTTAAATTGTTCTATTTCTGTATTGTTAAAAAATTGGTTAAGAAAATCCGCTTCGTCTTGAAAACGAGGTAATGAGTTAGGAGCTGATGCGTCCAATCCAGCAAGCATTATGAAAAACTCTGGGCTCTTCTCTTTTAATTTTTGGGCGAACGTTAGAGCCACTTGCGTATAATTTTGTGCATCAACTTCTCCACCCCACTCGCTTCCATGATTTGGTTCGTTAAATAGAATAATATAGTGCTCTTTAACAACCCAGTGTAACGAATTTAGAAACTCCGCCCAGGAATCAGCATCTTCTTCAGCAGGTCTTCTCCACCTATCTGCCTCGGGAACTGTTGCCAAGCGAATAATAGGAATTAGGTGAAGCCCTCTCATCAGATCAAATATCTCCTGCCATTTGTTTTTATCTCGATCGTTTTCCTGAATCACTAAAGTAACATATCCCCAATCGCCACCACTGGAATTTATCAACTCTTTAGCTTTCTGAAGATCTTCTAGATGAGGTTGAGCTAAATGTATGCCAAATTTATTGTTGGGTAAGTCAGGATTATATGCGTAAATTGGGGTTAATAAAATATGAATAATTAATATGAAAACAACTGTCATTCCGCACTTGATGCGGAATCTATTAAATAGATTCCCGCTGGAGTTTACCCCGTACTCTGATACGGGGCGGGAATGACAATTTGGGTAATAATATCTCATTTTATTTTGACTCTACCTCTACTCCAGCTTTTTTAAGAAGTCCTATTCCTTCTTTATCATGATGTTCAATCTTGCAGACCAATCTGATAATTCCCGCATTTATAAGCATTTTGGCGCAGCTTGAACAAGAATTGGTTGTAGAATAAAGAGTTGCGCCTTTTGTAGATGTTCCCTGATAGGCAGCTTGTATTATGGCATTTTGTTCAGCGTGTATGCAGACACAGCTTTCCTCATACTCATACCAGTCGATTTCCTTGCTGTCTCGTCTTTTGCATCTTACACAGCCCCCTTCTGAACAATTTTTTATTCCATGAGGAGTCCCGTTGTATCCTGTTGAAATTATTCTGAAATCTTTAACGACCAAAGCTCCCACCTTTCTTCTAGTACAGTCTGCGCGGCTTCTTACAACAAAAGCTAGATTTAAAAAATAATCATCCCAAGAAGGACGTTTTTTCTTCATTTGCATAAAGTAAATTATAGCATTGCCGTAGCAAACACAAATCTGTTGACAAAATTTTGCCATTTCTGTTACAGTAAAATTAGTTAGGTGGTGAACTTTAAT
>MFZO01000015.1:0-134 GCA_001788015.1 Candidatus Roizmanbacteria bacterium RIFCSPHIGHO2_02_FULL_38_11 | reverse complement strand
TGTACGACTTTGCCAATCATCGAGGCTACTGTAAATATTGCGGCGAGAAGAAAGCCTGAGTGTATAGGTAGGTAAAAGTCATTCTCTGTCTATCTTTAGACGTAATTATTGTGTTAAGTATTATTTATTAACAG
>MFZO01000014.1:5975-8151 GCA_001788015.1 Candidatus Roizmanbacteria bacterium RIFCSPHIGHO2_02_FULL_38_11 | reverse complement strand
TGCCTACTGTATCCTGAAGAGGGTGGGGCATTGTTTGTTGGAGCATTCGCGGGGATAGTAAATGAAGCTACAATTTTATTCTTTTCTTCGAGCATTTGAGAAGTGAGCAATTTCAAATCGGCTTCGGCCGAGGAATAATTTCTTTGAGAAAGCAGGGTAAGTGTTACGGCGAATGCGTCATCAAATTTTTCGGTGTTTTTTGTGACAGCCTTTAAATCTAATAGTTTTTCGTAAGCCTCAACGGCCATATCATAGGTTGCCTCAATTGCTTTTATATCTGACTCCAGTTGTTTATTGATTAGGTACTGGTCTTGATTTTTTAAGCCAATGAGCTCTTTTTTGAATTGGCTAAGCTTATTTTTTGTAGATTTATTTTCACCCGTGACTGCTTGAATTTTTGTCGTGAGTCGCAGATTTTTTGAATTTAAGTTAGAGTAAAGTCCAATGCTCAATAGATAACCAGAAACAGCCACAAATGTTAAAATGCTCAAAGCCAAACCAGCATGTTTAAATGTCGATATTTTTGGATTCATATTATTAAAGTATAATAATTAACCATGATACCACAACTTTCGCTTTTGATGATCACGCAAAATGCTGAAGAATTGCTGGAGAAAAGCTTGCAGTCTTGCATTGGACTGGTGGACGAAATTATTGTCGTTGACAATTACTCTAAAGATAAAACCCGGGATATTGCAAAAAAATACGGAGTAAAGCTATATCTCAATAAGGAAGACGACCTAGGAAAACAAAGAAAATATGGTTTAAGCAAAGTAACTTACGAATGGGTGTTGGTTTTAGATAGCGATGAAGTTGTTTCGGAAGAGTTAAAGAAAGAAATCAAAGAAGTATTAAGTATAAAGCATAAAGTATTAAGTGGTTTTAAAATTCCGTTTCAAAACCATTTGTTTGGGCGTCCTTTACTTTACGGAGGAGAAAATTATAAAAAGCTTTGGTTATTTCGAAAAGATGCAATTTCGATTAGTCCTGCTTTAGTTCACGAGCGATTTGAATTGAAGAAGGGCAGAATAGGAGTATTAAAGAATAAAATCTATCATTATTCTTACCGCTCGCTTTGGCAAACGTTTAGAAAATTTACCGATTATGCCATAAGAGAAGCAAAACAGAGAGTCAAAAAGGGAGAGAAAACCGGTTGGAAAAAAATAATTTTGTATCCGCCGCATATGTTTTGGGCACGATTTATTAAAGACAAAGGCTATAAAGATGGATTATTTAGACTACCACTTGATATAGGATTTGCCTATATGGAGTTTTTAGCGTACTTTTTCATGTTATTTATTAAACACAAATGAACACGAATACGAACACGAAATTACACGAAAAAAATATGAAAATAGGTTTTATTTTTGTTCTTTACAGGACGGCCAAAGCAGAAGTCGCAAGATTGAAGTTAGAAGTTGGAAGTTTGAAGTTTAAGAATTGCAAAATTTATTTTATTGACAATACAAAGAACAATCGCGGTTATGCTGGCGGTGTTAATGAGGGAATAAAGCAAGCGTTAATTGATAACTGCGATTTGTTAATTGTAGGAAATCCGGATATTTCTTTAAAAGGTATTACAGCAAATCGAGTACTTGCTGGTTCGGAGCATTTCGATGTCTGGGGATTTGCTATGAGAATGCACGGTAAAACTTATTATGGCGGAGAGATAGACAGATTACATCTGAGCGGGGGATTAATTGAAACAAAACCAGAGGAGAGGTTTGTCAGCAGAGACTTAGTTTCAGGATCCTTGTTAATTATAAAAAGAGAAGTCGTTAAAAGTTTAGGAAATTTTGACGAGAGTTATTTTATGTACTATGAAGACGTGGATTACTGTCTTCGAGCGAGAAATGCAGGATTTGGAGTTGGAATAGATAGTAAGATCATATACGACCATTTCGAAATATCTAGCGGTAGTCCAGGGAAAGACCGCCTTCTTTCACAAGCAAGACAAAAATTTTTGAAGAAGTATGGAAATATTTGGCAAAAAATTTATGGTTTAGTCACAGATAAGATCCTGAAACAAGTTCAGGATGACCAAAAAGGAAATTTCTTTTTGTTCAGTTTTTTCAGCCTTAACCTTTCTTCATTTATAAATAAACTTTTGAATTTTATCCTCTTTATTTTTTTAATTCGCTATCTGCGGCCGGAAGAATATGGAATATATGCTCTA
>MFZO01000014.1:0-5941 GCA_001788015.1 Candidatus Roizmanbacteria bacterium RIFCSPHIGHO2_02_FULL_38_11 | reverse complement strand
TTGATCTGGGAACGACATCTTACGGTATAGTTGATCTACCGACAGAAAGAAAAGAAAAATTCATTTCTTTATTTAATCTCCGCTTGATAGTTACCATTGTTATTTTTTTCCTCACCGTTCTTGCCGGTTCTATAATGTTTAAGGGAAATATCCGAATTGTTCGGTATATTTTTCTCACTTCCTTTGTAATTTTTTCAAATATGCTATCGGGAAGTTATCTTATAAAAAATGCAGTACAAGGAAAACTTTACAATTCTTCACTTGTATCGATAATATTCAACTCCTTACTAATTTTTGGCCTTATCGCTTCAATAACTATTTTTGGATCCTTGCCAGTTATTTTTATTATTATCTTTATTTTTTATAATTTGTATTCTTTCGCAAACTATTTACTTGTTAGAAAAGGCTTTAAGAAATTTAGCTTTAGTATCGATGCAACAGGCTGGAAAAAATTCTTAAGAAAATCGTATGTCTATATCTTGATTAGTTTTTTCGCAGGACTATATTTCAAAATAGATGTTTTTTTGCTGCAAATTCTTAAAGGTGAAACCGAAGTGGGGATATACACAGCAGGATATAAGTTTTTTGAAGCCTTATTATTTTTAGCGGCTAGCTATAATATAACTCGCACTCCGATTTTTGCCAAATTGATTAAAAAAAATTTTAAATTACTTCTGACGGCCATGAAAAAAGACTTAGTCTTTCTAGCGTTCACAGGTATCAGCGGTGCTTTAGTTATATTTTTTCTCTCGCCCATTGTCTTACCTTTTTTTCTAAAAGGGAACTATATCTCTTCCCTCAAGGTTGTCCGCATTGTAATATTTGGCTTGCCGCTTATTTTAATTAGTTCAGTCTTTCTTAACGCAATCTACGTTCTTAAAAAAGCCCATATCATTGTCATAATTTTTCTGTTCCAAATTTTATTCAATTTTTTGCTTAATCTGTTTTTTATCCCAAGGTATTCTTATATTGCTTCGTCCTACATCACAGTTTTGTCTGAATTTATTAATGTTGTTTTGTTATCAGTAACTTTTTTTGCGATAGGGAGAAAATCGAACTATGAAAATATCAGTTGATGCTGGAGCTCTGTGTTTAGGAGAAAATTTGCGGTTTGGCAATTATTATTTCAGCAAAAATCTGCTTGAGGCTATTCAAAGGTATGACAAAGTAAACGAGTATTTTATTTACTCATTTTGTGAAAAGCCGATATGGCTGACAGAAAATGAAAAATTAAACTATAAGATTTTGAGGCCGAAGATGCTTTGGCTTTCAACACGAGTCAGCTTGGAGGAAATAAGGCAGAAAAAAGATATTTTTTTAGCGTTAAATCAGGCAATTCCTATTAGCACGAGTGGCCAAGTCGTTTCGTTTTCCCATGGGCTGTCTTTTTATTTTTATCCGCAATTTTATCAAGATTCCTATTACTCTCTCAAAGATCAACTTAAACCTATGGTAAAAAAATCTCGTTATATTGTCGTTTCTTCACTTCGGGTAAAAACGGAACTCAGAAAACTGTTTCCTCAGTATAAAAATTTTGTTGTCATTAATTATGGAGTTCCCTTTGACATGCTGGAAGAAAAGTCAAATGTGAGAAAAAAGTATTTTTTATCAGTTGGGATGAATAATTCCATTAAGAACATTGAATTTTTACTGAAGGTTTTTAAGAAATTTAGAAATAAAAACAGATTCTCAGAATATAAATTGTTTTTGGTCGGTAATTTGAACAGTTTTGAGGATAAAAATAATAACATTTTTTCTTATTCGAGTATTAACCGTGAGCAACTTCGAAAGCTTTATGCAGAGGCGACGGCGTATCTGACTACCTCTTATTACGAAAGTTTTAATTTTCCAGTACTCGAGGCGCTATCGCAGAATTGTACCGTTCTTGGGCTTAAAGGCGCGATTATCCCAGAATTTAGGGAATTTGTCTCTTTAGCTTATGACTCGGATGATTTTTTGGAACAGATGAAAGATATTGTTCTAGGAGGAAAAGCTAAAGTAAGAAGAAGCGATGTAATGAATCGATTTTCTTGGAAAAAATATATTTTAAAGCTGAAAGAATTATATGAAGTGTAGATTGTCATTCCCGCGAAAGCGGGAATCCAGATCCTGAAACAAGTTCAGGATGACATGATTATATAGATTCCGCATCAAGTGCGGAATGACTATAGGGATCATTATGATTAAAGTCTGTTTTATTCGAGGCAAATATCTTAATAATTTTGAAGGACAGAATTATTTGTTCAATAGAAAAGATATTCAGTTCACGGCCGTTTCATCGCTTTTTCCTCTTCATCGCCGTTTTCCTTTTCCAGTCCAAAAACTTACAAGCCCGGTAGACTTACCTTTTTTCAACCGAGGAATAAAATACCTGGGTAACAGAATATTGGGTGATTCGCATATGCTTTTCGGTTTAGACGAACTTAGTAATAAGTTTGATGTTTTTCATACTGCAGATCCGCATTATTATTATAGTTACCAATTGGCAAAACTGCGGAAAAAAAATCTGATCAAAACGTTGATTGCTACTTCTTGGGAAACAATCCCGTTCAACAATGAATCTATAGGCAAAAAAAAACTGATAAAACATTTCTCATTAAAACATATAGATTATTTTATCTGTCACACAGAAAAGGCCAAGAAGACGCTAATAGCGGAAGGAGTTAACGGAAGGAAAATTGAATTAGTTAGGCTAGGGGTAGATCTTACGAGATTTAAACCGAATTTTGTCAATAATAAAAACATTACAATTTTGTTCGTCGGTCGGTTGGTTGAAGAGAAGGGGATACTCGATTTATATGAAGCATATAAAAATATCAAATATCAAATCTCAAATCTCAAATCCCTGCCTCGCTGGCAGGCAGGCAAAACTAAAATCTTAAAACTTAGAATCGTAGGCGATGGACCTCTGAGAGATTATTTACTCGATCATATTGAACTTGATAAACTCATAGATAACGTAACTATTGAGCAAAAAGATTATGAGGAAATGCCAAAGGTTTATGAAGAAGCAGATATTTTTGTTTTACCCTCCAAAAGGACCAATACCTGGGAGGAACAGTATGGGATGGTATTAGTGGAGGCAATGGCGTCCGGATTGCCAATTATTGCTTATAATACCGGAGTAATTCCAGAAATCGTCGGAAGCGCCGGCGTATTAATTAAAGAGGGGGACAGGAAAAACTTATTTACTTCAATTAAACATTTAATTAATGTAGGGGAACATAGAGATAAACTTGGTAAAATGGGAAGGAAAAGAGCTGAAAAAGAATTTGACGCTAAAAAAACTGCAAACAAGATCAAGGATATTTATATAAAAAGCTTGATATGAAAATAAATATTTCGGCAGTGATTTTAACAAAGAATGAAGAGAAAAATATTGAAAGGGCAATTAAATCGGTAAAATTTTGCGATGAAATAGTTGTTGTTGACGACTTCTCTTCGGACGATACCGTTAAAAAAGCCAGAAAACTTGGCGCAAATATTTTTCAAAGGAGGCTGAAAGATGATTTTGCAGCACAGAGAAATTTTGCGACGGAGAAGGTAAAAGGGGAATGGGTTTTATTCGTAGATGCGGATGAAGAGATTTCGAGTGAGCTAAGAAACGAGATCCTGAAACTAGTTCAGGATGACAAAGGATCTACCGTTGCTTACTATATTAAACGACGTGATTTCTGGTGGGGAAGAGAATTACGACATGGGGAAACAAAAAAAATTCGACAAAGAGGATTAATTAGGTTAGTTCGAAAGAATTCCGGATATTGGGAAGGAAAAGTTCATGAAGAATACAAAATTAAAAGTCAAAAGTTAAAAGTCAAAAGTTTAAAAAACTTTCTAAATCATTACCCTCATCCTACAGTAAAAGAGTTTATAAAGGAGATTAATCTTTACAGTACATTAAGAGCCAAAGAGTTATTTGAGCACGGAAAGAATACTAATATTTTTGAAATATTTTTATATCCGCTGGGAAAATTTTTACTCACTTATTTTATAAAACTTGGGTTTCTTGATGGGCCCGGTGGTTTTGTCTACGCCTTTTTTATGAGCTTTCATTCTTTTTTGGTGAGAGCAAAACTATATCAATATAGATTATTTAGTCATTCCGCACTAGATGCGGAATCTATATAATGCTGGATTCCCGCTTTCGCGGGAATGACAAATATGTTATTAAGTTTGCTTTTTTATTTAACTTTTTTTCTTTTTTCTCTTGGGCAGTTGGGTAGAATATCCTTTTTTGGTCAACAGATCAATGTATATATATACGAAATATTTCTTCTAATATTCACATTAGTCTTATTTTATAAATATAGATTTAAGCCATTAGAAGATTCTATTAGGAAATTTAAAATAACCTATCTTTTCTTAGGATTTTTAGCCGTTACCTTTTTAACCAACCTAAGCGGTTTTAAACTTCTGGAAAATTCTATATCTTTTCTATATTTTTTAAGACTTCTTCACTATTTCATGTACTTTTTCTATCTTTCATATCACCTAAGAAAACATCCACAGTTTGAGAGAACATTGACGAAAGCGATTGTGATTGGCGTTGTGTTAACTGCGACAATTTCTATATTGCAATATTTTTGGTATCAGGACTTAAGAAATCTTTTGTATGGCGCTTGGGACCCGCATCTTTATAGATTGTTTGGTACTTTTTTTGACACATCGATTGCTGGAGCAATTTACGGCCTAATTTTCCTAACCCTATTCTTAAAAGGTAAAGAATTTATTAAAAATAAGTGGCTATTATTAGGTTTCCTAGCTTCTTACTTTATATTTATCATACTTACTTATTCCCGAAGCCTATATACTGCTTTCCTATTTATCATCATTCTCCATACTGCCGCTAAAAGAAAGTACAAGGGATTTCTTATTTTCTTTACTGTATTTTTGTTAGCTGTTCTTTTTGCGCCTAAGCCTTTCGGAGAAGGAGTTAATTTGGAACGTACATTTTCGGTTGAGTCACGCGTTAACGATTATAAAACAGCCATAAAGATGTGGCAAAAAAAGCCACTCCTGGGCGTTGGGTACAACAGGATTCGCTATGTGAAAAGGCAAATGAATGTCATTGGGGAGGCTGAAGCTGACATAACACATTCCGGCGCCTCATTTCATTCAAGTTTTTTAATTATATTGGTTTCCGGGGGGTTTGTGGGGCTTGGGCTATTTATGGGAGTTTTGTATCGGATATTTCAGGTGAGCATGTTAGGAAAATATTATGTGGTGTTTCTTGGATTACTTTCTCTAACAGACAATATCATTCTTCATCCATTTATTCTATTCATGTTATTTTCTCTGTGTTTGTTAGATCGCTTTATTCCTTTTCGTAGATTACGGTGACAGTTTTTTCTTCAGTATTAGCAGCGATATCCTGGGCCATTATAGAAATTTTGTTTTCTCCTTCCTTAAGTTTGACCACGGTTTGAAAAATTCCTTGAGCGTCGACTACCACAGGGAGGTCGTTGACTTTTATATATGTTTCCTTATCGGTTGAGCCTGCAACTTTTACTTCCTGCTTATTGGTTTTAAGGCCATCTTGCGGTTCGCTTAACTCTAGGTGCGGCTTTTCACTTTTATAAAAAACCGAGTATACTTTGGATTTTTTTTCTTCATTTTGATCTGTTGACTTACCTATTACAAAGACTTCGTTCTCCCCACTTTTAAGATCACCTATTTCTTCGCTGAAATTATCCGAAGATAAAAGAGATGTTTCTTCAACTAAGTCGCCGTTGAGGTAGAACTCGACTTGATTAAAGTTAATAACCGATCCACCAACGATTATTCTTGAGCTGTTTGTGGCGATTGGGATAGTGTCAATATCTACGTCACCGATAAAATTTTGATTTTTATTGAGGGGTTGGCTTGTTTTTTTCTCAGATAGTCGGGCGACAAAAACAGAAGTGTTGAGAAGGATTTTCAATCCAACCGTGGAGATGAGAAC
>MFZO01000013.1:1689-31654 GCA_001788015.1 Candidatus Roizmanbacteria bacterium RIFCSPHIGHO2_02_FULL_38_11 | reverse complement strand
ATACAATCAAATATGTTCCGCCGATTTTTCTTGATGAAGTTTCTGCAAAGTTAGGGACTTGGAGTGGATACCATGTCCTGGCTCAGTACCAAGTTGATTCAGGCTGTCACCAGTTGATAAGCGAAAGAACAATTGCAGCGCCGAGCCCAAATTCATAAGAGTTGAGGTATGCCCCCATCGCAGCGCCAAGAATAAAAATGCCAAAAGTAATGAATAGTTTAAACTCTTCACCTATGCCGAGTGCAAAATGCAACATCATAATTAAGACCGCTGAAACAATTGTATAAGTTAGAAGATCCATGATAATAAAATCAGAAACCCGAATATCGAAATTCGAAACGAACTCTGATTACCAAATTTTAGAATTTTTAAAAACTCATTTCGGAATATTTTCTGAGAAAAATATTTCACTCTTTCTTTAGCACTTTTGCCGAGCTTGTTTCTCAGGTCTTGATTAAAGTATACCTCACCTACGGCATTTGCTATATCGTTTGGACTATTTGGATTAGCGAACAAGACTCCTTTGTCATTTGACGTTTCGTGAAGAACTTGAATGTCGGACAGGACGGAAGGGCAACCTTGTGAAGCTGCTTCAAGATAAGAAAAGCCAAACCCTTCATCTCGGGAAACAAAAACGTTGCATCTTGCTTGTTGGTAGAGTTGAATGAGTTTGTCGTCGGGTATATAACCTAGAAAGACAAAGCGTTTATCGTTTGCCGTTTCTTTAAGAAATAGCTTAAATTCCTCCTGCCATTTGTTATAACTCGTTAACTCGTTAACGCGTTTGCGGGTTAACGGGTTAAAAACATTACCAACAAATATGCAGGTTACATTGATAATTTTTATCGCTTTGGCAAGATTGACCAGATTTTTATTCCAGGTAGAATCGCCAACGTATAAACAATAACCCAGCCCAATGTCATTTCGAGGGAGCGAAGCGTAATTATTTTTATTAATGCTCCTTTCAGTCGCTAGATTCCTCGCTTCGCTCGGAATGACAAGGGAGGGGGTAAATATTTTTGGCAAGCATGGATAAATTACTTTTACCTTTTGACTCTTGACTTTTAACTTTTCAATAATGTCTCGTCTGCTTGTTTCCGAGTCAGTGACGACCAAATCATAGTTTCTTAAGGCTAACTTATTTAAAAAAATATTTAGTTTTCCTTTGACGCCCACTGGAAAATGTTTGGGATATTTTAGAGGAATTAGATCATGAATAACTGCGAGTTGTTTTTTGGCGACCCGGCGAAGAGTTAAAGGCGGTTGAAGAAAGTTAAAAAAGGGATTTATGAAAATAGGGGTGAGGGTATAGGGGTTAGGGTTTAGCGAGTTAGTGAAGCTCCAATCGGGAAAGTTTTCTTTAAGAATTTGGAGATAACGGCCAACACCGCGGACTTTGCTCAAATGGTCATTGGTTGTCGGGTCAAATACGTACACCGAAGATTTCATATGATTATTCTAACAAACAGTTTTTTTATATAATATTCTTCTACTGTGAGAAAAATAATCCTAAATAAAGATCAAGTCCTAGATTTGGTTTGGAATAACCGCTATAAAGTTGAGGATGAGCAAAAATTTTTGAGTCGCTGTGTTGACGGGCGCTACGAAAACAAAATCAAAAATCAAAAGTCAAAAGTCAAAACTGAAGACACGATCAACTTACCTCCACTCGCAATTCCGGGAGCCGACGCAGGCCAGTTAGGCATTATTTTCGCTACCGCCAATACCTATGGTTTTGAGGTTGACAAAGAAAAGGTTTTTGAGTTGGTGGTTGATGTCGTTGGCGGAATAGAAAATTTTAGTTTCCATTCGGATCACCACGGAGACCCTAAAATCCCCGCTTCGGGGTGTGGTCACATCAAGCAGCAAAATCTTGACCCAAAAGCCTATGGCTTAGAAGACGATCAGATGAAATTTATCGAGACGGCTTTGACTAAAGCTAAAAAAAAGGGAGCGAAAGAAATTGTTTTAGAGGGCGAGCACCAGGAAGGCGCCATTTTACAGATAAACGGACCTTACAGCCTGTATCCTGGTTCCTTGCTGGAAACAGATCAAGGAAACGCTCAAGTACAAGTATTCATTTTTCACTCAACATTAGTGAACGAAAGACACAGGTTAATAGCAAAAAAGCTAATCGAGAAAAAAGCGGTAGAACTCTTTCCAGGTTGTGATGAAGAGTATCTTTATGAGGTTCTTTCGGAAGTGACTGAAAGTCACTTGTTCGAAACCTTAAAAAGGCTTGCCTCCGGATTATCAATGTTTCAGGTAAACTTCGAGAGCGATGGCTCTTTTGACATAAAAGAAATGGGAAAGCTTTAGGTCGCTTATAGTATAATCTTTAAGCAATGATCATCGGACCAAAAAAACTTCTAGAACTTGTAAAAAAAATTCAACTTGTTGAGGACCTTGCCGAAAGGGAGTTGACCAATCCTGAAGGAGCAGGATTTGATCTTCGTCTGGGTGAAGTTTATGTCATAGAGGGTGAGGCATTTTTGGGAGTCGAAGAAAGGCAAACCCCGAAGATCAAATTAGTAAAAAAACACCAGAAGGGAAAAAAAGACAAAATTACAATTAATCCGGGTGAATTTTATTTAGTGACAACAATCGAAAAGGTAAATATGCCGGAAAACATTGTTGCAGTCTTTCTCCCCCGAACAACAACTTTTAGGAGCGGTCTATTTTTACGCACAGGGGCCGCGCAACCAGGTTACAGAGGAAAGTTGACGTTTGGTTTGAAAAACGAAGGCCCGGTTCCTGTGATACTGGAATTGGGTTGCCGGTTTGCTCACGTTCAATTCCATTGGGTTGACGGTGGAGGATCAACCTATAGAGGACAATGGCAGGGTGGAAGGGTGACGACGAAAAAAAGAGAGAAACAAATATAATTTACAAATTCCAAGAAACAATCAACAAGAAACAAAAATATTTGAATTTTGAATATTGAAATTTGTTTGGATTACTTGTGAGTTGTATCTTGTGATTTATCAAACATATGAGTCAAAAAAGAGATCTTGAGTTATTGTATGAGGTTGGCTGTTTACGATTTCTACAGCGCAATTGGCGGCAGTTTTTAAACGCCGATTTTAGCAATGAGACAGAACATAGCTTTCGGGTTGCCTGGATTGCCATGATTTTGGCTTCATATGAAAAAGTTAAAGATGTAGGTAAGGTAGTGATGATGGCGCTTGTTCACGATGTTGGGGAGAGTAGAAGCGGCGACGTGCATTATGTTTCGAGACAGTATACGTCAAGGGACGAAGAACTGGCAGTTGAAGATATTTTTTCAAATACTTCTCTACAAAAAGGGATGATTGAGCTTTGGAAAAAATACGAAAAAAGAGAAACAATAGAAGCGAAAATAGTAAAAGACGCAGACAATCTAGATGTTGAGTTTGAGCTTAAGGAGCAGGAGTCGAAAGGAGAGACTTTAAGAAAATACTGGTTCGATGCCAGACAGAGAGTCTATAAAAATCTCTATACTAAATCGGCGAAGAAAATGTGGCAGGATATTCAAAAGTCGAGTCCTCACGATTGGCATTTTTACGCCAGAAACAGATTCACAGCAGGCGACTGGAAAAAAGAGCGTTAGTTTAATAATAATTTAGCTTTTTCACAAATTTCGAGGTAATCTTTACCAGTTATACATTCTCCTCTAATAAAAGCATAATATTCATAATCAGGATCTAATGAACCATCTGCATAATAGTCTTCAACTGTTTGATAAAAATAACGCTTACACACTGGAAATATTGTTTCACCAACTCGTGCCATGAACTCTATTCCGTCAGCGTTGTAATACGTGTGTAAATTTGGTAAGTTTAGTTGCATTAATCTATCAGCAGTAAGAATCATTGATTGCAGATAAGGGTGATCAAAGAAAATTCTTGCTGATGGAGTTCCTTCAACGTCTGCTGCTTTTTCAATATGCGGCCACTGGTTTAATAATACGTTTTTCATTAATACTGCTGCTCGAACTCGATCAGATACAGCATCACCTTTTGCCAGCGCAGCTTCCAATTCGACCCGATTCCAATTTATAAGTTTTGCCTCTTCTTCTTTAGTTAAATTCCTAATTACACCATCGATTGGAAATGGCCATTGCTGATGTGCTGTGATTAAAAACCCATATCTTTCATACAATTTGAACATTTTTTTTAATTGACTCCAGTTCATTTCTTCTTCAAATACAGATTCTTTATCGCCAAGTAATCCAGCAATATCGCCTTCTGATAAAGACGTTGTTATTCTTAAATAAATTTCTTTTAACCTTCTTGCGATGCCGTCTTCTTCTCCAAAATCAACACCGTCGATCATCTCCATAACTGCTCGCGCCTCGGCTCGGTCATAAGCCGCTCTATCACCTTTTTCCTTGATTTCATGAGTAATATCGCCGGTGGTTAACTCACCTAAGTCATGCATAAGAGCAGCGGCAATCATTGCATCTTTTTGAGAATTTCTGATATTGAGTGTCTCTGAGTCAAGATATAATGCCGAAGCAGTAATTCCCGCTTGTCTTAATATATGAGTGCCATCATTCATATCGCCCATCTCTGTAACTTGATAATTCTTCCAGCGTTTTTCCTGATAAAGACGAGGTGCGTATCGATCAAACACGACAAATGCTCTATCGGTTAAGGGTGAGTTTGGAAGGAAAGAGGTTTCTAAATACGTATATATTCCAGTACGATATTCACGAGCCATCGTAGCAAAGTCTTGAGAAAGCGCTGGAGGAATTGGCCAGGGAAAGGCGTCATGCAGTGGGTTAGGAAAAATAAATACAATTTGTTTAGATTCTGTTAGAGCCATGTCTCATATTTTATCAATAAAAGTTTTAATTAGCAATAAAGAATAATCTAAACCCAAGAAGAATCCTTCTCTTTTTTAAGAAAAAATAAATTTCTTTATCTGTTGAAGTAGAGATAGATATTTGATACTATTGTTGCATATGAAACGCGTCAATATTTCAACTTCACAAATAGGAAAATTTGCCGGAAGATGGGTTGCAATTGATACAAAAAAAGAAAAAATAATTGCCTTTGGCGAAACACTAAGAGAGATAGCAGCATTTGTTACCGGCAAAAAAGGAGAAGAAGAAAAGATAAAAGCTGCCGCTTTTAAAGTTCCTCGAAAAGATGAAGGTCCTTATATACTTTGACTTTTTCAAGATATGAAAATTTTTTCCTATAAAAAAGATGCAAGGGGAAATTTATATCCTATAATTGAAGTTTATTTAAGTTCAGGTAATAAGACTGCTAACATTTTTACCTTAGTTGATTCTGGAGCCAGTATTTCAGTTTTTACCACAGAGGTAGCAAAGCAACTTGATATAAAGGTTGAGAAAGGGAAAGAAACGTACTTAGGCGGTGTGGGAGGTAGAATAAAAGGATATATCCACAATCTTCAACTAAAAATTTCGAAGAAAGAAATCACTGCACCTGTTATTTTTTCACATGAATATTTAGTTAGTTTCAATCTTTTAGGTCGAGATGGAGTATTTAAACACTTTCGTATCCAATTTGAAGAGAAAGATTTAGTGACAAAATTTGAAGATGTTTAAATTATGATAAATAAACATCCTGAATATCAATATCTAGAACTTCTCCGTGAAGCTTTGGAAAAAGGATATAGAAAAGTTGATCGTGGAACTGGCGACGCTTCGTTTAGCCTCTTTGGTAAACAAATGCGATTTGATTTATCCGAGGGATTTCCTCTCTTAACTACGAAAAAAGTCTATTGGAAAGGAGTAATTCATGAACTTTACTGGTTTATGTCCGGCCAGTCGAATATCAAGTATCTTGTCGATAATAATATACATATATGGGATGACTACCCATACAAAATATACAAATTAAAAGTTAAAAGTGAAAAGTTAAAAGTTTTGACTAAGGAAGAATTTATAGAAAAGATACGAACAGATAATAAATTTGCTAAAAAATGGGGGGAATTGCCGAGAATATACGGTGAGCTTTGGAGAAGATGGCCCGCCTCCGTCAAGACTTCGGCGGGTAAACCCACTCGAACCATCGATCAATTAAGCTGGGCGATAAATGAAGTAATCGAAGATCCAAATTGCCACAATGCGATAGTAAATTCTTGGAATCCTGAATATCTTTATACAATGGCAAAATACGAGGAAACATCCCATTTTCCCATCTGTCACAACATGTATCAATTAAACGTAATTGATGGGAGACTTTGCCTTCAACTTTATCAGCGAAGCGCAGATCTATTTTTGGGAGTCCCATTTAACATTGCTTCTTATGCTTTATTAACTCTTATTATCGCTAAGGTTACGGGTTATAAACCGGGAGTATTTGTTCACACTTTTGGCGACGTGCATATTTATGAAATTCACGTTAATCAAGTCAGAGAGCAACTGAAAAGAAAACCGCGGCCCTTTCCGAAAGTCAAATTTACTAAGGACTTCAAAAATATTGACGAATTCAGACCAGAATATTTAGAACTTGTAGACTATAATCCACATCCTCCGATTAAAGCGGCACTATCGGTTTCCGGCGGATACTATAAAAAATAGAGCTTTACCAAACCACAAAATTCGACCGCTTCGGTTGGATTTCGGCTTGGTATGATAATCTAAAAAAATGAAAAAAGTAAAAATAAGTATTATTGCGGCGATGTCCGAAAATCGGGCGATTGGTTATAAAGATAAAATTCCCTGGCATATGCGCGAAGACATGATTCACTTTAAAGAAAAAACAACTGGGCACGCGATAATTATGGGAAGGAAAACTTTTGAATCTTTATTGGGGTACTATAAACGAAGTGGAAAGCCTCTACCAAAACGAATCAATATAATTTTAACCAGAAAAAAAAAATTATCAGAATTAATATCGTTATATCGATATAACGACATTTATTTTGCACATTCACTGGAAGAATCTATAGAAATCGCAAAGAAATATGAAAAAAAGGAGATTTTCATTGCGGGTGGAGCTCAAGTTTTTAAGCAAGGGATTAAACATGCGGATAAACTGTATTT
The DNA here is from genome assembly GCA_001788015.1 of Candidatus Roizmanbacteria bacterium RIFCSPHIGHO2_02_FULL_38_11. Classification (GTDB taxonomy): domain Bacteria; phylum Patescibacteriota; class Microgenomatia; order UBA1406; family GWC2-37-13; genus 2-01-FULL-40-13. Next base: position 24,654 of record MFZO01000013.1, on the reverse strand, counting down.
GACTATTCTTAAAGGAAATTTTAAGGGCGATGCTTTTTTCCCGGACTATTCGGAGTTTAAAAAGATTGATTCTAAAAAAGAAAGTCAGGATAAAAATTACAGATATACTTTTTTGGAGTTAGAAAGGTAACTTTTTAAGATAAAAAAAGAGCGTATCTTAGTTTTAATCTTGAGCTCGTACGTATTTATTATAGTAATATTGATATAATTGACGCAGTTGATCGCGACTAACAAAACCTCGATATGTGGTAGCAAAAGTCCTCATAAATATTTTTAATTCTTCTAAGCGGTTTCGTCGAGAGTTGTCAGGATTTTCCATCCCCCACATTTTTGCTCCCCAGTCTTTTGGGGTAACTGATACGAATTGGCCATCCTGTGCATGGGCAATTCTATCTACATAATCTACTTCATTTAGTCCGGCCCTTGTTGCGGCCTCGATATGAATTCCAGGGCAACTTCGTATTAATCTTTCTTCGCCTTTAGTGGCAAGAGTCATCGATAAGCTCATAATGTTCTCGTGAGGTAATCCTCGTTCATAGAGATCTTGGGCAGCCTTTTCGTTGGTTAAGCCTGTAGCCGTACCCCAGTCAGCTATTATTGCATAGACGTCATCGATATCTTGTTCATCGTATCCTGATCGGAAATACATTTCAGCGTAATCTTCTTGAGGATGTCTTTTGACTCCTTGAGCCCATAAAAGTATTGGCATGTCTCCAAGATTAAAAACTCTTAAGCGTTCCCTTAAATGTTCGACGGTTTGTTGAGTAATAATAGCTAAGGCTCCACGAAGTGGCGTATCCAACGCAATCCTTTTCAAACCGCCATCTCTTATTGTATCTACAACATGTGGTAAGGCAAGATCGACAGCGTTAAAAGCCATTTGTTGAGTTATTGCTCTATGGAGTCTTCGTGTATGATCGGTATCAGGTTCAGAAATCTCGTAAAACATCAAAGCAAACCCTAATTGACGATTTAATAATCCTTGCCTATGTTCAGATGATCGTAATTCTTCAAGGGATTGTGGCATTTTTTTAAAAAAATCCGCCTTCGAGCGGAAATTAATAGTGGAAAAATAATTTTGCAATTTTCAGAATTTTTGGCATTCTGAAAATTAAATTTTATAGTTATCTTCTACACGTGTCAATATGATAATCTATAACATTTTAGATATAATAACCTCATGAGAAATCCGAAATATTTGGATGAGGCGTTTGAGAAAGTTTGTCGGGAGATGCTTGAAATGTTTAAGAAAAAGCACAAGGACTACGGTAAAGGAAACATTTTGGATATGGGAGAGCTGGGAATAGCCTTTCGCATCTCGGAAAAATTCAATCGAATAAAACATCTTTTTCTGAAGGGAAAAAAACCGGAGAATGAGTCGGTTGAAGAATCGTGGATTGATATTGGAGTATATGCGGTAATCGCCGTTCTTCTCAAAAGGAGTTGGTTTAAGAAACTCGCAATGAAAGAAAAAACTACCTCCAACAAATGAAACTTCAACTTTTGTCGCATATAGTCGACAGACAATTTAAAAGGAATACACTACATTCATAATTGTTATCTCAAATGTCAAATCTCAAAAGTCAAAACCATAACTTAAATCTAAAATCTTATATTCGATATAGAGCCTATCAGTTTTCATTAAGCATTATTAAATTTGCAAGTAGGTTCCCAGAAAAGAGAGTTTATTGGATAATTGGAGATCAACTTTTAAGATCTGCCACCTCTATAGGGGCAAATTTAATAGAAGCAAAGTCATCTTCTTCGAGAAAAGATTTTATTAAATTTTATGTAATAGCTTTAAAAAGCTCTAACGAAACTCGTTACTGGTTGTCGTTATTAAGAGACTCAAATCTTGTTAATGATTCTAATTTACGATCAATAATAGAAGAAGTTAAAGAAATTGCGAATATGATTGGGTCAAGTCTTTTAACTTTGAAAAATAAAAAGATTTAAGTTTTTAGATTTAGATTTGACATTTAACATTTGAGTTTTGAGATTTTAATATGTTAGCCAAGGTTTTCTCCGGCACAACAATTGGCTTAGATGGTGTTCTTATCGAGGTAGAAGTCGACGTTGCCGGAAAGGGATTCCCAACCTTCACCATTGTTGGTCTTCCCAGTAAATCCATCGATGAATCAAAAGACAGGGTTCGAACAGCAATTGAGAACGTGAGTTTTGAAATGCCGGATTCCCGCCTCACCGTGAATCTTGCGCCGGCAGACATACCAAAAGAGGGCTCGAGCCTAGATTTGCCTATCGCGGTTGGGATTTTAGCCGCATGCGGATATGTTGAGAAAGACCGATTTGACAGAAGTTTATTTGTCGGCGAGCTATCACTTGAAGGTAAAGTCAGGATAGTTCCGGGAGTGATATCGATTGCTCTTTTAGCCAAAAAGTTGAGGATAACAGATCTATTTGTACCAACTGAAAATGGGAAAGAAGCGGGGCTGGTCAATGATATCAATGTTTATCCGGTGCACAGACTTTCTGATTTGATCTTACATCTTAATAGGCAGAAACCGATACACGTCCAGCCGAAAATAAAGTGGGAAGACGTGATAGATCAAGAAGGATATGAGTTCGACTTTGCTGAGGTGAAAGGTCAGGAGCAGGCGAAACGCGCGCTTGAGATTGCTGCCGCAGGTTTTCATAATGTAATCTTAAAGGGCCCGCCCGGGGCAGGAAAAACAATGCTTTCCCGTGCCTTTCCCTCAATACTGCCAAAAATGGATGAAGATGAGATACTCGAAGTTTCAAAAATTTATTCTGTTACAGGTCTGTTGCAAGACAAATTTTTTATCGATAAGCGGCCGTTTCGCTCGCCGCATCATACGACTTCACGCATCGGATTGATCGGTGGAGGGACACATCCAACGCCGGGTGAGATATCTTTATCGCATCGTGGAGTTTTGTTTTTGGATGAGTTGCCCGAATTTCCCAGGTCAGTACTCGAAGCCCTTCGGCAACCTCTGGAAGATGGAAAAGTTTTAATTTCGCGGGCCGCAGGAAGTTTGTCGTTTCCTTCGCGCTTTCTTCTTCTGGCCGCTTCGAATTCTTGCCCGTGCGGATATCTGGGTCACCCCAAAAGAAACTGCCGCTGCATGCCGGGTGCAATCCTCAAATATCGTAAGCGTCTTTCCGGACCGCTTCTCGACCGGATCGATCTTCACATTGATGTACCGCCTGTTAAAGAGGAAAGTTTAGATTTGTTATCAAGGGCAGAACCCAGCTCTAAAGTTAGAGATAGAGTCACTAAAGCGCGATATAGGCAACGGAGAAAATTTAAAAGCTCCCGGATTAAGACTAACGGCGAGATGAGTTCTGCCCAGGTTAAGATCTACTGCCAGTTAAGTACGGAGGCAATAGACCTTTTAAAGCAGGCTATTTCTCGATTGTCTCTTTCGGCTCGGGCCTATTTCAAGGTGATAAAGATTGCTCAAACGATTGCTGATTTGGGAAGTAAGGAGAAGATTGAAGTTTCACACGTAGCAGAAGCTTTACAATATAGAATGAAAGAGGAGTGAGTAAGCCCTTCCCACCTAAATTTAACCCCGCTAGAACGCTTACTTGTTCCCGAGGACTACGTCCTCGCGTCTCAAGAGCGCGTCTACGGGGTCTGCGGGCTAAACCATGCTTCATTCTGGTTTAGCCCTTGACAAACAAAAAAGGGTAGAGTACGATTTATTTAATCGTATGTCAAATAAAATAAAAGAGATCGTTTCAAGCCTCAAATATTTACAATTGCTGGGTTACCTTACATTTACCGCTCCGGTTTTTGCCCAAGACCCAACGATCCAAGTAAATGCAACTGCTATAGGTTTTAAAATTCCATCTCTGGGCGATCTTCTAACTTTTCTAATCCGCGCCTTTTTTATAATCGCGGGTTTGGCAGCTCTGCTTGTTCTTTTGATGGGAGCTCTGGCTTGGGTTACATCCGGTGGGAATAAAGAAAATGTTGACAAAGCGCGTGATAAAATTACCAATGCCGTGATAGGTTTGATCGTCATAGTTGCGGTATTAGCTGTCATAGTGACTTTTGAACAAATAATCTTTGGCAACCGTCTTTGTCTAGGCCTTTCTTGTCCGATAACAATACCGTCTTTGTTACAGGCGCCATAATTCATGTTTACTTCCATCACAGTCTACGCTCAAGGAATTCAAGAGTGGGGAAACTGTGTGACTCCAGAAGGAGTTCCAACTTTAAAATGCCTTGAGGTGGTTTTTGGCAACATTCTTTTTATGGCTTCGGCCTTGGTAATACTGCTTCTTTTCATCATGTTTGTCATCGGATCTTTTAGATATCTTACTTCATTTGGTAACCCTGAAAACGTGAAAAAGGCGCAGGGGACTTTGAGATATGCCCTTTTGGGATTCATTCTTTTTATCAGCGCCTACCTGATACTTAACGTGATTTGCTTTTTGTTTTTGGGAGGCATTGGAAGCAGTTGTAAGCTATTTAAACTTGAAATTCCTGGGCCGTAAGAGTTGATTGCAGATGATTTTTGTCACTTATTTGATTGAGGAGTGACAAAAATCACCTTCACCCCTTTTTCTTCTGGTATTGGAGATACCATTCGGTTTCTTTCTTTGATCAAGTTGAAGGCCACAAAAAGAAGTAGCGCAAGACCAATTGAGATTAAAACTGCACCAATTATCTTCATAAATTCTAAATTCTAAACTCGAAATCCGAAACAATTCCAAAATTCGAATGATCAAAGTTCTAAACGTTTTGAAAATTTGAATTTAGAAAATTAGAATTTGTTTAGCGCTTCGAATTTCGTATTTCGGATTTAAATGTTAATTTTCTCTTTTATAAGATACTGCGGTCTATTTTGTACCTCCTGATATATCTTACCCACGTATTCGCCAATTATTCCAATCGTAATAAGCTGGACTCCTCCCAAGAATACGATTGAAAAAAAAAGCGATGCCCAACCAGGCAGCCAGTCGCCTTGGTTTAAGATAAAATGTTGGATAGATTTTGTGGCAATTACAAATATGCTGAAGAAAGAAGCAAAAAATCCAAAAAAAGTGGATAGTCGAAGCGGCTTGACGGAAAAAGAAGTGATTCCTTCAAGGGCAAAGTTGAGCATTTTTGAAAATGTGTAGTGGGTAGCTCCTGCAAATCTTTTCTCTCTTTTAAAGTAAACATAAAAAGCAGGATGCCCGCCCCAGGCAACAAGGCCTCGCAAAAAACGCGATTTTTCCGGAAGACTATTTAGGAAATTTACGATATCCCGATCAAGCAGTCGGTAATCGCCTACGTCGGTTGGAATGGGCGTATCGGATAGGAAATTAATGAATTTATAAAATAGATAAGCAGTCAGCTTTTTGGCGAAGTTATCAACGTCTCTTTTTTCACGCTTGGCATAGATGATATGAGCTCCTTCTTGCCATTTTTTTACCATGTCCGGAATTATTTCCGGTGGATCCTGAAGATCGGCATCCATGGTAACAACGCAGTCACCTTTGGCAAAGTTATAGCCGCAGGTTAAAGCCTTTTGGTGACCGAAGTTGCGAAGAAATGAGACAAGTTTTATCTTAGGATTATTTTTCGCTTTTGATCTTATAATCTCGTCGGTTTTATCTTTAGATCCGTCGCTGACAAAAATTATCTCGTAATTATAGTTTTTGATTGTTGGAATAAGTCGTTTAATAAGCGGATCGATGTTGTTTTCTTCGTTGTAGACGGGAACGACGATGGAGAGCAGAAAATTGTTGGCCATGAAGATATTATAGTATATTTTTTAGTCCTCCATAGCTTACCTCAAGACTTAACTCTTCGTTATTCGCTCGACGTCTTGAGGAGCGCTATTTGGAGGACACAAGAGTCGCTAATTCTCATTCTTCGGAAAGCGACTCTAGTGTTACGGGGCCGGGAGTTGAACCACGGTCTAGGAGATTATGAGCCTCCTGTGCAACCGTACACTACCCCGTATATAAAGGTACATAATATTATACTATAAAATCATGAAATTCTGGCGTAACAAGCTACTTTTTTTCAGAAAGTACTCAGTTTTTAGTCACTTATCGATAGTGTTATTAAGCCTATCTGCTTTTATTTACTTTTTAAAAGCGAAGATATTTTTGGATCCGGATTTTGGTTGGGCTTTGCGACTGGGAGAACTCATCTTAAAAAACGGTATCCCTAAAACTGATCCTTTTTCCTATACGATGCCAAGTTATCCCTATGTGGATTATGAATGGTTTACTCATGTGGGTATGGCCAAACTCTATGCATTCTCCGGATACACCGTCCTGGCCTTGATTTTCACTCTTCTTGCCATAATCACAATACTTATCTGCGTCCGGAATTCGGATGCGAGATTCATTCCTCTGCAAATTCTGTTCGCCTCGGCCACCCTTTTTTCCTATTTTGGGGTTAGGTCACAAGTAATAACCTGGCTGTTTTTTGCTGTTGTATCCAAGACAGTATTGGATGAGGTGTGGTGGAAAAGATTAAAGTACTTTATGCCTGTTTTATTTTTGCTCTGGGCAAATATGCATGGAGGATTTATTGCGGGTCTGATCGTTTTATTTGCAGCAACGATTCAGCGACGAAATATTAAGGATGTCGTCATTTTGCTTTTTAGCATCCTAATTACTTTACTGAACCCGTATGGGCTGAGATTGTGGAAAGAAGTATGGATTTCGACTACTGATTTTCCTATTCGTTTTTATATTATCGAGTGGCGTCCTATTTTTTTCTCGATCACAGCGGTTGCCCTTATCTCAATTGCTTACTTCTCGGCTTTTATCGTACAGTACAGGAAAAAATATAAAGCTTATGAGATTTTAATTTTTGTCTTGATGTTTATGGCGGCATTTTCGTCGTCGAGAAACATTCCCTTGTTTGTAATTTATGCTCTCATCTTGATGAAAAAGGGGATCGGAAGTTTTATGTTGGAGATTGGTAATAATAGACAAAAGCTTTTCCGATTTCGTCTAGCCTACGCATTTTTTTTTAGCATCGTTTCGGTTTTAGCTTTTCTCCAGGTGAAGGGAGATTATCTTGCCGCAAAAACCAGAAGTGAAGATGAATATTATCCACGTCAAGCTATAAACTACTTATCTAGAAATATCCCTAAAGGCCAGATTTACAGCAGTTACGAGTGGGGAGGTTATCTCGACTGGAAGTTTCCGCAAAAGAAAGTTTTCATTGATGGAAGAATGGCAAGCTGGCGTCAAATACCAAATAATTTGGAAGCCGGCTATGTTTTTGGCGAGAATAACTCGTTATTGCTGCTGAAGCTTTCCTTACCTAAAGTATTTAAAAAATATCATATCGATACGGTGCTATTACCCCGTGCTTGGTTAGTTGAAAGAAAGAGGGATACAACTTGGGAAGTTGCTTCCAAGTTCGTTAAAGCGCTCAAAAAAAATAAATTCAGAGAAGTTTATCAAGATCAGGTAGCTATAGTGTATTTTCAAGAAGAAAAATAGAACTTGGCTCGATATGACGTTTTTCACACACCGACACCCTCTGATGAGGGTCACCCTCGGTGATTTGCTCAAAACGCATATCTTCGCATCGTTTAACTATATATTTTTAAAAAAATACCTGCCACCACTGCAGATAGTTGGGCAGAGGAGTTGGGGTGATCAGTAAGGGAGTCGGAGTGGGCTGCCTAAGGATGATTGCAACTTCGTCTTGCTTTAACATGTTGAGTTTATTTCGAATCGTTTTCTCGATTTCATTCGTGTCGCTTTTTTTTACAAGTTGGGTTTTGAGTTCGATATTTCTTTTTTTTTCTTTCTCATAGTCTTCTCGGTAATCTTGATAAAAAGATATCTTATTTCGATAATCCAGTAGATTCTTGCTGAGAGAAGAGAAAAAAAACAACAGCAAGAGAAAAAAGACGACCCTTCTGATCAATTTCATGGTTTATAGGACTGTAAAATTTTCACTATCCTCGCAGGATCCACCTTGCTTTTCAGCGCTTTTACGCAAACGCCGATCACGGCTTTCGGGTTTTTATCATAAAGCTCTTTGTTTTTTTCAATAATTTTTTCGATCTCTTTTTTGAGTTCCTCATCAGAAAGTTCTTTTGGCAGATAGGCGGTAACGACCTCAAGTTGTTTTTGATTCTCTAAGACAAGGTCGTCTCTTTTTCCCAATTTAGCCGCTTCTATAGATTCATGTAACTCCTTGGCAATTTTTCGTAGCACCGATATTGTTTCTTCCTCTGTCAGATCAGACTTTTCCCTCGAAGCGGCAGTGTTGGAGGGTTTTTTATCAATCTCTTTATTCTTGATTTGTGCTAAAATATATCTTAAGATCGACAGACGTTGTTGGTCATGACTTTTAAGGGCCGCCATTTGATCGCTGATGATCTTTTCTTTTATCATTTAAACATTATAGCAAGTAAATATGACTAAAAAAAACGGCAAAGACGTCATCGAAATTTTTAGCAATCTAAAAAAAGCGCTAGGAAGCAAGCCCCCGATTGAGGAAATGTACGAGGAGATTCGGATGATGCGATTTAAGATCAAACCAATCTCCGGGGATGTTTCTTTATTACAGTTAAAGAATAGCCGCCTCATTGAGACATTATGGAGTTTAGGAAAGCTCGATGAAGTATTTCAGAGAGAGTATAAAAAATTATCGGAAGATCAGAAAGAAGTATTTTTTCGCCTTTTTGACAACCTACATCAGCAGTTCCAAGATCAACTTAATAAGGTAAACATTAACCCAGAAGTTAAGTCAAATCTGCCTCAGATTCTTGAGATGGAGATCTTTAAGGATATATCTACTAAGAAAAAGGTAAACTAATGAAAAAATTCCCCGTCGTTCTAGATATAGAGACAAAATATACTTTTCGTGAATATGACGATCCCAAAAAATTGGGAGTTACGACCGCTGGATTATACGACTATCGGGACCGTCAAGCAAAAGTATTTATTGAGGAAGAACTGCCTAGGCTTTTTTCGCTTCTTGAGGCAAGTTCTTATATCATCGGCTTCAACGTCAATAGTTTTGACCTGCCCGTTCTTCAGGGATATTATCCGGGAAGGCTTAATCACTTTCCTACCTTTGATATCCTTGACGATGTAAGGTTCAAGATCGGCAGGCGCCTTTCCTTAAACGATCTGGTGTTTGCCACGCTGGGAAAGAAAAAAACAGGGCACGGCTTGCAGGCGATAGAACTCTATAAAGAGGGAAAGTGGGAAGATTTAAAGAGATATTGTCTCGATGACGTGATGCTGACAAAAGAATTGTTTGAATTTGGGGCAGAAAAAGGAGAAATAATGTATCTCAATGAAAAAGGGAAGGTTTCTATCAGTGTTGAGTGGAAGAAATATTTAGAGGATCAGGGAAAAAGTGAATCTCATTTGACCCTTCCGTTTTAATTACTTTTCAGTCTCTTCCAGCTTTTTTTCTTCTTGCAGTATTATCTCATCCAAAGATTCCGGCTGTGTTTTTAGTTCCTCTTTAATTTGCATCATTCCTTCCGATATCATTTTGTTCAACTCTTGCGTTTTGCGATACAAAAAAAACTCTCCAAAAGCCAGAAGTAAGAACGCAGTTATGATAACCACCATTACTGAAAAGGTATGTTTACGAATATAGTTGGCGACGTCTTTTTCCATGGTGTTCACATCCTCTCTTATTTTTTATCTTATACATATCTCCTACAAGTGTCAATGGTGATTAATTTGAATCAACAATGATTTGTCCCTTTATCTCTTCGTGCAGATGATCGTGAAATAGGTAGGTTCCGGCTTGGAATAATTTGAGAGAAACGCGTTCTTTAGGTAAAAGGTATTCCTGGACAAAATCTCCGTAGGGTACGTGATTGTCGTGAGTGCCAAAAACTACACTGTGCAGTTTACTGTCTTTATTCGCGAAAATCAGTTTGTTACATCTTTTAGCCTTCACTTTGGCTGGTTTAAATCTCTTTTTTTCAATAAAGACGGTATATTCATGTTTACTAACGCCGCACTCGTTTTTGGCTTCTAACTTGCGTTGATAAACAATTCCCATTACAAAACCAAACGAAATAAAAAAAACAGTTAATAATATTTTAGAAACCGTACTGGTTAAATTTCTGCGAGGATGATTCATTTGAAGGTGTAATTCTGCTTACTCATTTTCAGGGGCATATTGTTTTTTCAGTTGCTCAAGATCAAAGCTTGGAGGAGCTCCGTTATCGGAGGCACCCGTAGGAAGGTTTTGAAACATCTTGCTGAAATCCTGAAACTCGACATCGCTTGGAGGAACAAATAAAGAATCAGAGACTGCCGAAGTCTTACAGGCATCCTTATATTTTTCAATTTCTGCAAGGAAGTCTTCACCTTTATTCTCTCCGGATGGCTGTTCTGCAGACGGTGTTGTTTTGAGACTTTCTTCGGGGATCTCAAAGACGACGCCTTTTTTTGTGGCGGGATCCCAAGTATACATTTTTTTGTCCTTAAATATGGTTTGAGAATTTGCTTCCGATCCAGCCGTAGTTACCTTTGCGTCAACTCTGACAGCTCCTGATTTAATATATGTTTTTGTCTCCGTTCCCTTCGCATCTTTATAGGTGCACTCGAGGCTCAATGATTTTGACAAGGCATCTTTTATCGAGGTAAAAATATTGCCTTGCTGGGTTTGACCCTGCTGCGTGCTTGTTCCGGGGGTAGACTGTTGTCCTTGCCCATTTTGGAGTACAAGATATGCGCCTCCTCCGAGTAAAAGAAGTATAACGACAATAATAATCGGAAGGGCTTTATTCATGCAATGATTATAGGGATTGAGTTTAATTTGTCAATAAGTAATATTAAATCTTTAACCAGAGGAAGAAGAATCATTTAGCTATTCCTTTGTTTTTTCATACCAGGAAAAGAGGTTAGCTGCGTCTTTATTTGCCTTTTTTAGTTCTTCAAGAACTTTATCTCTTAACTTAAGTGAGGATAACTTTGTAAGAGTGTTCTTTTTTATCCATTTAGCAATAGCAGAGGCTAATGTTTGAGCTTGGTCTGGATTTAGGCCGGCAGCGATCACTACTCTGGTAATTTTAGCTTCATTATAATCTTCTATAGATCCGTCTCTTTTGATAACTTGCAGGTTCATTTCGTATATTATAGCAGGTAAGAACGCAGCTCAATTATTATAATTATAATAGTTTAGATCTCTTTTACCCATGAACCTGAATGCCACGGGTGTAAACCCGTTGGATGAATGGCATTCGGTTCAGGGTTCCGCACTCCCGAACCCTGTTTGGGCTGATGCCTCGGGCGTAAGCCCGAGGAGTGCTTCACTTGCTCAACTGGCATACCCTGAGTGTAGTCGAAAGGATGATTTTCGAACTTCTTATTAAATGTTAAGTAACTTGACAACGCTTGTTTGATATATAAAAATAAAGTATGGGATATTTTGGAAAGTTAGAACTTAAATTAAAAGCGCAACAACTGAGAAAACACGGTATTTCAGTTAGAGAAATACAAAGAAAATTAAAAGTATCTCGATCTTCAGTGAGTTTATGGGTAAGAGATATTAAATTAACCAAACAACAACTGCAAAAACTATACCAAAATAAAAAGACTGGCGGTCTTAAGGGAAGTATTATTGCGGCGATGAACAAAGTTAAAGCAAGAAAAAAAATAACTCAAAAATTATTGGAAAAAGGGAGAAAAGAAGTTAAAAGACTATCTAAGCGTGATAGATTTATTGCCGGCATTGCTTTATATTTTGCTGAAGGCAATAAAGTAGGAAATAGCGTTTCCTTTAGCAACTCCGACTTTCGAGCTCTCAAATTTATGGTTGACTGGCTAAGAAATTATTGTTATGTACCTGAAGAAAAATTTCGCTGCAGCTTATACTTACATGATAATCTGAATGAAGGATCTGCTAAAAGATTTTGGATATCTTTGCTAAAAGTTCCGAATTCACAATTTACTAAAAGCTATATCGTAAAAAGTAACCATAAAAGATTTAGAAAAACAAAACATAAAAATGGCGTTTTAAGAGTTACAGTCAGTGATGTAAACCTCCATAGAAAAATAATGGGGTGGATTTCAGGTGTAATTTCAGTATAATAAATTTGTTCTTTTACATAAAAATTTCCCCGGTAGCTCAACGGTAGAGCAAGAAGCTGTCTAGTTGGCAGCCTTCCGAAGTAATTCGGAATGGAAAATCGGGCTAATTCGGGAAACCCCTCAGATATTTAAGGTAATCCCGAGCTAAATAAGGTACAGAATTGTACTTTTAAATGTGTAGAGACTATATACCCGATCCCGATTTAATCGGGAATGAGATAGTCCACGCCTTAAGGAAACTTAGGGATTTGTGTAACTTCGAGGTTTCTGGTTCGAATCCAGACCGGGGAGCTGAAAGGTTCTTAATCTAACTGAAAAAGCACGCTGTAAGGAATCAAAAACAGGTGTAGGTTTTTCTTCAACTATTTCTTTGTTTTTTACGACAAATCTTTCGTAAAAGAAGCGAAGATAATGTCTTTTTATTGTATCGTTAGCTTCTTTATATGTTTGGTAAACATCTTTTGTTAATAAAAGAGTCTTCTCAATAAGGGGAACGTCAATTTTTTCTTCCTGTTCAGTGTTAGTGATTTGAGCCTGTAAATTATCTATTCTGCTTTGTAAATCAGCATGATTTCTATCATAGGTTTCTTTATCCATTGCTCCATCGATATATAACTGTTCAACTCTATTTCTCTTTAGCTCTAACGACATTTTTTGATTTACTAAAGCTTGTTTCATGCTTTCAATGTTTTTTTTACCTGACGCAAGAAAATCATCAGCTATATCTCTGAGATTTTGAATAAATTCATATGTGAATTTAATTTGTTTAATTTTTTCTTCGATTTGAGATTCAAGATCTTTGGTTTGAACATATGGTTGCTTACAGTCTGGAGCATATCTTCGCTGACAATGATAGTAGGCAATCTTTTGATTATTGCTGTGGATAACGTGCCAATCCGCTGTTAATCTCATCCCGCAGGAACAATAGACAAAACCCCGTAGTAAAAAATCGTATTTTCGCTCTCTAATTACAAAATTCCTATGTTTGGCTAAAATATTTTGACAAGCATCAAAAAGCTCTTTTGAAATCAAAGGAATATGTTTGCCTATTTTGGATTGTCCGTGCCACCTGATAAGTCCATAGTAAAAATGGTTGGTTAAAATGTTATGAATTCTACTAAAGGAAATAATAGTTCCGTATTTTGAAAGTATATTTTTGTCTTCAAGCCATTCTTTCAATTTCTCGATGGAATAAGAACCTGTTGAGTAAAGCTCAAATAGCTTTCTAATAATAGGAGCAGTATAAGGTTCAGGTTCACATGATTTTCTTTCACCTTCACCACCTACTGATCTGTATCCAATTGGAGGCGGGCAGGGTTGCCAACCTGATCTAAACTTTTGCATTAAAGCATCTTTTGTCCTTTCTGAATTGACTTCGCTTTCCCATTGAGCAACTGAGGCGAAAATATTTGGGACCAAACTTGTTCCATTGGTTAAATTTCCTTCCTGAAGCGATATTAATTCAATTTGTTTTGCTTTTAGTTCGTTTACAATACGTGAAAAGTCAGTAATGTTCCTTGCAAATCTATCAATCTTATAGATTACGATACAATTGATGTTCTTTTCTTTTATTTGTTTGAGCATTTCTTGAAATTCTGGACGATTTACTGTTCTGCCGCTTCTCGCGCCATCTTCGAATGTATGAAGTAACTGGATATTGTGAGATCTACAATACTCTTGTATGGCTCTCTTTTGATTTTCGAGAGTAAAGCCTTCCTCTGCCTGACCTAGTGTTGAGCACCTTATGTACGAAAATCCTTTTTTCATATGCTTTTACTAAACCTTTTACTAACTAAATTATCCTGTCTGTTTTTGATTTGGACAACGGGGATTGTCTTTTTCGACTTTATGTCCATTAAGAGAATGTTAAACCACTGCTCTGCAGCATATCTGATTTCTTGACCTCGTTTTGTATTGTCGTCTGGTTGGTTTAACATAAATGCTGTTATCAACTTTTTTCGTAAAATCGACTAAAAATTGTCATAGTCTACTTGCCTACAAGCTTTTGATTGTTATGGCAATCTAACTTGTTTTGGCATAGTCTATTAGAAATACACTTATATTTTTGAAATAAAAAGCAAAAAATCACGTTTTTACCCAAATTCTTTGAAAATGCTAACTGTTTAGGGAATTCAGCTTGTTTAAATGCCTTATCGATGAAGAAAACTAAATTTTTTCGACAAAAAAAATTAAAAATCGATTGAAAAACCAAAATTATTAATAAAGAAATTAAAAATATAAAAGAAGAAAATGTATAAACGTTTGAATACCCAATTCCACTGTATAGTAACCTTATATATCTACTTAATAGAAACAATAAAGTCACTATATAAAGTAACTGTATAGAGTATGTATATATAGTAACTATGGAGTTTTCTTCAAATAGGTATATCATCTGGGTTTATGTTTTCGTTTTTAACTTCTAAGTTCTGTTTTTCTTTGCTACTTTCTTTGGTATCAATTGATTCGAGTCCTTCCTTTTTGCTTCGGGCCATGTGATAAGCGTCATAAATCATTTCGTGAACGAGATCGTAGGTTTTTCTATCGTTGATATAGACAATTTCTTTCCATCCTTTAGTAGTTTTGTAGCAGGGTGCCTGTATCCAAAGATTCTCACCAAAGTTGGGGTGCATTTTGGTTGATTTCATAATTCTCCATCCATGTATTTCCCAAACATCAAAAAGAATTACAGTCGCTCTCGCTATAAGATTGCCTGAATTTAAGATTTTTACATTGATTTTAATGTCGCTTCGGCTTAGATATGTCATATAAAACCCATTATTTCAAGAAGTAGATTGTCCCAATAAGTCGATTTATAGACTTACAAAATGAACGTGGAGTTTATAAGCCTGTAAGTTCCACTATGCAGCAAGAAGTTTTTTGTAGACCTTTACACCCTTGATTACATCTTGGTAGGTTGTGTTGTATTGTGCTGGTAGCTTTGACTCGACATAATCGTCAGCTATTTTTTGATACGTTTTTCCTTCCAATCTTTCCCAATACCATTGTCTATACTGTCTTATATTATTTACAAAATCCAATCGTGGTTTATAGTATGCCAATTTCTTATCAGTTTTAAAGAGATTTTGAGCTTCTTTAAATGTTTTTTTAACATCTTCATATGTCGTAGTAGGCGATATTAGAATAGCAGCTCTCGGCAGCTCAAAACTAGCAACAGATAAATTAATTCGATCGTTTTCAATGATGTCATAGACAGTAGGAAGGAAATAGAGATTGTTTACAACTCCGCAAAATACAGCTTGTTTAATAACAGGAGCAAAATATGGTGGTCTTTGGAACTGAATACATACGAGATTTATCTCTGTATCTAAAAATTGGCAATAATCCATTTCTTCATCTAGGTCGATGCTATAAAAACTCTCATGTTCTTTAGCAAAAGATTTTAGATATTTAGGGTTTTTATATTTCGATAAATTAACCTTCATCTTCTTTTTTATTTCGTAAGGCTCGTCAAATACCTTTTCTTCAAATTTATCTGTAGGAATCAATTTATCTATTTCAAAATCTTTTCTTAGTTTGGGTAAAAGATGGAGAAACTCAAGATTATCAACAAGTAGAGCCATCTCTTGAAAATCCTTGTCAGAGCTTGAGTCAATAAAGATTTTAAGTTTTAATAAATCTTCATTATTTTTCTTCATTGTCTTTTCACACTATTTTACATGAAATTAACAAACTATATATTTAGAACTCTTAAATAACTCTTGGAATAGATTCAAATTTCGATTTAAAATCAAACTGCGATACATTCCTCGTTTAAAATAGTTATAGTCCTTCTAGAACTCTACAATGAGATATTTAAGATAATAAAAAAGGACTGAGTTTTTATTCCCAGTCCTTTTCTATGTTTGCCGCTAATCACTTCTTCGTTTTCTTCGATATTGTTATTTTCTGCTTCGCAGTATTTACTATATTATTAATTAGTTTTTGTTCTTTCTTCGCTTCTTCTTTAGCTTTTTGCTTTTTAATCTTCAGACGTTCCTGATAACGTTTTCGAGCTTCTCTTGCCTTATCTGAATGTTGATATCGAAGTCGAGCAGCTTTACCTTTCTCACTGTAATAATATTTTTTACTCGCATTACTCCAACTCATAAAATCTCACCTCCAATCTATTACTTAAACTAATAACTTAACTTTTTAACAAGAAAGTCAAATATCTTGACTCTCTTATAAACTTTTAAGTTTTAATCACCATTACATAAAATTTAGAATCAATACTCCAACCTGAAATCACTTCCTTGTATTCTTTTATCACTTTTGCTTTTTCAAGAACGAAATCTTTTAAATCTTCTTCGTTATCCAATTCTTCTTTTTCAATTTCTTGTTTTGAAAAAACTACAATTTTTAACTGTTTTGAAAAATTAAAGTTTGTCATATTCTGACAATATAAATTTATAATGATACCTACACTTTCTAAGAAAAATTTAAAAAGGTCAACAGGAAGTTAAAAGATGGTAGGCACGATTGTTAGATTTTAAGAAAATAACATAATACCTCAATGTTTAGAATAAAAGTAGACTATTTTCGTAATGACTGCATTTATGCGGATTGTTGTAACAATATAAATAGAGAGTCAATTGTTCTTTTTTCACAAATAATCCACTCCCTTCTTACAAGAGTGGATTATTTGACTATTTGATTACAAAGCAACTACAATCTTTTCTTTGCTCCAAACACTAGGTTGGAATATAAGTTTTAGGTTTGTATCTCCTTGAGTCACCTCAAAGGGAATTGAGCCCGTAACGTTTCCTCCTCCAATAAGCGTCCCTAATCTTAGGGGATCGTCTAAAACAGCAAATGATTGGTCTTCTTGTGCTCCATTTGAGTTTTGTACCTTAAAGTCAAAAGGATTGTATGAAATCTCAGAAGTACCACCATTTTTTATGGTAACGTTAACCACGATATATTCTTTTCCTGCTTTGGCACTCTGGTACTGTCCAATTTGAGACATTCTTTTGGCGCTGTTGACTATAAACTCTCTTTCTCCCATTTTTACAACATCACCAACCTTAAACTCTGTTTGCTTTTGTGTTTCCTGTACTTGTTCTTGTCCTTGAGTAGTTGACTCTACTTTTACTGGTTCATTGCTTGTTTTCTTTGATGGTCCCGAAGCCATACCAATAATGACAATAACCACAAAGAAAATTCCAAGACCCATTAAGATTTTTTTAATCATGTTTTATCACCCCCTAACTGTTGAGCTAAAACTCTACGATCAATTAAAACTATTGGTTTTTCTTCAGCAAATTTCAAAGCAGATAAACTAAACAAACCTGTTGTTATAAAGTAGCCGTTTGAAACTCCCTCGCTTATCATCGTTCCATAGAAATCTCTTAGAAGTGGTTCTCCAACAGTATTTCTAAACCTTTTACATTGGGCAATTGACTGCTCGCCATTTTTAGAAAGTATTAGATCAATACCACCATCGCCAGTTACCTTAGTTTCTGTAACAGTCCATCCTTCTTTTTCAAAAATATTAGTTTTAACCCATTTTTCAAATTCAATAGGTGTTAAATTTAATAAACCATCAATAGTCGATAAATTTTGCTTAAAAGTAGTTGTGTTTTTTCTTTGTTTGTATGCTTTTGCTAAAAAGTGAACACTCTCTCTTTTTCTCAACTCCAGCTCCCTTTGCGCAAGAGCTTCTTCTTTATCCTTCAGAAAGATACGAACAAAATCAATATAGTCTTTAGCTTCAGTCAAATCAAAATAAAAAGTATTGAAACCAATATTTTCTAACTCTTTTGTTTTTTCATCTAACATCTCTATAAGGTCATATCTTTTTAAAGAAGTAAGATCGCTATGTAGTTTTTCAATATTTGTATAAAGGCTGCCAGAGTAGCCAACAGGTTTTTGATCGATCCAAGTTAAAATCTGTATGGCTATTGTGTTTTGATCTAACTCATAGATTTCCATTGTTATGTCTTTATATTCTTCAGTCCTGTCAGGTTTTTTATTTATTTTTAGTCGATCTTTCAATTGAGTAAGTAGTTTTTTTCTTTTCTCGATATCTTTTATTATCTCGCTCAACTTATTTTCTACTTCTTTGTTTTCCATATTCTTTTTATCATCTTTCTTTTTCTTAAAGTAGAAATAAGGGAGAGCAAAATACAGAATCCCTAAAAATACATTTATATCAAGAAGATAAAAACCAAAAACAAATAAAAGAAAATAAATAGAAACTGTCAAACAACCCGATAAACATCCTTTAGTTGGATTATTCATATAAAAAAGCTCCCCCCAGCGATGGCCTTACGACCACCTACCACCCCTTTCGAGATGATAGCCTCGACAGCGCTCTGGAGAGAGCTTGTTGCTGTCGAGGTCTTACAAGCCATGCCATTTTATTGGTTTAGGCTCTCCAAATTGTTATATAGATTATACTATCTTTCTTCTTTTTCTAAACCTGGACTGCTTGCTCATATCTTATAATCAATTGTTTGGTCTATATGGGATATATAGAACAAGGTAGAGAGAGCCCGTCTTTAAAGCTTCTGATGAAAATTTCTAGAAAACTTAGGTTTAGAGCTGAAGATTTATTTCACAGATAGAAATTAAATTGTTTTGCCCCTACAATATAAATTCTTTTTTATTTATATAACAGTGCTTGGTAAAAAGTGATAAAATAGATCAAATGTCAACGAAAGACCCATCTTTTTACATTGTAAATCTACCTGAAGAAGATTATATTCAATGCGTACTTTTTGCTCTTGCTTCTTACTATAACAATATTCAGACAACAATGGATTTTGCAAGCACTGGAGTGAAACGCGATGTTGGAGATTACGTCAATGATATAACAATAGGTAAACTTGCTGAAATGGCAGTTAAGCGTTTTCTTCAGGGGCAGTATGGCCTCGAAGCTGATTTAGACTTCGATTTTTACGAAGATGCTAGCCAGATCGATGATGGTGATATCCGCTGGATCAAGACTAAAGATGGAAAAAAGATTGCCCGGCCCCACCTGCATCCGATAGATATCAAATCCACAAAAGGCACTTCTAAATGGCTTCTTATAAGAAAAGAGGAATTTGATAATCGTTGTTATGATATGTATGTCAGCGTCAAAATCAGCATTCCAGAAAGCCACCTTGTTGATTTTCTGGGTGGAGAAAAAATTGATACTATGGTAGCGTCTTTAAAAGACAACAGCGAGCTTTCTAAAAAACATATGGGAATGCTTGTCTCAGCGCTAAAAAAGAAGCATGAAGCGCTTTTCCCAATAAAAGCAGAAGTAATGGGTTGGATAGGCAGAAATGAATTAATAGAGAAAATCAATAAACAGAGAAAAATGCATGCACAACTGAAAATTTTAGCTACGGAATATACTGCATTAAAAAACAAAAAAAGAGAAGTAAAAGGTGCAACGGAACAAATGAAGGCTGAAAGACGGGCTATTCAAGCAAAACAGACTGAATTTAGAAAAAAGATGGAAGTGGCTGTAAGGGATTTAATGGCTGTTGAATTTGCAAGGGGAGAAGAAGTATTTGACCCAGATCTTCCGCATAACGGAAGTTTCTCAATCAAAGCCAACAACTACGGAGTAATGATTTACAAAATGAATCGCGATACTGACTTTTTAGTAAAAGAACTTTTGAAACCTGTTTCTTAAAATCCAAATAAAGATTCTTGATAATTTCCGTTGCCGTTTATTGTCTTAGCGGGTATCCATTCATAAGGTGTGCCTGCAAAAGTTTTTAAGACTGCTTCAATAATAACCTGTACTGCTTTAGGGGGTACAGCCATGCCTATTTGTTTTCTGACGCTTTCCTTAGACCCTTCAAATATAAAACTGTCAGGAAACGATTGTAGTCTTGCTCTTTCCCTATTGGTCAAAGCTCTGTTTTCACTCCAATGATATACATGTGTGCCTCCTCCTCCGCTTCCAGTGATTGTATAGGCTGGTTTATCGGGATGCAGTCTTTTGTATATTTGACTCATTCTTGCCTTTTTAACATTGAGTTTCAGATGCTCTGGTATTCCCTCATACCAGGCATTTTTTCCAGGCGGAATATATTTAAGACGTTCAACAACTATTTTTGACTGTCTGGTGATTTCATTATTTGGCGAGTTGCTTGGAATGGGTGGCTCCTCTAATGCTTGTTTTGCTGTCTTGTGTTTATTTGGGGTGGTTGGAGCGGGTACTTTAAATTCTAGCCCTAGATCTTTTCTTATGCCGATAATGACTACCCTGCGTCTATACTGAGGTACGCCGTATTCCTCAAATTTATAGAGATGTGCTGTCAAGTTGTATCCTTTGCCTGCCTTTTCCAAATCTTCAAGTATTTTCATAAATGCTGTTCCGTTGTTTGCGCTTTGTAGTCCGCTGACATTCTCTGCAAAAAACCACATCGGACTATGGATATTAATAGCTTTTACTCCATAGGTATATAAAGGGCCGTATTTGCCATAGAATCCTTTCTGTTCTCCCACAACGCTAAAGTCATTGCAGGGAAATCCAAAGGCTAGGGCGTCGAATTTTAACACTTTCTCAAAATCAATCTTTTCAACTGGCGAACATACGACGCTAGAGGGTTCTCCGTTGTGAATATTTTTAGAATAAGTTTTGCAAGCGTCCTCATCAATATCATTTGCCCAAACTGGTTTGACGCCGTAGGTTAATCCGTTCTGAGAAATAGAGGACAGCGAGGCTCCCAGACCAAGGCCCCCCGGACCACAAAATAATTCAGCAAATTTAAAGATATTTTTTTTCATTTTTTTATTCTATTAATAATTCTATCTAAAAATGTCTTCTTTTTAACTTGACATTCCCAAATCGTAAGAGACTTCCAGCTTATTTTTTTAAGTTGTCTTATTGCTTCCTTCTGTTTAACTATATTTTTTTCTAATTTGGTTTTCCAATAATTTAAGTTGCTTTTAGGCATTACTGCATATCTGCAATGTTCATGCTGGTGCCAAAAACAACCATTTATAAAAATAGCGATTTTCTTTGCGGATATCACTATGTCTGGTTTACCTGGCAATTTGTTGACATGGAGTCTATATTTAATATTTCCTGCTGTTAGTAATTTTCTTATTTTTTGCTCTGGCTCAGTGTACTTGCTTCTTATTTTTGACATGCATTTTGAGCGTTGTTTTTTTGTTAAATTATCCATATCAACTGCTTTTTCTAATTAGTCCAACAAACTTGCCTTTTATCTCAAGTAATTTTGGATAAATGTTACTCAAATTCTTATTTCTGGGCTCTAAAGATATTTTTCCATTTTGATTTTTAAATACTTTTAAAGTTGCTCCTTCTTCAGTTATCGCAACAATAGTCTCTCCATTATTTGCGACAGATTGACTTTTTATTACAACAATATCTTGATCGCAAATACCATCCTCTATCATACTGTTGCCCTTGACTCTTAAAGCATAGTAATCACCACGACTAGAGATTAAATTTTTGGGGATGCTAATTGGTTCGGGATTTTCGATTGGCTCTATCGGACTGCCAGCCGCTATTAATCCCAACATTGGTATTTCTATAGAATCAGGTGTTTGTTCAAAAAGAGATACCCCTCGTGGTTGGTTTTCTTCCTTTTTAAGATAGCCTTTTTTCTCAAGAGCTTTAACATGCTGATGGGCAGTAGGAATAGAAATACTATATTTTTTACCAATTTCTTCCAAAGATGGAGCATATCCACGCCCTGTTGTATAAGTAGTAATGAAATCAAGAATAGCCTTTTGTTTTGGAGTCAAAGATCTCTTGAATTTCCTTTTCATATATATTATCATAATACCTAAACTGTTACTAAAGTCAACAGGAAAAAGAGAGGTGAGAAAATATGGCTAAATCAAACCAACACGTAGTTCCGCATCAAGGAGATTGGGCAGTTAGAGGTGAGGGAAATTCGAAAGTAACGTCAATTCACCCGACTCAATCGTCAGCTTATGATGCGGCAAGAGAAATTGCGATCAATAACAAGTCAGAGGTAGTTACGCACAGACCCGATGGGACCATTCGAGATAAGGATAGTTTCGGAAATGATCCTTATCCGCCAAAGGATAAAAGGAATTAGAAAAATGTTTCAAACACAGTAAAAAACTGAGGAAAATCCCGTTAAATAATATGAATGGTTCAATTGTAAACAAACTGGACAAAAAAAAAGCAAAACTTGGAGTTCACTGGCAAAACAAATGGATAAACTTTTGTTCCGTAAACTTCACGGCAGACGGCTCATTTATTTTCAGCTCTAAATTTCACAATAACAAAAAGACAATTGAAGTTGGTACCTCAAGATTAATAAATCAAACGTTTATTAATCATAAAAGAGAACACAATCACACAATATCTAACGGATGTCATATTTCTTTACACCCAAAAAAACAGGTGATGCATTTTAGGGAAAACTTTCCCGGAAAAATTTTGTATGTAAGAGAATTTCGCTGGTTCCCCGTTAATATTCCCTTCAATTTATTGTATTTATATACTTTCCCTTTGGATATATGTTTTGCTGATAAGAAAAAATGCCATTTCTTTACCCCAATTCAGGATCACTATACCAGCTCAATCCAGTTAAAAGTTGATATATTCCCAAGAAATACTCAAAAACACTTTCCAAATAAAAACAGCGTCTGGATATTTTGGGGATACTGCCCAGACTATCTCGTTAGAGTTAGCTTCAATTTAATAAGTCAACGTGTGCCGGCATTAATTTATTGGCCTGAAGATAGAGAGTTAAAACTATAAATAAAAATGATAACGAGCGACGAAATTAACCAGAAAGCAAAGGAGTATGGAATTAACCCACCCGATGTCGAAAAAGACTATGTTTTCGGATGGCTATTAAACGCTTTGTATACTCATTCTTCTTTGGGCAACCTTCTCATCTTAAAGGGTGGTAATGGATTAAGGAAAGCATATCTTCCGAATACTCGTTTTTCTAAGGACCTAGATTTTTCTGTTAAACAGCAGATTAA
>MFZO01000013.1:0-1669 GCA_001788015.1 Candidatus Roizmanbacteria bacterium RIFCSPHIGHO2_02_FULL_38_11 | reverse complement strand
TACCCAGTTTGACAAAATATATTTACCCATTCAATCAACCCCCTTGATTCATCCATATTCAGATAGTGATAAATGTGCATCAACTCTTAGATGTCAAAAGGCGGAAGAGATACTTGCTTCAAAATTAAATAGTCTATTACATCGACAGAAAGTTGCTGACCTTTTTGATTTACTATACTCAATATTGTTTGCCAAGGATTTTTCAGTAAACAGGCTTGAAGTTGTTAGTACTTTCTTAAAAAAATCAATCTATGAGTCAATAGCAAATTCTGCTAAACAACAATTGTTAGGTATACGGCTTGAAACATATAAGCCATTTTGGAGTACATTAGTAGTTCCTATTTCTAGTCTTTTTCAATTTGACGTTGTGGTGGCCAATTTCAATCAGTTAATAGACAATTTATTTAGCCTTATATCTATTCCTCAACCACCAAAACCTGTTTTTGCTCATTCTTACAACTTTCCTCGAAGTTTCAGTAGTGGCTATAGTGGTTTTTATTCTTCCTCGAGTTATTTTTCTTCTGATGCAAGAAGCACTATTATAAATGCAGGTCGATCACAAAAAATGGTTGAATTAATCTATGATGATTATGAAAGATTAGTTGAACCATACTCAATGGAGTATTATGTTAGGAAAAGAGACGGGGTAGGTCAGGAATATTTTTGGGGGTACGATACATCTGGTGGCAAATCAGGCAGGCAATCAATAAAAATGTTTATTTGCGATAAAATTCAATCAGTTCGATCAACAAATTACAACTTTACACCTCGTTATGCAATAGAGTTTTGAGCATTTTTCAATGAGCTATAGATATTTTATTATCTAAAAGATCTACCTCCAGTGCTATAGGTTTCAGGCAAATGAGAAGCGTACATTCTCGCTTTTAATTCTTGATCTGCTGAAATCTTTTTCTGAAGAAGCTCTTGCTTGAAGAAGTCATTTACAAAAGCCTCTCTTTCTTTGAAATCTTCAAACACAAATTCAGCTCTACGTTTATTCCCCCAATCTACTGAAAGAAGCTTTTTCTCGTTCATAAGAAGCCATGAAGCAATATGGAAGTTTGTTGTCTTATATAAGCGCAAAATCAACAATACTTTAACTAATTAATGAGTCAATTAACTTTTTGAACTTGGTTTAAACTCACTTCTAAAGTTTGAACACCAAAATTTAACATTCTAGAAACGCAGCTACCAATGTCATTCTCAAAAGACGTATAAAGTATCATTTTGAGTAAAACACCCCTTAAAAAGCGATTTATGAAGTTGTAATAGCTATACAAGGCTTTACTCTCTCTATCTCTTCTCTTATCTGATGCACAAGTCTAAAATCTTCAAAAACCTTGATAATATGCGATAGATACTTGGTTATATTAAAGCTACGCTTCTCGAGCCATTCTATACTTAATATAACCCTGTTGGCCTGTGTAAGAACGTCAATAACAGGCGAGGATTTTATCAAAAAAGATACAATATTAAAGCATTTAAAAAAGATTAAAGACCAATACACGAATCTTGCAGATTCGACCTCTTTGAATCTAAATGATTCAAAAGGTTGTCTCTATGTTATAAAAGAATGGTTAAAGAAAGGCGGAAAAACAGATGTAGAAATAAAGACGATTGTTGATAGTGTTAAAAACGACCTATTTCAAAATCTAAAAGTAGCTGAATT
>MFZO01000012.1:2082-10428 GCA_001788015.1 Candidatus Roizmanbacteria bacterium RIFCSPHIGHO2_02_FULL_38_11 | reverse complement strand
CAGGTGTTGTGAGTTCGGGTGTAACCAACTATCCGATTGCCATCGAACTGGATAACAAGTCGGACGCAATTCTGCCGAATATGGCGGCATCCGCCAGTATCATAACCCAAACAAAAGATGACGTTCTTTTAGTTCCCGCTACCAGCGTCCAAACTCAAAACGGCGAGACATTTATCAGGGTTTTGAAAAACGGCGAACCGCAAGAAATTCCTGTTGAAGTCGGACTTTCTTCCGATACCCAATCTGAGATTATTTCCGGAATAAAAGCAGGGGACACGGTTGTTACAAGTATCGTTCAAACATCAACTTCCACCCAACAGGGACAAACTCAATCTCCATTTGGCGGATTTGGAGGAGGTGGATTCAGGTTGGGTACTGGCGGTGGAGGAGGTAATCAGCGAATAGGCAGATAAAATAATCAAATCCGACAAATACTACAAATAAATGGCTTAATTAAATGATTAAGTCACTTGATTATTAAATAGTTTATTTGTTTATTTGAGCAATTTGTAGTATTTAATTATTTGAATATTTTTTATGATTAAGATCTCGCACCTTTCCAAAATCTACAAAACCGATGTGGTGGAAACAATTGCGCTATCAGATATTTCATTTGAAATAAAAAAAGGTGAGTTTGCGGCGATAATGGGACCGTCGGGATCGGGCAAATCAACACTTATGCATATACTTGGCGCTCTTGACCAACCTACAAGCGGAACATACATTCTTGATAACGAAAATATCAACAATCTCGATGAAGATAAGCTTGCAGAAATAAGAAATAAAAAGATCGGTTTTGTCTTTCAGGCCTATAATCTCTTGCCAAGGATCACCGCCCTGCAAAATGTTACTTTGCCAATGATGTATGCGGGTATAGCAAAAGATAAAAGGAATGACACGGCAAAAAAATTTTTACAGATGGTCGGACTCGGCGACCGTATGAACCATGCACCTAACCAGCTTTCAGGCGGGCAACAGCAAAGAGTCGCGATTGCGCGGGCGCTGGTAATGAACCCCAGTATAATTCTGGCTGACGAACCGACCGGAAATATTGCCTCGGTACAAGCCGAGGAAATTATGAAAATTTTCCAGGATCTCAATGATAAAGGTCACACGATCATCATGATTACACACGAATCCGAGATCGCCTATCATGCAAAAAGAATCATTCATATCCGTGACGGAAAAATTTTCAAAGATCAGAAAAACGGTACGCACCGGAAAATAATTTCCCCAAAAAGATAACTATGGATATTTTTGAATTAATCAGAGAGGCCGTCGGGACCTTGATTTTAAATAAGATGCGGACCGGTTTGGCAGCCTTAGGCATTATTATCGGTATCGGGAGCGTAATAGCTTTAATTTCTTTGGGGCAAGGCAGTCAAAAAGCGGTTGAAAACCAGATCCAGTCTCTTGGAGCTAATCTTTTAACGGTGATTCCCGGAGGTCAGAATTCGGGCGGAGTACAAGGCGCTCTGGGCGGAGGAACGACTCTAATCCTTGAAGATGCAAAAGCAATTGAGACATCTCAAGAAATAACGACGATCAATTCTGTCTCGCCGGAACTATCGCGCCGCGCACAGGTTACAGCCGGAAGAAATAATACCAATACTCAAGTAATCGGAGTTTATCCGACTTATGAAAATATCAGGAAAATTTCAATCTCATCCGGCAATTTTATTGCTGACCGCGATGTGCGATCATTGGGGAAAGTTGCGGTATTGGGTCCACAAGTAGTCTTGGATCTTTTTGGCGAAGGAACAAACCCGGTAGGTCAAAATATTCGAATTAACGGTCAACAACTGAGAATAATCGGAATGACTGTCTCCAAAGGAGGGAGCGGTTTTCAAAATCAGGATGACGTAATATTTGTGCCTTTATCCACTGCTCAAAAAATACTGTTTGGTGTCGCCTATGTTTCATCAATTGCGGTCGAGGCAAAAAGCCAGGATGTGATGACCGACAGCCAAAATCAAATTGGCTACTTTTTGCTCGCCCGTCATAAGCTATCCGATCCAACCCAGGCAGACTTCAGAATTTTTTCCCAGAATGATATCTTGAATACTGCCTCGCAGATAACCGGAACTTTTACAACTTTACTGGGAGGAATTGCGGCGATTTCCCTGTTGGTGGGAGGGATAGGGATTATGAATATTATGCTCGTAACTGTAACCGAGCGTACCCGTGAAATCGGTTTAAGAAAAGCTTTGGGCGCAAAAAAAAAGATAATAATCATGCAGTTTCTGATCGAAGCGATAATACTGACATTTTCGGGCGGCGTATTTGGAATGGGGCTGGGAATTTTTATCTCTTATCTAGTTTCACAGCTGGTAGGCTTGCCGCAAAGTATCTCTGTTTCGTCTATCGCGCTTGCGATCGGAGTTTCGGGAGTTATCGGAGTACTTTTCGGTTGGTATCCGGCTAAAAAAGCAGCCAATTTACAGCCGATTGAGGCGTTAAGATATGAATAAACAATTCTCAATGAATGTTTCAATCACTCAATTAATTAAAACAAGCGTAAATTTTGAAAGAAGGGTGGTGAATATAAGATGAAAAATAACACAGTAATCGTAATTATTACCGTATTAGTTATTGGTGCAGGAACATTTTTTGCCGGAATGAAGTATCAGGAAAGCAGACGGTCGGCAATAAGAGGGCAATTTGGAGGAAATTTTGCCGGAAGGTTCGGAGGTCAGAATCAAGGAGCGGGCAATCGATCGGGATTTCGACCGGTGGCGGGAGAAATCATCAATGCCGATGATAAATCAATCACGGTTAAACTCCAAGACGGTAGTAGCAAGATCGTCCTTTTGTCTGACAAAACAGAGATAAACAAAGCGGAAAAAGCTTCGAATACCGATCTTAAAGCTGGCGTCCAAGTGGCGGTGTTCGGCAACGAAAATTCCGACGGAAGCCTAACCGCCCAAAATATACAACTCAATCCACAATTTGGAAGAATGAGGAACCCAACATCCACGAAATAAATTTACTAGTTGATAAAATTAATCTATGGATATTAAAAAAGTTTTTATATTTATTCTGGCAGCTTTAGTTTTAGCTGCCTTTTTTTATGTTTTTTCTAGCAAGCAAGATATAAAGGAAAATTCTGAAAGATTGACAGATAATGTCGTTGAACAAAACGACGGCGGAGGAGTCACAGAAAATTTGAATCCACTAACGATAGAATCATTAAGGCAAGGACACTATCCTGGAAGCGAAATGGTAATCGAACAGACTCTTGAACCAGGTAGCAATTACAGCCGCCACATTGCTTCTTATAGATCAGAAGGGTTAAAAATTTATGCTCTTTTAACAATTCCAAATGGGGAACCGCCCCCCGATTCGGCCGGTTGGCCAGTGATTGTGTTTAATCACGGGTATATTCCTCCAACTCAATATCAGACCACAGAGAGATATGTTGCTTATGTTGATGGGTTTGCAAGAAACGGCTATATTGTTTTTAAACCAGATTATCGAGGCCACGGAAATTCCGAGGGAGAGCCGGAGGGAGCTTATGGTTCAAACGCTTACACGATCGACGTCTTAAATGCAGTCGCATCAATTAAAAAATTGAAAAACCCTTCGACAGGCTCAGGGCAAGTCGCCGACCCGAATAAAATCGGAATGTGGGGGCATTCTTTAGGAGGATTTCTAACGCTAAGGAGTATGGTGGTTAATAAAGATATAAAAGCCGGTGTCATCTGGGCTGGAGTTGTTGCATCCTATCCTGACCTTTTAAACAGATGGAGAAGAGGAACCCCAAGGCCTACTCTGCCTAGCGGAAGAGGTGGTTGGAGACAAAGTTTGACTGAAACATACGGTACGCCGGAAGAAAATCCTGATTTTTGGAATTCAATCTCTGCCAACTCTCATTTGAGAGATATTTCTGGTCCTTTGCAACTACATCACGGTACAGCCGATACTTCAGTTCCGGTTGAGTTTTCGCAGACGCTTGAAAAGCAGATGCAGGAAGCCGGAAAAACTGTGGAGTTTTATACCTATCCAGGCGACGATCACAACATTTCTTCATATTTTAATTCTGCCATGCAGCGATCGGTTGAATTTTTCAATCGATATTTAAAAGAAAAATAGACATAGAATCCAAAAGCAGTTGATTTTTAAAAGTTAATATGTTTTACTTTCCTTATAATGGATGACTTAAATCCTCCAGCAACTCCAAGTACTGTTCCAGATAGCGTAAGGGATATAAATCTTTTTGGTCCAGCAGACTTTGCCTCAAATCTTGCGCAAAAGCTAAATATGGAATCCACAGCTTTAGCAGATGCTCTAGCAAGATACTACGGGGAGAAAAAAATTGCTTTTGGTGAAGTCGCTTCCCCTACAACAACAGATTTAGCAGTGATTTCCGCGGCCTTATTTCAAAAAGCTCAAGCGGATAAAAGAGGAGAAGAAAAAGTTTTGGGATATAAGATCGGTGAATGGACTGAAGAGACAAGGAATGGTGGTAAAGCAAGAGAATTATATTTAAGTGCTACGGTAGGTGTTGGAGGCGGTGTAACCATTTCAGTAACAGATCCTGGTTTAATGCATCCAACCATGAGATTGTCTTTTAGAAAAAAAGAAGAATCATTGAGCCGCCCAGGAGTTAAATCAAAAGTTGAATACGAAGCTCAATTTTTTGGTGACGAAAGAAAATTGCCTGATGAGCATAAGATACCAGGAGTGAGAAGACTTCCCGGAATTACACCAGCTCATGCAAGAATGGTAAATCCTGTACCTCTTTTAGTTTCTGGAGGTACAGTGCGTTACTTTGTTGATAAAGCATTTAATTTGAGCTTACCTCCCAATCAACCTGCAGCTCCTCCTGCGTCCTGATTTTATTTATTTCGTCTTAAGCGCAACAAAAAATTTGGGTACCTTTTTCCATTTTCTTATTTCTTAAATAAGTTTCTCAATTCAATTTTTGCTTGTTCAAGTATTTTTTTCCTTTCGGGTTTTAGATTTCTTCCTGCACGGTTAATATAGAGATTAAGCATGTTCATGGCGGATTGAAATGGGTTGGCTTTTCGTCTTGTGCTCACCTCTGCCGAACGCTTGAGGCTCAAGGCAATTTTTTTTGGGTCATCCCAAGTAAATACTCCCTCTTCCAAATCAAGAGCAAAACTGGTTTTTGTGACTTCCCCAGACAAGTATTTTCTGGTTGTGGTCATTTCTATATGTTAAAATTATTATAAATGAAAGCGGTGCAGATTAATAGATACGGCGGATACGAGGTTTTAGAAATAAACCAAAATGCGCCAACACCTTCAATCGATAAAGAGCAAGTATTAGTCAAGGTTCAGGCTGCAAGTATAAATCCTTTCGATGGAGCTGTTCGTTCAGGAGCGTTACAAAAAATGGCACCGTTACAATTTCCGATTACTTTAGGCGGAGATTTTTCAGGTATTGTGTCCGAGGTTGGAACAGATGTCTCTGAATATAAAGTAGGGGACGAGGTGTATGGTTCAGCCAATATTTTAAGCGGCGGGTCAGGTTCATTTGCCGAGTATGCTCAAGTAAGGATTTCAAATATGGCTAAAAAACCAAAAAATGCCGATTTTATCGAATCTGCAGCTTTACCGTTGGTTGGTTCAAGCGCAGTCCAAGCTTTGGAAGAACATATTAAGTTGCAAAACAAGCAGAAAATTCTCATCCACGGCGGTGCAGGAGGCATCGGCCATATCGCCATTCAGCTTGCCAAAGCTCTGGGCGCTTATGTTGCAACTACGGTGAGCACGGATGATATGGAATTTGTTAAAAAGTTAGGCGCTGATGAGATTGTAGACCATAAACTACAAAAGTTTGAAGAAATGCTTAGAGATTTTGATGCTGTTTTTGATACAGTCGGCGGTGAAACAACTAATAGATCTTTCAAGGTTCTCAAAAGAGGCGGAGTGATGGTGACAATGGTTGGTCAACCCGACGCAAAACTAGCAGAAGAGTATGGTGTTACAGCCATAGGACAAGGTTCAAAAGTTAACACCCAACATTTAATTCGCTTAGCTGAATTAGTAGATGCTGGAAAAATAAAAGTAAATGTTGATAAAATCCTTCTTCTTAACGAAGTAAAAGAAGCTTTCAAATACCAAGAAGAAGGCCACCCTAGGGGTAAAGTAGCATTGGAGGTTAAAAAGTAGTAATGTGAATTCTGGCCTGGTCGAGAATGGCGGGAAATTTAAGTTGTGTCTTCATCTGGACTTTATAGATTTTAACCCCAGAATCAAGCTTGATTGCCGGAGAAACCAGAAAATATTGGGTTGTTGCGCTTGGAAAAAATAGCTCCGAGTTCCAAACTGGATGGCTGTCTGTTTCATTGTAAAGCCTCACATAGAGAAACTCATTAGCGTTTGGGACATGGGTAGTAGCTTCAAACACGACCTTTCTTATTTTCCCATATTTGGCAGTATCAACTGTTGCTTTAATACCAGGTACGTCGGTCCATTCGTCTGATGATATCGTACCAGACCCAAGTGGTATGAAAAAGTCCTGCTCCCTATTTTCCTGTTGATTTAAGGCTTCTTGAGTTGCTAATTTAAATTTGGAAAGTTCTTCGTCTATCGTAGAAAGACAATCATCAGGACAGGTTTTAGAACTGACTTGAAGAGAAGGAGATGGTGTAACTTTCGCTAAGCCAGGTAGTTTGTTAGTTGTACCCAATAGGTTCATTCCAACCCATACATCTAGGACGATAAGGTTTAGGATAAATAAAAAAAATATAATAAAAAAAATTTTATGATGCAGCCAATGTTGAGGTGGGTCCATATAATTTAGTCTAACAGATACAAAATAGAGAAATAATTTTATTAAATTTGTTATCATATTTTGATGAAAAAGAATGTCATAATAACAAGTTCAAACAAAAGAGATGGAGGATTTTTAGTCGATCATTGGCTGCGGTCCTTAAAAGAAAACGTTGATCTAAGAAACATAGATATCATAGTCCAGGATTACGGTTTAAGTAGAGCTCAAGTACTTAAACTCAAAAATGAAAAGGTAATAGTAATAAAGGGAAATAAAAAAAGTCACATTGTAAACCAGCGTTTTATTGACGCTGGCAGCTATTTGCCAGAGCGCGATTATGATCAAGTGCTTTTTTGTGACGGAGGGGACATTATTTTCCAAGAAAATATCTCTCATCTTTTCAACAAAAATAATAATGTTTTCAGGGCGGTCCCACTTGATATGGAAATGCTGTTTTTCGAGTATTATATTCCGGGAAATTTTTCCAAGGCTCTCGGAAAAAGAATATACGAATTTTTAAAAGATAAACCGATTCTTAATGCAGGTTTTATCTTGGCGCCTAAATCTAAATTTGTCAACCTATGTAGAGAGATAAAAAAACTTGTAAAAAACAAAGATAGATACGGACCAGATCAAATTGTTTTCAACTATTTTATTTACAGAGACAGCGTAATATTTTTGGATAAAAAGTACAACTTTCTCATCAATGTAGGCAAGATAGGTTTTAAGTTGAAAGAAGGAGTTTTTTATAAAAAAAATGGAGAAAAAATAGCAGTCGTTCACAATGCTGGTCGTAGTGAACCACTGAGGTTGATAAACAACTTTGGCTATGGCAGACAATTTAATAAGACAAAAGAATTGCTTTTCACCCTTAAAAAAATTTTTTATGCAAACATGGCGAAATTAAAAGATATCGCAAAACTTAGAATATAAATAATGGGATTTTTCCAGAAGAAGAAAATTTGGTTGGGAGTTCTTGCTGTCTTTGTTTTCTCGATTATTTTAGTCAAATCTTATTCGCCAAAAAACAATATCAGTGGCCCAAGCTTAGAAAGGAATCCGATAGTCCAAATAGCGCAACCATCTCCTACCCCCTTTCCTTTTCAGGAAATAACCATTCCATATCTTCGGCAAAGAATATATGATGGCAGTTTAGGAGAATCACAAAAAAATTACGAAAATCAAAGTTACACAGCATTTTTGACAAGCTACAGTTCGGACGGGTTAAAAATTAACGGACTTTTAACTCAACCGAAAGGTCAAGCTCCCCCTGAAGGCTGGCCGGCGATAGTCTTTATCCACGGATATATTCCGCCAAGGCAGTATCAAACGATCCAAAATTACTACGATTATGTTGACTATCTTGCCAGAAACGGGTTAGTCGTTTTTAAGATCGATTTGAGAGGTAACGGCAGTTCGGAAGGAGAGGCGGGCGGAGCATATTATTCAGCGGATTACGTTGTAGATGTATTAAATGCGTATTCAGCCTTACAGAATTCTTCATTCGTAAATCCTAAAGCTATCGGTTTATGGGGTCATAGTATGGCAGGTAATGTCGTGATGAGAAGTTTTGCGGTCAAGCCCGAAATTCCGGCTGTAGTCATC
>MFZO01000012.1:0-2064 GCA_001788015.1 Candidatus Roizmanbacteria bacterium RIFCSPHIGHO2_02_FULL_38_11 | reverse complement strand
TCCGAAAGAGCCAGGAGAAGACAAAAAATTAGAGATATTCATGGTGAACCGAACGCCGACCACTTTTTCTGGCAGCAGATAGCACCGACAAGTTTTTTAAATGACTTAAAGGGCGCAATTCAGATCCATCACGCGATAAATGATCCGGTGGTAAATATCGGATACAGCCGAAATTTAATTAGTCTATTAGATAAAACAAATGTTCCACATGAACTGCAGGAATATTCCAGCGGAGGACATAATCTAAGCGGATCGGCTTTCAACGAGGCTATGGATAAAACAGTGGAGTTTTTTAAAAAATACTTATAAAATTATAGCTGTGAAAAACTCTTTTAAAGATAAAGTTTATGAGTTTTGCCGGGCAATACCAAAAGGAAAGGTTGCCACTTACGGGCAGATTGCGCGCCTTGCAGGTAAACCCAAAGCAGGAAGGGCAGTTGGATTGTTTATGCGGATCAACTCTGATGCTCCGCATACTCCATGTCATCGAGTAGTTGCTGCAGATGGAAGCTTAAACGGTTATTCTGGGCAGGGAGGATTAGCTAGTAAAAGGAAAATGCTTCTTAAGGAGGGAATAATTTTGAGAGGTTCTTTAGTTGATCTTCTCCGTTCACAATGGAAGAAATCATAAATCACTCATACCACTCTAACCTACGAGGTTAGAGGTAGGACGTTGTGGCAATCTGAAATTGCAGAAATAAATTAGCTTTTTTCTCCAAGAAGTCGTAAAATCGATGACAATATGAAAAATATGGGATTAACAATTCAAATTAATAAACCGGTTAGTGAAGTTTTTGCTTTTACTATTAATCCAGAAAATACTCCCAAATGGTTAGACTCAATTATTATCGAGAAAACTAATGAATGGCCGGTAAGAGTTGGAAGCGTTTATAGAAATCAAAGCAAAAGTGGAAGTTGGTCAGAATACATGGTAACTGAATTTAACAAAAATGAGATGTTTGTTTTTACCAAAAAGGATGGAAATTACCACGTTAGATATATTTTTACACCTATCAATAAAAACAGCACAGAGCTTGAATATTTCGAATGGGTTGACAAAGGAGATATCGAAGAGCCTTTTGCATTAGAAATTTTACAAAAATTAAAAATAGTTTTGGAAAAATAATCAACTTCATACTTAATGAAACTCGGGAAGACTTTGTATATTAAAAATAGAGAAGAGTGGAGAAGGTGGTTGGAGAAGAATCATAAGAAAGAGCCGGAGATCTGGTTGGTTTATTATAAAAAACACACAAAAAAATCCTCAATCCCTTATAACGACGCCGTAGAGGAAGCGCTTTGTTTTGGCTGGATTGATAGCACGGTAAAAGGTATTGACGGAGAAAAGTATGCGCAAAGATTTTCTCCCCGAAAACCTAAGAGCAACTGGTCAGAGCCTAATAAGGAACGAATTGAAAGATTGATTAAAGAAGGAAAAATGACTCCAGCAGGATTAGTTTTTTTTGAAAATAAAACATTCAGCACATGAAGACGTTCTTATAAAGCATTTAATGTTTCTTGAGCCGGAGTGAAGTTGTGTTTATAAAAAACAGCTCTTTCAAATTCCTGACGGGCGGCTTCAGCATTTCCTTGTTTTAGGTAGATTTGGCCGCGAAGATAATAAAGTTCGGAAAAGGCGCGGTTCCAGTTATTCAGGATTTTATCTGTCAACTCAAATACTCTTTGGTAATTAGCAAGCTCAAAATAAGCTTTAATTGGCTCTATTTGGTACCAGAGAGTGTGGAAGGGAAGCTGGTTTTCAACTTTCTCAAATTCTTCAACAGATTGCTGATAATCCTCGATGTTATATAAAGCAACCGATAAATTAAATCGAGCATAAATATCTTGCGGAGCAATCTCCAATTGATTTCTTGAGTTTTGGACTGCCTTTTGCCAGGCGATTTTGGGATCTTTGTCTTCACCTAAGATCGTCTCAGCGATTCCTTGTTTATCTTCTGGTACTAAAACCAAGGGTCTAGATTACTTTAGCAACTAATATTTGCTAGAATAGATTATCTAGACAATGAAAAACAAGTATTTTGTTAAGTCGCATATTACAGAGCG
>MFZO01000011.1:32146-32680 GCA_001788015.1 Candidatus Roizmanbacteria bacterium RIFCSPHIGHO2_02_FULL_38_11 | reverse complement strand
CAACCGAAACGGGGAGCATCGACTGTTCAAAGCTTGTCGGGTCCATGAAGACCAGCATCTCCCCATCTTTATACAGGTACGTAAGCACCCGGCGTTCTACGTCGATCTCTTCAATACGCTCGCCGGATCGAAACGTCAGCGATCTAACGTTTCCGTTCTTCAAATTGCGCGCCTTGATCGTAATCGTTCCTGACCCCCTGGACAGGTGGACGTGTTTGTAGGTCATCACGCGCCAGGGCTCTCCCTGACGCTCAAAAGTAGATCCTGATCGCAACTTGGTGATCGGTATCATAACCATCTCGTTAACAAGTAACTCGTTTCCAAGGGGTTCCACCCCTTGGCGGTCCGGCATCACCGGACCTGTTCCCCCTCCGACGTTACGTCGGAGCCAGGGGGAATCCCCCTTGGAACCCCCATTGCTCAGCAGATCCCCAAGCACAGAGGCTTGGGGTATGCTTCGCGATCAGAATTATAGGGGAAATTCTGCTAAAATACCACTGAAGCTCGGGTGCTGGAACTGGCAGACAGGCGGGT
>MFZO01000011.1:31175-32085 GCA_001788015.1 Candidatus Roizmanbacteria bacterium RIFCSPHIGHO2_02_FULL_38_11 | reverse complement strand
GCCTTTTCCTATTGACATACAAAATATGTAGGAGTATTATAAGTTTATAGGTTGTTAGACAGCTGTCTATTATGATCCAACTCAAAGATATCATTAAGACAGATGGAATAATCAAGATTTCTCCGGAAGAAAGCCTTTCGCAAGCTTTGTCGCGTATTCGAACATCTCATGATGCGGCGTTTGTTTTTGACGGCAAAAATCGGTTTATGGGGCTCATCAATCCATACTATTCTCTCATAAAATCATCTTATCCAGGCAACGCAAAAGTGGAACACTGTCTTTATCATCCGCCCAAAGTACGAATTAACTTTTCTACAGCTAAAGTAGCCGAACTTTTTGTTGAATCGAAGATTCACTATCTTCCGGTATTTGATGATCAAGACAAATTTTTGGGCATCATATCGGCAAGACATCTTTTGTCATATTATCTTGACTCACCTTGGTTTGCCATTCCCATAAAAGACATTTTAAAAATGAAGAATAAACCAGTGATTACCATCTATGAGGAAGATACGGTGAGTTCTGCAATCAACACCTTTAAAAAAACCAAAGTTTCAAAACTTATCGTCTTAAACAAAGACTTAAAATTGAGAGGCATTTTGAGTTACTATGATTTAATATCCTATTTGGTCAGCCCGCGTGATTCCCAGCATCGTGGCGAGCGTGAGGGGAATCATACAAGTTTCAATCATCTTAAAATTAAAAATTTTGCCAAGACGTACACGCTTAGCTTATCGCCCGACGATTCGACTCAACAAGCCTTGACTCTTATTCTGAACAAAAAAATCGGCAGCGTCGTCATAGTTGATCAGGAGAGGCATCCGATAGGTATTATTACGACCAAGGATTTTCTCAAACTCCTAATGAGACACGAGAATGGGAAGAAAATTGAATTCATCGGAAAAAATCT
>MFZO01000011.1:19293-31134 GCA_001788015.1 Candidatus Roizmanbacteria bacterium RIFCSPHIGHO2_02_FULL_38_11 | reverse complement strand
TGGCTTCATAAGTATTGATGGTTACGGCCCTTTGTGTCACGTCTATTGGATGCGACGTTAGTCGAAGAAGTTATACTTGATTATTTCCCAGATAGCTTTTAATCCATCCTTCCAGCCGATTTTTTTGCCTTCACTATAAGTCCGACCGAAATAGGATATTCCTACTTCGTATATTTTAAGATCTTTTATTTTTGCAATCCTGGCAGTTATCTCGGGCTCGAAACCGAATCGTTTACTCTGAAGTCTTGGCGCAATTTTTCTTATCAGATCTCCGCGAAATACTTTATAGCCTGTTTCTATATCTGTAAGGTTTAAATTGGTGAGCATATTCGAAAGCGTCGTTAAAATGAGATTCCCTATAAAGTGCCAAAAGTAGAGAACTCGATGTGGTTGGTTCGAGATAAAACGAGAGCCATAAACTACATCTGCACTATGAGAGAGGAATGGTTCAAGGAGAGACGGATAATCTCCCGGGTTGTATTCCAGATCGGCATCCTGGACTAACACAATGTCACCCGTTGATTTTAAGAAGCCTGACTTCAAAGCAGCTCCTTTGCCTTCATTTTTGGTTTTAAAAATAGTAATGATCTTAAGTTTTGGGAATTTCTTTTGGAATTTTAACTTTGAACTTTTAACTTTTAACTTTGAACTGTCCGTCGATCCGTCGTCAACTATGATAATTTCTTTTTTTAACCCAGAAGCGTCAGCTCTCAATACTTTTTCAACTGCTTTTTTTATATAGTTTTCTTCGTTAAATACAGGAATTACGATTGATAGAATGCTGAAACTTTTCATGTTTTTCTTTCTGCAAAACGGAGCCGTGAAAAGGATAAAAAGAGATTAACTAGTCCAAGAAAAACGCCAAACCAAAGTGTGACAAATCGAAATATTAAAGTTATAAATATTCCTTGTGCAATTCCTATCTGGAAGAATAAGGTGAGAAGTGATGTGATTGATCCTTCGGCAACTCCGATTCCACCTGGGACTAAAACCAAAAAACCAGCAATTGAAGAAAAGGAAAAAATAAACAACGAATAAAAAAGCGACTTCCATTGCCAAAAATGGCCGAAACTATTTATTAACAGGAAAAGCGATATTCCCTCAAGAGACCAAGCCGTAACCGATAGAATTATTCCAACTGTCAGGTGTTTCAGCTTAAGTAATTTCTCGGAATGTTCAAAAAAAGTGAGAAAAAAGTCGAGCGGTTTCAAGTGTCCGAATCTGTCTTCAAGCTTTCTTATCAGCTTAAGCGTATATTTTTTGTTATAGATGAATAGGAAAAATAAAACTACTAACCCAAATGAAAAGAGGAAAAAGATAAGTGATTGCCTAAAAAAATAAATACCTCCCAAGGCTAAAAGTAGCATTCCAATGCCGTCGGTAAGCCTTTCGGTGATAAGAAGCGGTACCATTTGGGCGAATTTATTTCCGGCCTCTTTTTTAATAAGATAAGCTTTGACTACCTCTCCCATCTTGCCGGGTGTGACAGTCATGGAAAGCCCAGCCAAAAATATTCGAAATGAGTTGACGAGAGGGATTTTGATTGAAATTTGACGAAGAAAATAATGCCAGCGGACAAAGCGGACAATGTAGTTAAGAAAACTCAGAAGCAGTAAGACGATGATAAGATTCCATTTAAATGAAAATGAAATGTTTATAATTTTTTTTGCGTCTCCGAATAAAACGAGGACAGCATAGAAAATAAGTCCAAGGATAAAAATTAAAAAAATTTTTCTCTCTTGTTTTTTTAAGTCAAAATCTAAAGTTTTCTTTATCTTATGCAGCATTCGTTTATTATATAATAAACCAAACTCGTCACCCTGAGGAACGAAGTGACGAAGGATCTCTCAATTTATTTGAGGATCTCGCATTCGCGAGAGATTTTTCAGCGCCGATTCGGCTCTTCAGAATGACAGCTGTATATATATGAAAGTTTTAATCACTGGAGGAGCTGGTTTTTTAGGTCTGCACTTGGCAGCATTCTTGACTAAAAAAAATTTAGACGTTACTCTCGTTGACATTACAGATTTTGAAAAAAAAGAATATCCAAAACATTGTCGACTTGTTAAAGGTGATATAAGGAATAGGCGATTAATAATTAATTTTAGCAGGGGACAAGATTTTATTATCCATGCTGCGGCAGCATTACCTTTATGGAAAAAAGAAGAAATTTATGATATTAATATAAACGGAACAAAAAAACTTCTGGAAAGTTCGCTATTAAATAAAGTAAAAAGATTTATTTTTGTCTCTTCTACTGCAGTCTATGGAGTTCCTCTTAGGCACCCAATTTACGAAGATGATCCATTGGTAGGTGTTGGAGCCTATGGCGAAAGTAAGATTCAAGCGGAAAAACTTTGTGAAGAATATAGAAATAAAGGGCTAATTGTTACAATAATTCGTCCTAAAACTTTCGTAGGAACTCACCGATTGGGCGTTTTTGAGATATTGTTTGATTGGATCAAGGATGGAAAAAGAATACCGGTTATTGGTTCTGGTAATAATCGCTATCAATTGTTGGACGTTGACGATCTTGTTGAGGCAATTTACAGGTTGATGATGCTAAGGGATAAGAAAAAAGCAAATAGTACATTTAATATCGGCGCGGAGAAGTACGGTAGCGTAAGAGAAGATTTAGGACGGTTGTTCGATTATGCCGCAAATTACACACACCCTCAGGGTGTGCAAACTATAGGAACACACCCTGAGGGTGTGAAGAAGGTGAAGAAGGCAAAGATTTTTCCAACCCCAGCCTTTTTTATCAAAAAAGCTCTTTGGTTGTTCGAAAAATTAAAACTTTCCCCCTTATATCGATGGGTTTATGACACGGCTGACAAAGATTCCTATGTTTCGATTGATCGATTAATCGAAACATTAAAGTGGAAGCCAAAATATTCCAATTCCGATGCTCTCATTAAAGCCTATCAGTGGTACTTGGATAATTATGATGAGATAAAATCAAGACCTGTTGGAGTAACACATAGAGTAGGGTGGAAGCAGGGAATATTGGGAATATTTAAAAAATTATTATAGAAATCTTTTTTTATCGAAAATATAATATAAAAGATTAATAATTGTTTCTACTCCATATTTAACTGATTTAGAAAAAGTTATCGATGATGATTCTTTTCTATACATACAAGGGGTATAAAATTCTCCAATTCTAAATCCTGTAGCGTGAGCGTATATCAACATTTGTTGATCAAAAACAAAATCGTTGGAAAATTTTGCATAATTAAGTTTTTGTAAAACAGATTTGTGAAAAACCCTATAACCGGTGTGATATTCAGTAAGATTCAGACCTAAGACTAGATTTTCAAATAAGGTTAATATTCTATTGCCGAAATACTTATAAATAGGCATACCGTTTTTCAATGTTTCAGACCGTGTTCTGATCCGAGTGCCAAGCATAATATCGAAATCGCGATCAATAATAGGTTGTATTAAATACTTGATGTATCTAGGGTCATATTGATAATCGGGATGGAGCATAACAATTATATCGGCGCCGAGCTTGAGTGCTTCCTTATAACAGGTTTTTTGATTTGCGCCATAACCTAAATTTTTTTCATGGATAAAAAGTTTTAATTTTAATTTTTTTATTACATGTGTTGTGTTATCCAAACTTGCATCGTCAACAACCAAAATTTCGTCAACGACACCTTGAGGTATATTACGATAGGTTTTTTCTATTGTTTTTTCTGCATTGTAAGCAGGTAAAACTACAATTGTCTTGTTCTTTCTCATACGGATAATGTATCATATTTATTAAATGAGTAAGAAAGTATATTTAACGGGAATTCTCGCCATTTTGTTGCTGTCATTTATATTGAGAGTCTATGATTTGAGCAACAATCCACCCGGATTCTTTAGTGATGAAGCGGCGATTGGTTATAATGCCTATAAAATTTTGCAAACAGGAAAAGACGAATACGGTAATCCGTTTCCGATTTTTTTTAGATCATTTGGTGATTACAGGCTACCTGTCCCCATCTACGCAAATATCCCGTTTATTGCACTTTTTGGCTTAAGCGAGTTTGGCGTAAGGTTTACGGCAGTATTCTACGGACTAATCAGCATTCTCTTCATCATCTTAATAGCGTCGGAAATTTTCGGAAAAAATACCGGCCTTCTGGCAGGCATGTTGACGGGTATATTGCCCTGGCATATTCATATGAGTCGGTGGGGAGCAGAATATATTTATTTTCCTGCACTTCTTAGCATTGGTTTATATTTATTTTTAAGAAGCTTTCGTAAAGAATCACTTCTGGTTTATGCATTTATCTTTTTTGGACTGTCTTTGTATACTTATTATGCGGCGCTCATTGTCATTCCTTTACTTGTCTTATTTAGCCTAATCGTTTGGTTGGTGAAAAAACAATTATTTAGTCGGCAGGTTATAACTAAAAGTCTTATAATTTTTTCTCTTATTTGCGTACCTATTTTTTTTGGAATTAAAAGTGGAATTCTTCTAACCAGATGGAAAAGTATCGATAACCCTCCAAAAGCTTTAAATGAAAGTTTTTATCAAATGCTAATTACTTACGTTAACCATTATTCACCAGACTTTTTATTTTTAAAAGGTGATGCAGATTTTAAAGGTCACTTTGTTACACGGCATTCGGTTAGAGGGTTTGGAGAGTTATATTTATTCCAACTTCCATTATTAATGATCGGCTTAATTACCATGTTGATGAAAAAAAAAGACCCCAGAATTTATTTAATACTTTTTTTACTTTTAATTTATCCCACAGGCAACGCTATAGCCCTAGAAGGTCCATTTGCCACGAAGTCAATTGTTGGGGTGATTCCGTTTTCGATAATCTCGGCGTTAGGCCTAAGTAAAGTTTTAGACTTAATTATGCAGTTTAATAATAAAGCTTTCAAAATGGGGATCGCAATTATTATTTTTGGCTATATTACGGTTTCGCTAGCTGGTTATTGTCAGGCTTTATTTAAAGAATATCCTATTTATTCTGCAAATTATTGGGGTTGGCAATACGGGCCTAAAACCATAATTTCATACCTGCTTAAAGAAAGAAATAATTATGATGAACTATATTTCAGCGGTGATTTTAATGGTCCAGATATTTTTCTGAAGTTTTATGATCCTGAGGGAGAGTGTAACAATTGCAAACTTGGTGGTATAGATGATTATTCGCCGAAAAAAAAGCAATTGTTTTCAATTAGAGTGGAAGCACTAAATGAGGCAAAGTCAAAAAATATTATGCTCGAATTCAAACGCATTAAAACTATTTATTATCCTGGAGGCAGCGAAGCTTTTTATATAGGTGAGGCTCAATTTTTATAAGTAAAAATCCGTAATATTTCAGCCCCTTCAATATTAACAGAATAAATTATTTTCATTTTTGGACGAAGATAATCTGCTTCTTCGGGGTCCCAATTTTTTAGCATTCCTCTGATTAAGATCACTTTGTAGTCGGGATCAGCATCGACAAAAGTAAATCTACTCATATCGACGGGAAAATGATGAGACATAAGCGGGATTCTAATTCTTGCTCCTGCCGGCAGATTTTTATTTACCCATTCTGCCGCTTCTTTCATTGAATGACCCCAGTAATCCAAATCAAACTTATAATAAGCGCCTTTTATTCCTCCTGTGAGCTGGTTGAAATAGACAATCTGATAAGGATGTAACATAACGTCTTTTACTAATATCTGTAAATATCCCGCCCAGACAATTAAAATGAAAAAAACAAAATAAAAGTGACGTTTTTTTAAACTTAAACTATACAGGTATTTCCCAACCTGCCAGACTGTGAATCCGATTAAAATTGAAAGAGGAGGTAATATCAGTAAAAAATGTCTGATTCCGTCATACATTGGAGCTCCAGATACGACTTGAACCGTAGGAGGCAACACTATCCACAAAAGCAAAAACAAGAGAGGAATTTTAAATTTATGGCCTTTCCAAAAAAAATATAAAGTTAGAAAAAGTCCGATCAAAAAAAGAATTAAGAAAAATATTGGAGTTGTAACTCCAAACATCACCGCCGGATAATGCCAGGGAACTTCATGACCTCGATAAAGCTGTCCCAAATACAGAATATATTCGTCCCAAACGTGATTTTTAAATGTAAGATATGTTTCGACAAACCGCTGGAAAGTATTGTATCGATAGTAAGGCCAAGCAACTAAAATTGTAAAAAAGGCTACGATCAAACTTAGAGCATTAGAAATGGATAATTGCAGTAAATTTTTTATAAAATTGCATTTTATTAAATACCAAATTCCAATGATTGGAATTATTATGAGTGCGTTGGGTTTGATTGAATAGGTTAGACCTAAAAATATTCCTGCTAAAATATAAAAAATGATTTTTTTCCTTACCTCTGCCAAATAATAAAAGAGAAGCGTGATTGAAAAAAAAGTCATCAGAGGCGTATCTTTTAAATTATTTTGTGAATCACCTATAAATCTAGGCATCATTGAGAGTGTCAGAGCAGATAAAAAGGCAGGAATGAGTCCCCAATTTATGTAGGTAAATACGAAAACAATCCAGATAGCTAGCGTTGAAATAATTATTACGGGAAAGTGATAGCTCGCGACGGGATTTTTAATAAGGTTAAATTTTTTGTGCAAAATATCGTTTGAGGCAACGACGATAAAGTCAAAAAAAGGCCCATAATTCCGTTGAAGAGGGATAAACCGCTCTTCCAACCCCTTGACTCCCTTTTTAGCCCAATCGTAATAATAAAACTCACCTATATGTTGGTCAAATTTCTCGTCGGTTGTTTCTCCGTAGTCGTTCATTGTAAAAATGCTGATTGAGAAAAAAAGGAGAGGGATGATAAGAGATAGTAAGAGAGTTGTTAAATTTAGGTTGTAAGGTTTAGTCATATCTTCTCAATATCGAATTGGTAAAAATCCTTATTAAATCATAAAAAGAAGAAAAGATGTCATGTGATAATTTTACCTTGGTTTTTTCATCATTTTTCCAGATAACTCCCACCTCTTTTATTTTATACTTAAGAAAAGTTGCAATCTTTAGCATTTCGGAATCATAACCCCAGCGGGCAATGGTCATTTTTCTAGCGATTGTCTTTGCTTTATTTTTCTCAAGAAGTTTAAAACCGCAGGTAAAATCATTTATATTTACGCCTAAAATAATCTTTGATAAAAATGAATAAGATTTTCCCAATAACTCTCTGGTTGGAGATTGAGCTTTGACGACGGATGAATCTTTTTGCTTCCGAGATCCTATTACCAAATCATATTTACTTATGTATTTTTTTAACTTGTCCAACTCCGTTATTGGAGTTGATAGATCGGCATCACACAAAAGTATATATTTTCCCGAAGCTTTTTGTATGCCTTGTCTTATTGCATATCCCTTGCCCCGGTTAGTTGTGTAGTTCACAATTTTTGCATAAATAATTTTATTTCGATCAGTTTTTTTTATGGCATTTTTTATAATGATTTCGGTTTCGTCTGTACTTCCATCATTGACAAAAATAATTTCGGTTTTTTTCTTTTTTAAAAGTAAATACTTTAGGATCTTTTCTATTGTATTTCCTATTCTTCCATTTTCGTTATAACATGGAATGACGATGCTTAATTCCATAATTCTTGCGGTAAATAAAAATCAAATTCGGACGAACCTATTGACATATTTTGTTCTTCCCTTTTTTCATCTACCGTCCCTACACTTAGGTATTCTCCGTCGGGTCCGTTAAAAAATTTGATAGCTAAACTGTGTTTTCCTTTTTCAAGATCAATATCGACAGTCTGTTTCCCATTTTGATTAGCTTTGAGAATTGTTATATTATCGATAGTTATTTCCGAGCCGTCGTCAGATTCCAAATAAAACTTTACATTTTTAGATTTTTCGAGATCAAAATAGGCAGTCCACTCAATTG
Source organism: Candidatus Roizmanbacteria bacterium RIFCSPHIGHO2_02_FULL_38_11 (assembly GCA_001788015.1). Classification (GTDB taxonomy): domain Bacteria; phylum Patescibacteriota; class Microgenomatia; order UBA1406; family GWC2-37-13; genus 2-01-FULL-40-13. Next base: position 23,254 of record MFZO01000011.1, on the reverse strand, counting down.
AGCGATCTTCAGCAAAGCAGTCTGCAATATCCACAGAAGTGACCAATTCATCTTTAATTACATCTCCGTTCCAATTCGTTCCCTGGTAACAACGCATACTGAAAAAAGGAGCTTTTTGAGGAATTATAGCATTTCTTGATTTGATCGTTGCAAGCGTAACGGGAGTCTCGAAGCCTATGTTATTTGAGAATAGACTGTTGTAAAAGTAAGAGATAATGGGCACGAGGTTTCGCGATCGATCTATCAATATTATATACGTATTGTTGTCTATTTTATTTTGTATTAAAAGGTTGATGAGTTCGTTTGGGTCAATTTTTTTACCTGGCAAAATATCGTGTAAAGAAGTATTTATGGATTTCAACCAGGGAATAACAATGATAATATTTTTAGATTGATAATTTTTTTTTAAATTTTCTGCTAAAAAATAAATATCTTTCTTGTAAAAATTAGGATTTTTCTCTAAAATAATTCCGTCAGTGGAGTAGTAAATGTCCTTTTCTGGGAACTTGGAAATAAGTTTATAATCATAATCTTCATTTTGGGAAAGGGCATAAATGATTTTGCCGTTAAATGAAAGATTATTTTCTGGAAAGTATGGTGCTAAGTGTTTGTTGTTTTTAAAAAAAATAATGGCTTGATGAATTTTGTTTTTTCTTATAGATTCCCTCACTCCAGAAGGAGCTTCGTTATAATTTCGATATTCTGTCTTGAAGCGATAGGGTAGATTAAATACGGCCAAATATAAGAGCAAGAAAAAGGCGATGACAATAGATAGAGATTTTAGTATTCTGGCCTGTTTTATATGTGAATAAAGGAGCATGATGCCATAGGTTGTGATTAAGAAGAATAAGAAGGAGATATCATAGATCATACGCGGTTCCCACTTCCACCCGTACCAATGAAGAAAGCTATGAACTATCAAATAGAAAAAAAAGGAGAGATAACCGCTTACGATCCACAGCCATTTATTATTTTTACTTAAGCTAAATAAAGGGAAAAGAAAAAAAACAAAATTAAAGATGTAGCCTAAGCTATGAACGCGATTTTGAAATTCGTTTGAGTTTCTAAATAAATTTTTAAATCTATAATCCCATCCCTCCGTCCATCTAACCTTTAGTGTTTGCCCAACTTCGGGACCTTTGATTAGATAGGGAAATGTCCACTTGCCGCTAACTTTATAAGAATAAAAAAAGACGAATGAACTAATTATCAATCCAAACAACAATGAACCTACAAGTGAAGTAAAGTATTTTCTTATTTGTTTCAATAAGAAAATGAGCAAAAATATTAACGGAATTATTGATGCGAGTAAAGCGCTTAGTGGTCTTATGACAAAAGCAAATCCTATACTTGCAGACGAGGCTACTAGAAATAATCCTCTTTTTTCTTTAAAGAATCTAATTAAAAAAAAATAAAAAAGTGATATAAAAAGAAGACTAGGTGCATGGGCCATATACGAACTTGCTAAAGATAAGAAATAGTGAGAAGTGATGATGACAATGACATGAATTAGTGCTACTAAGCGATTCTCAAATAAATTCAAAGCTAAAAAATATTGTGTTACCAAAACTAGACCAGCAACGATCGGAATCGTAATCCAGTCTACTTTAAGAAGCTGTCCAATCATGAGGATTAAGCTGTTTCCCGGAGGGTGAAAATTCCAAAGCTTTTTATCGACTCCGAAAATATCCATCCAGCCAACCCTAAAAAATTCTGGGTTTGCTGGTTCCTTAACAGAAAACTTTCCCGCAGCAAATATTTTTGCCTGAACCAAATAGTTCATTTCGTCTCCAAATCCCGGCATACCGTTGAACACTTTAAAAAAAATTAGTCCAATAATGATTGCTCCTGTTATAAAAAAGACGAAACCTAAGATTATGTCCATTTTTGAGATTTTAAATTTTTTAGTTGAATTTTGTTGATTTATGACTGATGAATTTTTTATCTTAAAAAGTAGTCGAAGAAAATAATATATAAAGCCAGCCATCATTAAGGAAGAGATTATTGGGAATATTATTAATCTCACCCAGGGAGGTTTTACAGTAAAATTTTCAAGTTTTTTACTCTGATCCCAAACTTCCAAACTGGCATCAGGTATATTTACCTCAAACCTATAATACGTTTTTCCGTAATTGATGATTAGAGAAGATCTAAAAGGATTAAAATGAATGAAATTTATGGAGGATAAAAAGGGTGTTTTTAAAATAATTTCAGTATTTTTTTTTCGAAAAAAAAGCAGGTTAATAAGTTGGAAACTATTTAGAGTGAAACCATTATCTTCGATTAAATATTGAGAAGTGCTGTACCTTTCTTGAGGATTAATATTGACTATTATTTTGTCAGCTTTATCATTGGTAGGTAGAGAGATATTTTTATTTAAAATATTTAGATTAATGGAGTCATTCGATAAATTAAGTCGATAATTAATTGAATTTTCAAGTAATGAAATGCTGAAAATAAAAAGAATTAAGAATAAAACAGATAAATGTTTTATCATATTTTTTTAAATATCATTATTTTTGGGTGGTCGTAGACGGTAAAAGATTCGTCGGCAGAATCATCGTTAATTGTTAATTGATAATTGTTTATTGATATTTTGGGATAAACGCTAAACTCGGCTACTTTTCTAAACTTAACTTCAGTCATCCCGACTAAGTCGGGATCGTTGTTAGATTCTGGACGCGTTCGTTCCTCGCTTGCCAGAATGACGTTTTCACCTGCAAATAACTTTCTATAATATTCGGCTGTTTTGGGATAACATGATTTATATTTTTCGCAGTCGGCAAGTTTTTGCAGGGGGACATATAATCTGTTTGAGGCGATAATGATATAATCAGAGACTTTTAATTTTTCGGTTAAAGCTAACCATTTTTTATCATCATCAGGTTGGTCGTATAGAGTTAATTCGACGTGATTATAATTTTCACCTCCGGTAAGAGGTAATCCGTCGTCCCAATGTTCCAAAGCAATCGTAGAGTCTTTAGGAATATTTTTTAAGATCCATTCTGTTGCAGCAATACGGGTGTGTTTTTGCGAATAGATATTTAGGAACATCGAAGTCCATATTGTTGTACTAATAAAAATCAAAATTAAGATTGTCATGCCGAATTTATTTCGGCATCTGGTTTCAGATCCTGAAATCCCACTTCGTCCTTCGGACTTCGAGGGACGAGCGAGTTCAGGATGACAGAAGAAGGAATAAATTTTATAGAAGCCAAATCCTGCCATTATGGTTAAAAAAGGATACATCGGTAGCATGTAGCGCATAAATTTGACAGCCGAGCGTCCGATTATTAGAAAGTAGAATATATTAAACAGAAAAAAAATTGTTAATTGCTGATTGTTAATAGTTATCTTATTAGATTGTTCTCGACTGCGCTCGAACAATAACTTGATTATTCTTCGAGCGATCCGCCAGCTGGCGGAGAGTTGAGAAGTAAATATTAAATTCAGTAATCCTATCAGACTTAATATTGATGTAATCGGTCCTAACCCCCAGAAGAAAATATTCTTCAAATAATAGAGGTAGGGGAGAGTTCCGACATATTGAAGCGTATAGGGGAAAATATAAGGATCAGAATTCATCTTTATTTGGGCTGTTATATCCGAGAGTAAGCGTTGATATTCTAAAAAAGCATAGGGCATGAAAATGAAAAAGAAGATAGAAGAGAGAAGATAGAAGATAGATAGAGCAAAAATACATTTTTTCAAATTACCTCTATTTTTGAAGATTAAAGACAAAGAAATGACCGGTAAAAATATAATAGCAGTAAATTTTGTAGCCAACATTGCTGCAAATACCATTGGAATAATTAAAGAGTACAAATGTGTGTTTTTGCCACGATCGTGACGAGATGGTAAAGTGATATATTTGAGAAGGAAGAATAGTAGAAGAGTAATAAAGAATGTTAAAAAGACATCGACGACAAAGAAATGAGAATTTTGAATCGGGAAAAAGGCT
>MFZO01000011.1:0-19284 GCA_001788015.1 Candidatus Roizmanbacteria bacterium RIFCSPHIGHO2_02_FULL_38_11 | reverse complement strand
AAAAAGGAGGAGAATAAGGCGATGCGGTAGTTTAAGCTTCTCGACTTTGCTCGAAGTTTACCCTCATTAGTGTTCGAGCTTGCCGAGAACAATAAATTGGCGGTTTTATAAATAAGCAAAATTGTCCCCAGGTCAAAAAATATTGATAAATACCTTCCAACGTAGAGCATACCTTGATAAGACGAAAATTGAGTTGAGAACAAGTGGTCCAACAGTTGAGATACTCCTCTCAAGAGGTAGATGGGTAGAGATCCGTAGTTAAAAAAATCCGGATTTAGTCGGTCAAAAAAGTGTATATGCTCCGTTACCATTATCAGCGCCCTCTCATCTGGGTGAAGATGGAATCCCTGATCCCAGTTTATGCCGTAGGAGCGAAGTAAAAATGCAATAAAAAGTATAGGTATTAAATAAAGCATTGTATATAATAATAACATGCTGCCTGTATTACTGGATTTAAAATTTATCAAAATTTACACTTTTGGCGTTTTTTTAGTACTGGCTTTCTTCTGGGGAAGTTTTGTTTTGTGGAAAAATATTCGTCTCACATCACAGAAAGAAGACGAAATCTTTGACGGTCTTTTTTTAGCTCTTGCCGGAAGCTTATTTTTTAGTCGGCTTCTCCATGTTATTTTGAATTTTGAAAAATTTGGTTTTAGTGTTTTAAAATTCATCCTAATAAATGGCTATCCTGGTTTATCGCTTTATGGGGCATTAATTGGTGGTTTTTTTACTCTGCATCTTTACTTTCTGCTTAAAAAGATTAGTTTTAAAGAAACGATTGATTATTTTATCAGTCCGCTTTTCCTGGCACTTTCATTTGGGAAAATGGGTAGTTTTTTTTCCGGATCCGAGACAGGTTCGGAAACAAAGTTTTTTATATCAATTAAATATTTTGGCTACGATGGTCTTCGACACTTGACACCACTGTATGAGGCGATTTTTTTTCTTTTGGGCGCCTTCATTTCCTACAGACTTATTTTTGAAGTAAGGAAAGAAAAGTTTGTACGTGGTTTTGTATTTTATTTTTTTTGTTGGTATTTTGCTCTAACTTATTTTCTATTTGACAAAATCAAGATTAATCACCTATACTTTCTTGGTTATAATTTTAACGAGATGGTGTCTATTATCTTAGTATTGACATTCTCGGTTTACTTTCTATACTATTTTAGAGGTGTATTATTAAGCTATGGTAAACCAGCTTACAAAAAAATTGCAAGAAAATTTGTCGGAAGTATTACAAAAAGAAGCAAAGAAGCTACAAAAGCAAATAGCGGAGCTAAAGAAAAGTGATCCGTTCGCTGATCCTGATCATGTTTTAGATAACGCGGCAGTCGATACCGACGTCAGGGAACAGGTAGGTCATGATACCATAGAAGCTGAAATAAAGGACCTGCAAAGAAAATTGTCCGATATAGATCTTGCCATTGTCAAGATGCAAAAAGAAAAATACGGCGTCTGTGAGCGATGCGGAAAACCGATACCAGTAGCTCGCCTTAAGATTCTTCCAGAAGCCCGCTACGATATAGAATGTGAACAGAAGCTACGTAAATAAAATCGAACTCAAAGCTTAAATATTAAATGTCAAATCCATATCTTAAATCTGCAAATCTTTTTTCAGATTTTAAGTTTTGAGTTGTGGTTTTGAGATTTGAGTTTTGACATTTGAGATTAAAGAGGTTAATTCTTAAATAGAGACTTTAAAATTATTTTAAGCCTATAAAGGAATAAGGTCTATTGTATACTGATTATCATGACCGATATTCCCTTTAATCTTCTTTTGGATGCGCTGGTTTTTTTATTATTTCCTCTTTTTGGCGGATATTTGGCCGCAAGATACAAAATATCTCCACTCATAGGCTATATAGTCGGGGGAATTTTTTTACAGGTAGTTTTTGGCGGTCGACTGCCAAAAGATTTCATCAACAATTTTTCAATTCTGGGTTTGGTCCTGCTTATCTTCACCATTGGCTTGGAGACAAACTTTCAAACCATCAAGCGTTTCGGTAAGTTTGTTTTCCTGGGAGGGTTGCTCCAAATTTTTGTAAGTGCAATTTTTATATTTGCTTTGTCGTTATTTTTTAATTTTTCTCTCCTCGAATCTCTTTTTTTCGGTTTTGCATTTGCTCTATCTTCAACCGCAGTTGTATCCAAGATCATACAGGAAAAAGGCGAGGAAAATTCCCTTATTGGCGGACTGGCAATAGGTATACTGATATTTCAAGACATAGCTTTTATCCCGCTTCTTATTATTTTTTCTTCTTTTGGCAAAAGCGATTCTGCCTTCTTGCTGATTCAAAATGTGGCTAAAAATAGTTTAAAAGCTGTGCTGGTTCTCGTTATTGTCTATTACGTAGGACAGAAACTGATTCCTCTAATTTTTAATCGGATTGCAAAAGTATCGCGCGAAGTATTAAATCTTTTTATCGTTGTTTTCATCATTGCGTCCTTAAGTTTTTTTTCATTTCTTGGATTGTCAAGTCTTCTCGCTGCCTTCGTTGCAGGTATCCTTCTTGGACAAACGCTTGAACACTATCATATTTTTTCTCAAATTAGACCAATGCGCGACCTTTTAGCAATCGTTTTTTTTGTTTTTCTCGGGCTTAGCATTGAACCCGCATTCATTGTTGGACATATAATTCCAATAGTGCTTTTTGCCTTATTGGTCATTTTGATCAAGATAGTTGTAGTTGCCGGAATATATCTTACTTTTAAGTTCCACTCCCGCACGGCTTTTTCCTTGTCTTTTTTTCTTTTTCAAATTGGTGAAGATGCCTTTATTCTTTTCTTTCAGGGTCGTAATATTGAAGCTATAAGCCAAGATACCTACCATTTTGCCATCAGCGTCGTTCTTCTGACTCTTCTTATAACACCCTTGATGATCGCTAAAAAAGACATTTTCTATAAAGCGATTCGAAAATTCACTAAAAATTACCTGCCTTTTTTAGAAAAATATATAGTTTTTAACTTTGATCGCGAGCCGGCGAACATCGACATTTTACCCCTTAAAAATCATGTGATTATTTGTGGATACGGAAGGATAGGAAGTTATATTGGTCGAGCTTTGACGCTTGCCAACATTCCTTTTATCGCTATCGACTACAACTTCCATACGGTAGAACGGACAAAAAAAGAAGGCGTCAATATAATCTATGGTGATCCAACAGACATAGATGTATTGGATTATGGACAGTGCGAGCGGGCAAATGCGTTAATCTCGGCAGTTCCGGAAAGTTTTTCGCAAGAGATGATCATATTTAATGCAAAGAGACTCAACCCAAAGCTCATAATTTTTACAAGAGTGCATCAGGAGCGGGAGCTCAGGAGAATGAAAGATTTGGGAGTCGAGGTGGTCGTCCAGCCTGAGTTTGAGGCATCACTTTCTATCGTCAGAAGGATTCTTTATAGGAGAGGATTTGATAGGGAGGAAATTGCAAGGAAGATTAAAAGATTAAAAATAGAACACGGGATGATATAAATCCGATCCCGATTAGATCGGGACGAAACAATATCAAAATTCAAATGATTAAAATGTCATTCCTGCGAAAGCCACGTCTGACGTGGCGAAAGCAGGAATCCAGAAAAAAAGTAAGAATTAATATAGATTCCCATTTTAATGGGAATGACAATATAAAACATTCGAATTTGTTTCGGATTTCTAGTTTCGGGCTTCGAATTTTTCCGATATTAATTATAATTTATTTTGTTGGTAGGGAATTTTATTCTTCTGCTTTTTTTCAGAAAAGAGATAGAGTCAACGTTGTTTTTAGTGAAGAAAAGATAGGATTTTATTCGTTAGGCTTGACTGATAATGTCAATTATTTCCTAAGCTTCTTCCCCGATCTTGAGGCAGCAGTTCCAGGCGGGTATGGCTATTATAGACTCGGCGCATTGGCAAAGTTAACAAGTTTAGAAAGAAGCTTGGATCTTTTCAAGAAGACGTATTCTACGTTAACTTCCAGTTTTGTCGACTTTTATTTCTATCCAAGCGCTTCATCAGATAAGATCGAAATTTTTTTTGGAAAGGAAAAGAAGGATTTTTTGAGGCCCCGATTTTATTTGATCTTTTTCGGCAAGAGTAACGCGCTTTTTTTTGATAGACTTTTTTTATACCTTCAATTTCTTGGAAAAACCGAGGGGCAATTTAAAACAATCACCTCTATTCCGACTAAAAAAGAGGGCAATAGAGTAATCTTTTCTTCAAAAGATTTTTTTGAGTCCTATCAGGGGATTTTTTACAAAAGAACCTATAGAACGGAGCAACGCAATGTTCAAATTATATATACGAAAAGTTATAAGACAGCTCAACTATTGGGGCAAATTTTAGAAGGGGAAGGGATAAGAGTGGTGGACCTTAGTCAAACAGGGGAGAAGACTAAAGAGTGTGAAATCGTCGAGGATAAAAAAAAGTTTACAGAAACAGCAAAATCTTTAAGCCAGTTTTTGGGTTGTCAATTAGTAAAGGGAAAGACAGAAGCATACGATATAATGTTAAAGTTAGGGGAAGTAGAGGAGAAATGGGAAATAGAATGAAAAACCAGTTAACTCGTTAACGCGTTAACTGGTTAACCTGTTAGAAGACAAAAATGTATATATTTGTAACTTTAGGTTTAATTTTAATCCTATCTTTTATCTTGGCACTGCGATCGATGAAGGACTTTGAACTGCCGAAAGAGGTAAGGAGATTATTGAAGATTAATAGAATTAAGGGAACGATTGTATTTTTGAAAGAGAAAGTAAAACACTACAAAATATAAATCCCAAATTCCCTACCTTGCCGGCAGGCAGGCAACTCACAAGTTTTCCAAAAAAATTGCAAATTCCAAAGTCGAAATATCAAACGATTTGAGAATTGATTAATTGATATTTGAATATTGTTTGTTTCTTGTATCTTGGTTATTGAAATTTATTCTTCCGATTCTTCTTCATCACTTTCGGGTTTATAAGGTAGATATTCTTTTTCTTCGGAAGTCAGGGATTCGGCTAATTTTTCAAGATCAACTCCGGTTTCTTCTTCCGAATCTTCATCGCCTTCTTTTTCAGCCTGCATTTCTGCTATTTTAGACTGAATATTTTGCGGGAAGGATAGATACTGTTGGACTTTTTTACCTTTTTTCTCTTCATGGATAAATACCGTTACTCTGCTTAAACTTGCCTCTTTGACAAAAACTCTATATTTGCTTTTTGCCTTTAAAAATACTAATAATCTTCTTGAAAGATCGTCCGGGAGACCTCCTACATACTCGTTTTCTCTTGTTCGAACTTCAACTTTTCTTTTTTTAAATTTCAGAAAAATTTCCTGTCCCACAGTTAAAGCAGCAAGTATATTTTTTTGACCGAGGTTGACTAACGATACGCTCTTTGTTTTGCCAGAGATTTCCAAGAATATATTGGGATCCAAATAAATTTGAGTTTTTTTGCTCTTTTTAGAAGTTTTAGATTGGAGAACCTTTAACCTTTCTAAATTTATCTTTGCAACATTGCTATTTGGCTGAATTTTGAGAGCTTTTCGATAGAATTTTTTTGCTTCATCAAATTTCTGAAGTTGGATATAAGTAAATCCTAGTCTAAGTTGCGCTGCGAGGTTTTTTTTATCGAGTTTTATGATTCTTTTGTTGGCGTCGATAGCAAGTTTCCAATTGAAGTTTATCGCTGCGTCAACTGCCTGATTTTCCAATTGTTCGATATTTTCATTTTCCATGGCGTTTTTTCAGTATATGTAAAATATGGCAATTGTCAAGTATAATACTTCATGTAACACAAAACACGTAACATGTAACATTAGAACTGATGTAGTTCATTTTAATTATCTTCTTATTTCTTGTGTTACATGTTATATGTTACATGTTCTATGAATTATGAGTGGTCATTCCAAATGGTCAAAGATAAAAAGAGAAAAAGAAACAAAAGATAAACAAAAGGGCAATATTTTTTCCAAATTGTCTCGTCTGATCACTTTGGCAGTAGTTGAGGGAGGAAGTATTTCAGATCCCGAGAATAACATTAGGCTGCGTTTGGCTGTGGAGAAAGCCAAACGGCTTAACTTACCCAAAGAGAATATCGAGCGTGCGATAGAAAAGGGGAGTGGGCCGCATGGATTACAGTTAAAAGAGTTGATCTTCGAAGCTTTTGCTCCAGGTGGAATATCCCTCATTATTTTGGCAACTTCCGATAACGTGAATAGGACTCTTTCTGAGATCAGAAACGTGGTCGAGTCTCACGGAGGAAAAATGGGCAATAAAGGTTCGGTGATGTATCTTTTCAAAAAATGCGGTTTGATAACCTTTAAGGTGGGTGAAACAGAAGAAAAGGTGGTTCTCGGCTTCGCAGATAAGATAGGCGCATTTGATATTGATGAAGACGAGAAATATTTTTATGTCTATATACCGTACGAGTCTTTAAGCAAGGTAAAAGAATATCTTGGTGGGTTAAGAGCAGACAGCGTGGAAGTTGATTATAAACCCAATTCGTTGGTGGAAATAAGTGATGAAAAACTAATAAAAAAAATTCTAGACTTTATTGAGGCGTTGGATAATTTAGACGATGTTCAAAGAGTCTTTGCTAATGATAAAATTCATTGAATTCTTTCAAAGAAAAGCTCTACGGGTTGAAAAAAGATTCAGATTTGTGATCAGTTCTTTTCTTTTGACTTCTCTTATGTTAGCATCTACTTTTTTTTTCTTCGAAAAGTCAATTTTTTTCATCTTCTTATTTCTTATTTTTGGATACGCGCTAACCTATTTTTCCTTACTTGAGGGAATAGAAAATATAGAGTGGTTTACGCTTTTTTTTATGCCGATTATTCTTTCCGTTTCTTTTTACCTTTTTTATTTTCTTTTTCCGGTACGCTGGCTTACGCGTTTGCCATTTATAGTATTATATGGAATTTCTATATACGCCGTCCTTCTTTGCTCAAACATATTTAACGTGGGAGTAGAGAAGAGTCTTCAACTCTATAGGGCTGCATTCTCAATAAATTTTTTTTACCAGATGGTCGTGAGTTTTCTTATTTATAATACGCTTTTTTCTTTTAAGCTGAATTTTGTTTTTAACGCAATTTTGGTTTTTCTGACATCGTTTTTATTAGGTTTTCAGCTCGTTTGGTCGGTGAAGTTAGATTTACACCCTAAGAAAATCACAATCTTATTGGGTTTTTTTGTCGGTTTAATTTTAGGTGAATTAGCCTTGATCGGATCTTTTGTTCCGTTGAAATCAACAATTTTAGCTTTGTTTCTGACATCCTCCTATTATAGTCTGTCAGGACTCATCTACAACTATCTGGATCAGCGTTTATTTAAGGAAACTGTGCGCGAATTTGTCACAGTTTGGATAGCTGTTTTTGTGATAACCGTACTTTCGATCAGTTGGTAATTTTACAACTTATTCAAAACGTTGGGAATCCCGACTAAGTCGGGAGTTCCAAAGCGGAGGAGAGGGGAAAGGTATAATTCACTGACGTGACCAATATATCCTATAATAATTTAATGCCATTTAATACTTCAGGCTGGAAATGTGGATAAATTAAACAGCTTGTTATAACAATCTAATTATAAATTAATTTAAATTTGGATTGTCATTATGCTCCAATATTATGTACCTCTAAGTCAAGAAGTCTATATAAACTTAGCCTCGAAATTTAAAATCTGGATTGTTAATACAATCTAAATTGAATTATAAAATTATTATCGTACTTTAGCTTTTTAGCCTCGAAAATTATAAATTGGGCTTATATTATGCTCTGAAATTACAGCAATCATTAGAACAAAAGAAGGTAGTAATTCTCCGAATAATACCGTATCTAATTAGTTAAAGTAAAAGAGCTAATTTCAGGTTATTCCTTACATGTAATAAGTGTAAATAGACAGGGAAGGGTTCCTGCACTTCTCTAATATCTATTTATGGTAAAAAAAGACCATATTGAACCTGGCAGATTTAATTAAGAGTAAATCAGGGAGTGATGGGATGTATAACGTCGTAAATTGTATCTTTTACGACGTTGATCGAGGCTGACGGAAGAGAAGTGGCGAAATAAACTAAAAATTAAAAATGAAAAATTAAAAATTTTTATCGCAATAATTCTTTTCTCCACTTTTATTCCCCCATTATTACTACCCATTAAAAGCCTCATGGTTTTAATACTATAAGATTAAATTTTCGGGGGAGTACTAAGAGGTTTAGTAACTTACAAGGCTCTTTTCTCCCCTATTCTCCATTTCCTATTATGTTAAGGCGAGAGTAGATTATGAATTTTTGTACTCTAAAAAAAATCGTTTGACGAAATTGTTTTAGATTTGTTATCATTGTTTTATGAGGAAAAAATTAATAAGACAAAAGAATAATTTAGTAACAAAAGATTATTTAGATAGAAAGCTTGATGCAGTCGAAGTTTATATTGATCATAAATTAGAGCCAATCTTAGAGTTCATGAAGAAGTTTGAAGGATATCATGAAAAGGTTATGAATAAATTAGATTGGCTGGTTGCAAAGTATCAAAAATTTGATCACGAGTATACTGCAGCTTCTGAAAGAAATAATCGGATTGATGGAAGATTAGATAGTCATGAAAAGAGAATCTCCGTATTAGAAAAGAAAGCGGTTTATAAAACCTCGTAACGTATTGCTGCTATAATAAACTTCATGGACGTTCTGCAAGTTAAGAATCTTGACTAAAAGATTCTCCACCAAAGGTGGATCAGCCTTTGGCCGAGGCTATTTCACTGCGGTGGATAATATCTCGTTTTCCTTGCGGGAGGGTGAAATATTGGGTTTACTTGGCCCAAACGGAGCTGGTAAAACAACTACAATCCAAATGCTCTTGGGAGTTCTAACTCCGACTTCTGGTGAGGTTATTTATTTTGGTAAAAATCTTGAAGATCAGCGAGAAGTAATTCTAGAACAGGTTAATTTTTCCTCGGCCTATACGAATTTACCCTGGCGGTTAACTGTCAAAGAAAATTTGACTTACATTTCTTATCTTTACGACATAAAAAATAGAAAAGACAGATTACAAAAAATGATTGAGATTTTTAGACTGAATGAACTATTAAATATGGAAATACATGAACTTTCAGCTGGCGAAAAAACAAGAGTTAATTTAGCTAAGGCTTTACTTAATTTTCCTAAGGTTCTATTATTGGACGAGCCGACAGCCTCACTTGACCCGGAAGCTGCAAAATATATAAGGGAGTTTTTATTAGCCGAGAGAAAGAAATTTACTGTATCTATAGTTTTCACTTCACACAACATGCCGGAAGTTGAGGAAGTTTGTGATCGGGTTATTTTTATAAACAAAGGAAAAATTATTTCAGATGATACTCCACAGAATTTGGCAAAGACCCTTGATATGTCTCACGTGGAGCTCAATGTGGCAGACGGATTAAAGAGAACTATAGAATTCTGCAAAAAACAAAAAATGAGATTTAAGCTAAAGGGAAGATACATTGTTGTCGATATAAAAGAAAAGATGATTCCCGATTTCCTAAAGGACTTGATGGGTAAAGGCGTTAGCTATGAAGAGATTAGTATAGAAAAGCCTACGCTTGAAGATTATTTCTTAAAAATTGCTGACAAGTCAAAGATATGAAATGGCACAGGATTTATGGAATGATACTGCGCTATATGTATTATTTCAAACATAGTTTTGATAGGATTAGCGACACTTTTTATTGGCCTACGCTTGACCTTATTATGTGGGGCCTGACAAGCGTATATGCTAAGTCATTTATGCCCTAGTCAGCGCAGATTATTCTGGTTGTATTATCAGGAATTATCTTTTGGATAATTATCTGGAGAGGTCAATATGAAATTACCGTTAATCTACTCGAAGAACTTTGGAACAGAAATTTAGTCAATATTTTTTCTACGCCTTTGAAATTTTCAGAGTGGGTAGTATCGTTTATATTAGTTGGAGTTGCAAAGGCTTTTTTAAGCTTTACTTTTGCGGTTTTTATGGCCTACCTTTTATATAAAATTAAAGTATTTACTCTTGGGTTTTATATGATTCCATTTATCATTTCACTTTTAATAAGCGGATGGTGGGTTGGTTTTTTTGTAGCCGGTATTATTTTGAGATTCGGATCAAAGCTGCAGACTTTGGCGTGGACTTTCGTTTGGGTTTTGGGCCCTTTCTCGGCTATTTATTATCCTGTGTCAATTTTACCGAATTGGGCAAAGCTAATAGCTTCTATTCTTCCAACGAGCTATATCTTTGAAGGTATGCGGGAGGTGATTAATAAAGGAAACTTAGATCCATTTAAATTGATCATAAGTTTCGCTCTGAATGTTGTGTATTTGGTCTGTTCGATTATATTCTTAAGAAAGAGTTTCGATAAAGTATTAGAAAAAGGATTGGTAAAGGTCTATTAGTATAACGTCGTTAAATCTAACTTCTTCTCTACTTTTTCAATCAGATCCTGAAATCCATTCGACAAGCTCAGGATCTGAGTTTATCGAAGGACTAGTTCAGGATGACAAAATAATGCTTGATACAATTCTCAGTTTAGATATTAGGAATTAGAAATTAGAAATTTTTTATACTCCTCTTCTCCAGGCTAAAAATTTTTCGTAAAGGTAAGTCAAATAATATCTTCGGGAAATAACAAAGTCTTGAGTCGGCAGATAGTCTATTTGACGACCGCCGAATCCGGTCTTAAATAAAGTTAGTCCTTGCCAGTTTTTTGGAGACCTTCCTGCCTGTAGGATGCCCCAGAAGTTATATATTTGACAGCCTCTTTTTTTGGCTTCTTTGATTGCTTCCCACTGAAGCAGATATGTTACTGGAATTTTAGTATGTATTGAGGCGCCTTGATGATAAAAGGCGGTGGATTTGGTGAAGATGATGAGGGCTGAAGCAAGATATGAGGTATTATTGTCATTCCCGCGAAGGCGGGAATCCATTTTGTCTGGATTCCTGATCAAGTCAGGAATGACATTGTTTTTGACTTTTCCAAATAAAAACAAAGCATTACCGGTTTTATTAAAAACGTTAAATTCTTCCTCAATAAAGCTCTTAGAAAACGGCACAAAGTTTTCGCGCCTGGCTGTTTCTTGATATATTTTCCAGAAGTCATCAACTGCTTTTTCACCAGTTCTTTTTTCGATTATTACACCTTCGCGTTGGGCTTTACGGATTAAATAACGTGTAGTTTTACGCATTTCTGACAATAATCGATCATCTGTTTTAGGTAGTAGAGACGCATAGCTATGCGTCTCTACTAACGGAAGAACCCAGAGCCGTTCGGCGTGCATATAGATCGGAGCCTTTTTAAAGCCTAGATCGGAGAATATTTTACGATATTCAGGCGCATCTTCTAAAGTTGGAGCAATACGGATAAAAGAATAACCTTCATTTTTCGCCAGAGCAATTAAGTAGTTTAGTAGTTGTGTAATTATGGTTTTAATATGTTTAATGTTATATGTTTCATGTTTCATGAAAATCGGTCCATGAGGAATAAAAAGAAAATTTCCTCTCTTTGAATTGATCTGGATTACTTGAGCGATAGCTTCAAGCTCTTTATCGTTATAAATACCTAACCGCTTTACCCTATACTCTAAACCCTCTTGAAACTCTCCCCATTCCCAAGATTGGAGGAAAGAAGGCGATCCGGCTTTATTAAAAAACTGGTTCCAAATTTGAGAACTTTCTATCTCTCCTATTTTCATAGAGGTAAATAGATCGTCATTCTGGGGAGCCCTTCGACTTCACTCAGGGTAAACTCCGCGACTCCAGAATCGATTCTGGACACCTGCCCGTAATGCTTCGCAAAGCGATGCAGGCGGGAGCCAGAATGACAACTAAAACAAAGTGACGTCGTTTAATCATTTGACGTCGGCTAATGTATTTAATACTCTTTCAGCTTCATTTATTGAAATATTCGTTGCTAAATTTATTATTTTCTGACAGATTTCTTCGGCTTTTGGGCAGCTTCCGGGTATATACCCTACTCTACTTGTGTCTAAGTCTTTTGGCGCGACGACTTGATCATACCAAACCCCTAGGAAGATATTCTGTTTTCGAGCCTTTGTTAGTATTTCATCTCGATTGTCGACTAATAAAGGATAACGGATTAATATGTTGCTGTCATTCTGAGTCCGATGAACAGCAGACGAAGAATCTCTCAACTTGTTTGAGATTCTCGCATTCGCGAGAGATCCTTCAGGCTTCGCCCTCAGGATGACACGGTCGTAATAGTTGCATATCTTGGCTCTTTGTTCCTTAACTAGATCAAATTTTTTCAGCTGATGAAGTAAAAGCATACTTAAGGCATTGGGATAGGCTTTATTAAATAATTTGTCATAATCCCCACTTTTTTCTTTTGCAGTTATTTCCGGGATGAGTAAACCAAATTCATTTAGTATTTTATGGAATACTTTTCCAACATAAAAATCGTAGGTTGATTTGATAAGCATGGTCAGTGGTTTATATAAGAGGCAGCGGAAGATAAACCAATAAGGGGGATAAGTTAGCTGGTTAGCTAGTTTACTGATTACCCGGTTAGAAGAAATTATTGCGCCTCCAAAGACAGACGACAGCATTTTGGAGCGGCCGAAGGATAATAGATAGAAGTTAGATGTTAGATGTTGGATGTTAGAAGATTTAAAAATGCTAGGGTTGAAGCCGTGGGCGAGATCTTCGATGACGATTAATCCTCTATCTTTTGCTAGTTTTAAGATTTGATCACGATCTTTTGGAGTCAGGCCAAAAGTGTGCTGCAGGATTAATACTTTTGTTAAATTTGTTTTCCGGTTAACCCCACTTCTCCCTTCGGGCTTCGAGGGGCCAGCGAGTTTACGTGTTAACGAGTTAAAATCCATCGAATAGGCTTCGGATTCGATATCAAGATAGATTGGTTTAAGATCATTGGCAAGTATTGGAAGAACTACTGCTTCACAGGTGAAAGCTTGGATGAGGACTTCAGACCCAGGTGAAAGATTGAAAGATTTTAAAAGATAATAAAGGGCTGAACGACCACTTAAAAAAAGATGGAAGTTGGAAGATGGAAGTTGGAAGATGGAAGAAAGAGTTTTTTTTAATTTTTCAACTTCATTGCCGCTTTTCCACTTCCAGGGTTGGAACAGAAGCTTTAAGGATAATAATGCATCGTCCCACGATTCGTTCGGTGCAAAGTCAGTTGAGATCATAAATTTAATTGTTAAAAAATAAACAATATGTCATGCTGAACTCGTTTCAGCATCTGATTTTTAGATAGCAGATCCTGAAATAAATTCAGGATGACATTAAACATCAAAATTTGAAATTAAGCTTTTTAAAATTTTTGGTTCGAAGCGGCCTTCTATTACTATCAAGGTATTTTTATCACTCTTTTCTTTAACATAGTTTAACAATTTTCCCTCATTTTGGAAAGCTACAACTTTATTTCTAGTATCCAGTTTTTTAAATAAAGCATCGGTAGTTAACAAGGTGAGGTTCGATTTGTTAATCTCGTCAACAATCTTTTGGTAAGAAGTTTTTTTTTCTTCCCCAAGTTCGATTAATCCTCTCGATATAATTAATTTATGAGTGGAATTGATCTGACCTGCAGCGTTGATAGCGGCTATAAAACCCTCAACATTTGAGCTGTATGAATCGTCAAGCACCATGCTTTCGTTTGGTCCTTTTTTCTGCGTGAGTCTGTCTTGGATTGGTTTAAGATTCATTATGGTTTCGAGAATGACGCTCCTATCTAGACCCAGATGTGAAGCTAAAGCGATGCAGGGCAGCAAATTTTGAAGATTATGCCTGCCCGGAAGATTTGTTTTTATATCCGGCGGTATTTCATCTATAGAAAAGTACTCTTTTTCGGCTTTAGTTTTATTGGAAAAGTATTTCCATTCTCTTATGTTTTTGTTGATAAAAGCCACGCCATCCGGGGGAAGAACTTCCAGAAGTTCTGATTTTGCCTCGATGAGATTTTTTTTGGAGCCGAATAGATTCAAATGCTGGTTGCCTATCGCAGTCAAGATTCCATATTTGGGGTGAATAATACCGCAGATTGTTTTGATTTCGCCTTTCTTATATGCGCCCAGTTCGGCTATAAAATACTCCGTATCGGACTTTAGATTTTTTAAAATTGAAAGAGCTACGCCAATTTCGGAATTGTAGTTTTTTTCGGTTTTGCCGACTTTATATTTGTGCGACAGAATTTGAAAAAGGAATTCTTTAGTCGAAGTTTTACCGTATGATCCTGTAATTCCAATGAAAACTGCATTAGAGTTTTTGACCTTTAGTGCGGCTATAAAAATAATCAGCTTTCGATAGATTTGAACAGGAATTTCGCTCAACAATAAACCTAATAGCATTGTTAAAAGAGCAACTATAGGCGTTAATAATAAGAAAGCTGATAGAAGCGCAAGGTTTGAGGTTTTTAAGATAAGATATAGTGGGACAGTACTGAAAAGCATAGCTTGACCAATGAGCAGATTTCGAAGCGATATGGCAGGCATTCTAATCGCACGAAGGTAAAGAATTTTAAAGACGTTTTCTTCTTTTAAAAAAGATAAAATTCTATCCAGTCGATATTCCTTGATCTGGAAAAGGTAAAGCAGGTCGAGAGATTTTAAAAGGTAAAGTATGAGTCCTGATATAAGTAAAATCATATTTTATGCATGAATTTATTTATTTCTTCAAAGACAATTAGCGGCTTTAACAGCGGCAAGTTATGACCTATGTCCGGGAAAATTTTTAACCGTGAATTCTTTATTCTTTTCTCTAATTCGTACGCCTGAAGTATAGGGGTTTCCTTATCATTCTCGCCCCAAAGGATGAGGGTTGGGATTTTAATTGATGGTAATAAGGGGCTTAGATCTTGTCTGACGATTTTTCTAAAATTTTTTTCAAGACTGGGAACTTTAAATAAATCTGATTGAGGAAAAATGACCTTATATAAAACTTTTTTAACTATGGATGGCAACCACTTAAATAAAATACTTATTTTTGAGGTTGTTGGAGCATATCGTTTATACGACGCTCCGGATAAGATTAATTTACCAATATATTCCGGATATTTTTTTGCTAAAAAAATTCCTAAAGCTCCTCCGAAAGAATGGCCAAAATATATAACCGGCCTTAATTTAAGCTCGCAGATAAAGTCAATTAAAAATTGAGCATACTCCCCTACCCCCCAGTCTGGATCCGGACCACTGGAGTGACCGAAACCTGGCAAATCGACTGTTATAACCTGATATTTTGCAGATAGTAATGTGGCAAGGTCCTCAAGACTTTTGGAATTTCCACCCCAGCCGTGGACAAGGAGAAAAGAATCACCATTACCGCTGACTTTATAATTTATCGTCCTGCCATTTAAATCGAGATGCATACAGATAATTTTATCAAATGAAGGTTGAATTCAATTGTCATTCCCGCGAAAGCGGGAATCTATTTAATCTGGATTCCGCATCAGGTGCGGAATGACAAACCGAAATTAAAGATCCTGAAGAGGTTTTAAGAATTCTTCGAATGAGTTGATTGGACCAAGCTTTTTACCGTTGAGATAAAAAGTTGGCGTTGAGTTGACTTCGGCTTTTTGGCCTGAGAGAAGATCCGCATTGACTTTGTCTTTAGTTTCTTTAGAGTCTCTGTCTTTTTTGAATTTTTCCATATCCAGACCAAGGTCTTTAGCATAGGATTCAAATTTTTTTACCGCATCTTTGTTTTCTGACCATTCTTTTTGCTTATCGAAAAGGACGGCAGAAAATTCAAAAAATTTTCCCTGTTTTGCTGCGGCTTCTGCGGCATAAGCAGCGTCCTCGGCATAAGCATGTTGTGCCAAAGGGAAGTGGCGATAGACGAAGGTGACTTTTTTCATGATGTTGGCGTTTGCGGCTCCGCTTGCCTCAATTTCGGATTTCATAAATTCGTAAAAACTCTTACAGGCCGGGCATTGGAAGTCGCTGTATTCAACCAGAACATTTTTCTTAGCAGAATCGGTAGCCCACGTGACATGGTCGGTCGAGTTAATCACACTGACTTCGGGAAAGGTTTTATCTGAAGTTGTATTGGTAAACTGATAGGCAACAAGAAGAAAAATAAAAATTGCTATGAGTGATACAATCCCGATTACAACTTTGTTCATGAATTTTGATTATACCAAATAGTGGACAATTAGTCATTTATATAAACTAAGGGTTTAATTATCTTTTCCAAAAGATCTAAAGGGGGAAGCATTGTCTTTTTTCCATACATTCCAGGCGTATGCTGAATATCACGCAACTTCGGTTTCTTGCTCAATGGCGGAATTTTAGGGGGATATTTTATATATTCCCAGTCAATCTTTGTGAATTTTTTAAGATCTTGAGTAATCCAAGTAAGGTATTTATTATTAAATTGTGGTTCTAACTCTGCGCATTTTTGTCTGAGCCTTTCTAAATCATGAGAATATTTGTATCTCAAATCACTGATTTGCACAGCTTTTAGAGCTAAAAGGTAAGTTTTCATATAAAGTTCCAAAGTATGAGCATAAATAGTCCACATAACAATATGAGAAGGTGGTGGTGGATCAGTATTTATATTGTGAGACTTTTTAAGAAAATTATCTGAATAACTAAAAAGTAATCTGAAAGTATTATTAAATTCGAGAGCCCAAAGATACCAAAATCCAGGGTCCTCAGATCTATCCATATTGAGATGATCAATCTTAATTGTCATCTTGTGGTCTCTTTACGAAAAAATTCGAACTATATTTTAAAAAGGTATTATAGTATAGCCGTTTAAGACTATACTTAAACTCTACTTGTCTTAGGTAATGTAATTGGTTGAAAAGTAGTTGTATTTACCTTGCTTGGTTTGATAATTTTTTGTCCAGCACCCGAACTCATTAAATCTAATCTAGCTACATGAAAGACATCTATATTCGTTGGATCAACTTTTTTTAGTCCGTGAAGCACTTTGTAAGAATCACTGATCTTAAAATGCAGTTCGTAAGGTTTAAGTTCATGAAGCATCCAGCTTCGCCCCAATCTTAATTGTTGTTTTAATTCCAGGCCGACCTCTCTTCTGTTTCTGTGCCAAATTTCGTATACGTGAACATTATTACCTTCAACTGAGCCGACGACATACCAGTTATAGTATGATCCAAACTTCTCATTTGAAGTTTCTAATCTGAAAAGGCTTCCAGGATTTATTTTTGTTAGATCGAATTCGGATGGGCTTGCAGAAGAATATGAAACTATAGGTTGTTGGTTTTCTGCATTAGCAAAGAGTAAAACAGCTTCTGAGGCAAGCTGTCTTGATGCATGATCTTTCCTCCTACTTTCGGTATTTAAAAATCTATTGCTAAATGAGGAGGCCATTTTTCTAATTTGATCACCAAACTCATTCATATTGTATTATATTAATTGATTTGAATATTTTTTAAAAGAACTGATTTGTAGTCGCTTCTGCTTCTATGCAGAGAACGTGGGCTATAGCGCTGAGCGAATTTATACTGAGTGGAATCGAAGTAGTCGAAGTGACGACGTTGGAAACCATTTTAACTTATATTAAAGTCCTCTATTTACTCTCCACAAAAAATAATATTCGTTCTCTTTCATTTCATTATCAATTAATTTTTGACCTAAACAACTTGCAGTACACAGCATGGCTGTATCTATAAATCCTGATAAAATACTAGATCCATTATTTGTCGCTAATCCTATTCCCAAATTTGTTAAGGATTTAATTGCTTCTGTTGAAGTGCCTAATAAAAGCAATGTATGTCTATTTTGAAATGCTCTCTCAATTTTATTCACTTTAGGAATTACGATTTCCTTTAATGCTTCTTTAAATTCTTTTTCACTTTTGCATTTGTTAGTTTCTAGAATTGCCCTTTGAAGAGATTTTTGATATTCAACAAAAACATCCGGATTATTTTTTCTAAAATCCATTAATTTTTTTAAATTTATATTATCCAGTATTGGTATTAAATGCGCTAGTCCGTTAACTATGTTTTGTTTATAAAGATGTTCTGTTTTAATTTCTGATAAATTATCAATCATTTGAGTTTCAATTTTATTATTTGTTAAATAAGTAAATCTGTTTCCTTCGAGCGGGTCAAATTTTTGAAGCATTAAACTATCTATTGCCTCACGAATTATTTTGTTAAATACAACAATAGGAATTCGAGATTTCTTTATTTCCTTTTCAGATTTACCAGCAAGTCTGACTATTTCTTTAGGTAATACACCAAAATTTAAAACAACACGATCTTCACTGATATATTCACCTAATCCATTTATGAATAGTGCCCCATCTTTAATTTGGAGTGTAATAGATTTTCGCAATTCTGAATAAATTTTATCTTCACCGAATTTCCACAATTTTTCTTGAATTTTTTCCTCAGCTTTTTTTACTCTTTTTTTACAGTTGGAGCACAATACACGAATCGTGTTATTTATTCTAATTTTTCTGTTTTCAATAAGCGGCTTCATTAAAGAAATATTTAACAGTGAACCTAAAAATTTAATTCTAAAAAAATATTCTTGCTCGGCATTTTTAAAATCAAAATTATAGTTATAGAAAAAATCGAATGGGTTACTTATTAAAACCGAATCACTATAAAGAATTGAAAATTTTATTAAATCAATCACCTGTTTTGTCCTGCATTTTATTGCACCACATGGGACGCTTCCTCCGCTCAAAGACTCGTTAACAACAAAGTCAAATAAAGATGGTTTACCTTTAAAAGTTGAATTCTGATTTGACAAAATAAAGCATTGTTCAAGTAATTCAATTACATTATTTAGAGGCATTTTTTCTAAAATCTTAGATTGAATTTGTGTAGGATTATCTATTCCCTTTTTATTTAAGTAGTTAAATAATTTATCCATGGTGATAGGACTTTATTATATCAAAATATACTTGACAAGATAATCCAAAGTGCTAAAATCTAGTTATTATAAATCCCACTTTTGTGAAATTTGGGAAACGTAATGAATTTCTTAAAAATTCAAATGTTCTGACAAAGCACTTTTTCTTCAGAAGAAATGTTTCTTCCTGAATGCTCTATCTGATAAACGTAATACCGCTTCGCGGTAAACGTTCCTTACGCCGGATTTGAGATATTTTTCGAATGCAAAAGGATTCAATAGTCTTTTAATCTTCATTTGATAAAATTGATATAAGCCTAAATTAGGAGGAGTCGCCTAGCTGGTTTATGGCGCAGACCTGGAAAGTCTGTATGACCGCAAGGTCATCGCGAGTTCGAATCTCGCCTCCTCCGCAAGAAGCGTAACAAAAACGGCTGGTATTTAATCAAATAAGAGCGGTAAATCAATCCGCTCTTTTTTTGTTTGTTCTACCCCTCTCTTACCCTT
>MFZO01000010.1 GCA_001788015.1 Candidatus Roizmanbacteria bacterium RIFCSPHIGHO2_02_FULL_38_11 | reverse complement strand
ATAGTAATTTTGCTGGGAGTCTTTAACATAGGAAACGGTTTAAATCTTGCAGACTTAAACATTAACGTGTTAGGTATTTTTCAAAGAAATGGAGTACAGACGACAGATCAAAATGTACAAATGGTAGATGGTAAACAGATTGCCAAGATGCAGATTTCAGGATTGAGTTATACGCCCAGTAGGTTTACCGTTACCCAAGGAGTTCCGGTTGAGTGGCAGATTGACGCGAAAGATGCTGCGGGCTGCGCTCAAGTTATAATTGTTCCAAAACTGGGAATTATCAAGGATTTGTTGCGGCAGGAGATAACGACGATTGAGTTTACACCGCAAGAACTAGGAGAGTTTCGATTTTTCTGCAGTATGGGAATGACCACCCCGGGATCGGCTTTTGTAGTCGTCTCAAAAACCTGACTTTTTCCAGTCTCTAAAGCTTGTAACGTTTTAATAATAAGGAGTTTAAGACAACCGATATTGAACTGGTTGCCATGGCAATTGATGCGAATATTGGATTGAGAAGAATCTTAAAAAAGGGATAGAGTAAGCCCATTGCTACTGGAATAAGGATTATATTGTAGCCGAATGCCCAGAAGAGATTAAGTTTTATCGTTCGCATGGTTTTTTTAGATAAATTTATTGCGCTGGCTACCGATCGTAAATCTTTATTCACTAAGGTTATGTCCGCAGCTTCTATGGCAACGTCGGTACCGGTTCCCATGGCAATGCCTACATCGGATTGAGCAAGTGCAGGCGCGTCGTTGATGCCGTCTCCAACCATGGCTACTTTTTTTCCTTCCGCTTGAATTTTTTTAACCTCTGCTTCTTTTTGGTCTGGTAAGACTTCAGCCAAAACTCTTTTAATACCAAGTTTTTTTGCGATTGCGTCCGCAGTTCTTTTGTTATCGCCGGTGATCATCACAACCTCAATTCCGAGGTTTTGAAGAGCTTTAACTCCTTCGACTGCGCTGTCTTTTAAAGTATCTGCAACCGCAATGAGACCAAGAAGGGCATAGGGGTTAGGGGATAGGGTATGGGGTCTAGTAGCGAGTATCATAACCGTCTTCCCTTCTTTTTCAAGTTTTTCAACTGTTGGCAGTTTATCACTGATATCCACTTGTTCTTTACTCGTTAATTTTCTATTTCCTAAGATAAGTTTCTGTCCGTCAACTTTTCCTTCCACGCCAAAACCGGCAATTGCCTTAAATGCTTCGACTCTGCTCAGGGTGAGTCTTTGTTTTTCTGCTTTTTTTACAATTGCTTCGGCTAGAGAATGTTCCGACCCTTTTTCAATAGAGGCAGCAAGTTTCAAAATTGTTTCTTCTCGATTCCGCTTCGCTCCACTCGAAGAATATTGTTCGAGCTTGTCGAGAACGATTATGTCAGTCACTTCCGGTTTCCCTTTGGTCAGTGTGCCAGTTTTATCGAAAATAATCGTGTTTATTTTATGAGCGGTTTCCAGGCTTTCTGCGTCTTTTATCAGTATTCCGTGTTCTGCGCCAATTCCAGTCCCCACCATAATTGCAGTCGGAGTCGCAAGCCCCATAGCACAAGGACAGGCGATGATAAGAACCGCGACCGTATTGAGCATGGCAAATAAAAATGCCGGGTTTGGACCAAAATCATACCAAATGACAAACGTCACTATGGCAAGGATAATGACGACCGGGACAAAGTAAGAAGAGATTAAATCTGCAAGGCGCTGAATGGGGGCTTTACTGCCTTGGGCTTCCTGAACGAGTTTGATGATTTGAGCAAGCATCGTTTCTTGTCCGACCTTGGTCGCTTTATAGACAAATGTTCCAGATTTGTTTATAGTTGCTCCTACCACGGTATCTCCTTTTGTTTTATCAACAGGTATACTTTCACCCGTCACCATCGACTCGTCAATTGAAGATTCACCATCCACAATTACCCCATCAACTGGAATTTTTTCTCCGGGTCGTACACGAATCAGGTCGCCAAGCTTAACCTGTTCGATTGGAATATCAGCTTCCTTACCGTTACGAATCACTCGTGCAGTTTTGGCTTGCAGCCCTATTAACTTCTTGATAGCTTCAGATGTGCCTGCTTTTGCTTTGGCTTCAAAATATCGGCCAAGTAGGATCAAGCCGATAATGATAGTTGAAACATCGAAATAGGGTATAGGGTTTAGGGTGTAGGGAGTTAGAAGTTGGGGGAAAAAGGTGACAAAGGCAGAGTATCCAAAAGCAACTGTGGTGCCAATTGCAACCAGAGTGTCCATATTGGCAGTTCTATGTTTTAATGCCGGAATCGTCGCCTGGTAAAATGTCAAACCTGCCCAAAATTGCACAGGGGTCGCCAAAATAAGTTGCAGAAAAAAGTTTTGCAGAAGGGCGGGAGCTGTATTCATGAGTCCAGGAAAACTTCCCCAGAGAATAAGCCCACCTAAGCAGAGGCTCACGATTACCTTATTTCGTAAATCGTGCAGTTCCTTTTGTTTTTCCAGTCTTTCCGCATCTTCATGTTCCATTTCATCTTTGATTACTGCTTGATAGCCAACAGAAGAAACTGCTGATTGCAAGTGTTGATCGGTAACTTTTGTTGGATTATAGGTGACGGTTGCTTTTTCTGTTGCTAAATTAACATTAGCTTTCGAAACTCCTTCAACTTTGCTAAGCGAGTCCTCAAGTATTTTGACACACGATGCGCAGTGCATGCCTTTGATGGTAAAAGTTAGCTTAGTTAGTTGGTTACTTAAATTGTTAGTTTTCATTATTTGACAATAATTTTCCCGTGGAACATATTCATTCCACACGAGAAAGGAAACTCCCCTTCCTTTTTGGGAGTCAACTCTATGGTTATTTTCTTTTTAAGCGGCAAGAAACGTCGAACTTTAAACTCGCTGATTACCACTTCTTCTAGACAGCTGGAAGGATCTTTGCGCAGGAAATTAAGTTTTGTTGTTTTTCCTTTTGCTATAGATATGACTTCAGGTGAGTACCCACCCTCTACTGCTATGTCTATAGAATCGGAAGCGGCAACCACAGTTTTTTCGTTTCTCATTAAAAAGAACCAGTAAGTAAAGACTATTGCTAGAGCACCCGAAATAGTTACAAATAATTTATCCGGGTTCATATATTTTTCTTTTCTAGAATTTGCATAATTTCAGCGATGGCTTTTTTAGTCTCTCCTTTTTTAATCGCGTCTGACGCGCAGGTTTTCAAGTGATTCTCAAGCACGAGATTGCCTGTGCTTTTCAGACCTTCTTGGACTGCTTGGAGTTGATGCAAAATATCAATACAGTACTCTTGGTTTTCCACCATAGTAATTACTTTTTCCAGATGGCCAAGAGAAATTTTAAGTCTATGTGTAATTCTGTCTTGCAAATTTTTAGGCTTGTACATAATAAGATTTTAATTTTTATGTTTTATTTTTTAAGTCCCCCCTATAGGGATATAGTAAAACACTTTAGAATATAAGTCAAGTGGAATGTTATACTTATCTCAAAATGAGAATAAATTTTACATTTATTCTACCGGTAATTATTTTTTTGCTTCTATCTGTGACTCCTATTCTGGCTCAAGATGACCACACCGCACGAGAAGAAAAAGAAGGAAAAGCGGTCTGGGATAAGCTCCAGAAAAAAAAACTAGCCTGTGATAAATTGTCTGAGGAGGATTTTGAGAGGTTGGGAGAATACTTTATGGGCCAAATGATGGGAGATTCTCATGAGGCAATGAATAATATGATGATAAAGATGATGGGAGAAAAAGGCGAAGAACAGATGCACGTTGTCATGGGCAAAAGGTTTAGCGGATGTGATACATCTGCGGTGTTTCCAAATCAGAGTAAAGGATTTATGGCGATGATGGGTATGATGGGATCCGCCTTCTCCCGATCTACACCGGGATTCGGCGGGACGGAGGGAGGTGAGAACTCTATGATGGGTTTCGGTGGTTTGAACAATATGATGGGATGGGGAGGGTTTGGATTTTTTGGTCTTATTTTTTGGCTATTCTGGGTTGTTGTTTTGATTGATTTAATTCTTCTTGGCATCTGGCTTTGGAAGAAAATCAATAAGGAGAAGTAATAATATGGGGTATATGAATTTTAAAAATCCCGCACTTGAGAAGTTATTCAAGAGCTTTAAATGGGCAAGAAATAATACAATTGAGATGTTTGAGAAGGCGGATGATAATGGAATTTTAGATTATAAAGCCTCTTCTAAAAAATTCACCTTCCAGCCTATAATCTGGCAATTTCAATGTATTGTAACCACAACGGATACTTACTATCGAATATTAACAAATAATAAAAACAAAAAATTTGGAATATTGGTTAGAAACGATGAAGTAATTCAAAAAAGAAACATTAAAAAACAAGAAATCAGCTACATTCTTAAACAGCAGCTTATTGAATTAGAAAAACTTTTAAAAGATTTTGATGAAAAAAAGTTTGAAGAAAACGTTAATAAGATTCAGGCAATCTCTAATCACGAATATATGCACCACGGCATTTTACTTTTAATGTTTAGAGAAGCAGGGGTAGATTTGCCAGAAAGATTTAGAAAAGCTTTTGCGTTATAAATATGATAGTATCTTTCCTCACTTTTTCAGTTTTTGATGTAAGATTAAAATCGATATGGTGAAGGTCGAGTTCTGTACATTTCTGGATAAACAGGATAAAAATGGCACGATTAGAATCGTGCCACTTGGATACGCAAAAAATACTGTTAAGAAGCCAACGCTTCCTGGTTGGAAGGATGTTGTCAGCGAAATTGTGATTGATAAAAAATATGCAAAAGGACTGGATGGGATAGAAGACTATTCTCATATTATAGTCGTCTACTGGATGGATCAGGAAAAGGAGTGTCATCTTAGACACCATCCTCAAGGTAGAAGCGACATCCCGTTTGTTGGAATCTTTGCCTGCCGCTGTCCCCAAAGACCAAACAGGATCGCTTTCACTACCGTCAAGCTGATTTCAAGAAAGGGCAATGTGTTAAAAGTAAAAGGCTTGGACATATTGGATGGTACTCCAGTCGTTGACATCAAGCCATATACTCCTCAATATGATCAGGTTGAAAAAGCCGAAGCTCCGTCTTGGGTCAACCGATTAGTTTTTTAATTTTGAAAATAATTAACGCTCTAATGAGGTTATCAAAAAGTAAGTTAGAAGCACTCCTGCTATAAAAGTAAATGTGGTTGACCATCTTCTTTGTCTTTTAAAATCCTGATGCAAATCAGGTATCAAATCCGAACAGGCGATATAAATAAATATGCCGGCACTAAACATTAAAAGGGCAGGGATCATTTTCTCAAACTTATTGAGATAATAGAATCCTAAAATAGCTCCTAGAAGCGCAGTGAGAGCAGAGATAAAATTATAAAATAAGGCTCTCGTTTTTTTCATACCCGCATGTATCAATATGCTGAAATCGGCAATTTCATGGGGTATTTCGTGAGCGGAGATAGCTAATGTGGTTACAAAACCCAATCCAGGATTACCTAAAAATGCTGCGGCTATTGCCAGCCCGTCAAAAAAATTATGCAGACCGTCTCCCAGAAGAACTAGATAGGCTGTAGGTTCGACATGAATTTTATCATGGTGGTGAAACCAGATAATAAGTCTTTCTATCAAGAAAAAAACTATAATACCCAATAATCCATAGACATAAATATTATCGAAAGTATTACTTTCTAAAGCTTCCGGTAAAAGATCTATAAACGCTGTCGTCAACATCACGCCCGCGGCAAAAGCCACCAGATAGGTTGTTAATTTCCTGACAGCCAGCTTTTGCCAAAATGGTAAGATGACTCCAATTAAAGAAATTAGACTTACCGCTAAGCTAGCTATAATAATGGAATATAAAACGTTCATAAATCTATACAATTTTGACAAAGTCCAAATAGCTGAATAGAGTGATCCTCAATCTTGAGATTTGTACTCATTCGAAAATCTTCAATCATTCTATCTTCAAGGCGTGACGAGACGTCTTTTATTGACCTACAGTTATTGCAGACAAAGTGATGGTGATGATTTTTTTCATCAATCAGTTCATATCTTTTTTTTCCGTCATTGAGATTAACTTCTCTTACTACGCCGTTTTTAACAAATAGCTTTACCGCTCGATAAACAGAAGCCAAATCGACTTTATCTTCAAGCTCTTCATGTATTTGTTCAACAGTTTGAGGGTGATGTTTTATTTTTTGCAGTATGTTTTCTCTTTGATTTGTGATCCTGTGTCCTTTTGATCGAAGCTTATCGAATGCGTTCATTGCGATTATTATTGCAAATGATTTGCAATAAGTCAAGTGTTCTAGCGGGGTTAGGAAGCATCTTTTCTTCAGTTATTTTTCAGCAAAGAGATATAATATCCTACGCATGAGAATATTGGTTGTCGAGGATGAACATCGGATCGCCAATTCAATCAAGAAGGGTCTCGAACTGGAGACCTATGTAGTCGACGTAGCCTACTTGGGGAATGACGGGTATGATCTGGCCTCAACCGAGGACTATGATCTGATTATTCTTGATATTTTGCTTCCCCAGATGGACGGAATAACTTTCTGCAAAAAATTGCGAAAAAACAAAATCCATACACCTGTTCTAATGTTGACCGCCAAAGGTCAGATAGAAGATAAAGTTACAGGGTTGGACTCCGGCGCAGACGATTACTTAACCAAACCGTTTTCATTTGAAGAGCTCTTGGCTAGAGTAAGGGCTCTTTCACGCAGGCCAAAAACAGCGCTTGATGAAGTTCTGTCGGTTGAAGACCTGCGCCTCAATACAAAACTTTACCAGGTAGAGCGCGGCGGCAAAAAAATCAAACTCACCAGTAAGGAATTCTCGCTGCTTGAATACCTGATGCGGAATGCAGGAAAGATCCTCAAAAAAGAACAGATCATCAACCATGTCTGGGACTATGACGCAGATATCCTTCCCAATACGGTTGAAGTGTATATAAAAAACTTAAGAAACAGGATCGACGTTCCTTTCAAAAAGAAAAACCCCCTGATAAAAACTGTTAGAGGATTTGGATATAAGATAGAATAAAATCTCAAATGTCGAAGCTCAAAACTCAAAACCGAAACTCAATTCTGATAGTTTGTATATTTTAGATTTAGGGATTTAAGATTTGGATTTGACATCTTACATTTGAGTTTTGAGATTTTTTAAAATGTTTAAAAACGCAAGAATAAAACTTACAGCTTGGTACTTAGTTATCATCATGTTGATCAGTGTCTCTTTCAGTGGAGTAATTTATCGGGTTTTAACACATGAATTTGAGAGGTTTGAGCGCTTACAGCGTTTCAGAATTGAGCGAAGGTTTTTTGACGAAAATCATCCGCCGCAGGATTTGCGAGCGAAATTTATCTTGCCTCTTGATCAGGATATCGTCAAAGAAGCAGAAGATAGACTGGCTTTTGTTCTTGTCTTTATTAACGCTGGGATTCTAATTATCTCAGGAGGCGTCGGTTATTTTCTCGCCGGGCGTACTCTCCGACCGATTAAAGAAATGGTCGACGAACAAAACAGATTCATCAGCGATTCATCCCATGAACTTAGGACCCCCTTGACGGCGCTAAAAACTTCCTTGGAAGTTTCCTTGCGTGACAAAAATCTTACCTTGGGAAATGCCAAGACAGTTATTAAAGATAGTATTAATGAAGTCAACAGTCTCCAATCTCTTTCTGATGAATTACTGCAGCTGGCTCAATACCAGAAACCAAATGGAATCAAACTTTTCACAGAAGTATCAATCTCAGAAGTAGTAAAAGTAGCCCTAAAAAAAATAGCCCCTTTGGCTAGGCAAAAAAATATCTCAATCAAAATAAACATCGAAGACAATAGATTTTTAGGAAGCAAATACGCGCTTGTCGATTTGTTAGTCATCCTTTTGGATAACGCCGTAAAATACAGTGCGAAAAAAAGCCAAGTTGTGCTGGAATGCAGAAAACTCGATAAGCAAATAGCGATTTCCGTGAAAGACAACGGAATTGGTATAAGCGAGAAAGACTTGCCGAATATTTTCGATCGATTTTACCGAGCGGATTTTGCCCGTTCAAAAACTCAAGCCGGCGGATACGGGCTTGGCCTTTCCATCGCCAAAAAAATTGTTGTTATGCATAGCGGTTCAATAAGCGTTGAAAGCAAACTTAAAAAAGGAACAAAAATTATAGTTTGTTTACCGATTAAATAAAATCCTTCAGTCAATTTTCAGTTTCGGATTTTAAAATAAAAATTACTTGTCATGCTGAACTAGTTTCAGCATCTGATCCCGATTTAATCGGGACAAGTTCGGGATGACATATGTAAAAACAGTTTATGAAAGGTTTGCGTTTTCTATTCAAAATCAAAAACCGATATCTAAATCTTTCCTTGCTAAATAAAATAATTTTATTGCTAATAATCATCGGTCTAGGCTGGTTTTTTTTCTTTAAAATTACGGCAGCTCAAAAAGACAAAGTTCAGTACCAGACTGCACAGGCCGAAAAGGGAACTCTTGTCGTCTCGGTTACCGGTTCGGGTAACGTCTCGGCTACTAACAGCACATCTGTATCAACCCAAGCTACAGGAGTTATTTCAAATGTATACGTCAATGACGGAGACCAGGTAAAGACAGGTGACAGAATCGCGGAGATCGAACTCGACCTGCAGGGAAAACAGAGATCTTCTCAATCATTGGCAAGCTATCAAAGCGCAAAAAACAGTCTGGAATCGGCAAAAGCCGATCTTTATACCACCCAGTCCACGATGTTTGGCAAATGGAAAACATTCATGGATATAGCGCAAAATTCAACTTATCAGAATTCAGACGGCACACCAAATAATATCAACAGATCTCTCCCCGAATTTCATATTGCGAATGACGATTGGCTCGCAACCGAAGCAAAATATAAGAACCAACAGAATATCGTTAACCAAGCCCAGACCGCAATAAATGCAGCTTGGTATTCTTACCAGCAGAATTCTTCGACTGTCTATGCCCCCATTTCCGGAACAGTGACGGGATTATCTTTACGGGTTGGACAGGTGATAGCCGAATCGATAAATTCGCAGACAAACACACAAAACGCTACTAGAATAGCCAGCGTGAAAACCGATGCTCTCCCCATTGTCATTATCAATCTGACGGAAATAGATGTTCCAAAAGTAAAAGTCGGGATGAAGGCGACTGTAACATTCGACACTTTCCC
>MFZO01000009.1 GCA_001788015.1 Candidatus Roizmanbacteria bacterium RIFCSPHIGHO2_02_FULL_38_11 | reverse complement strand
ATTCCGCTGTTGAAAGACCAAAAATGAGTTTTGCCGGAAAGCTTCTTTATCCTGATATTTGGTTAAAAGCAGCTTCTTTAATTCAGTCCTTAATCAAAAATCATCCTTTTGAAGACGGCAATAAAAGAACTGGTTTTTTTTCGACATTAAGATTTTTAAATATCAATGGTTATGATATAAAGTCGAATAATAAAGATGTCGTCAATTTTGTTTTACAGATTGATACTAAAAATCTATCTTTACAACAAATCTCCCTTTGGTTTAAAAAACACGTCAAAAAAGTTAGATAAATTGAAGGGATGATTTTTGAATTTCCCCTTTGGTCCTGTAAAATAATCACCAAGCGAAATCAAATTAAATCTGTTTAAGCATTCCGATTTCACGATCCACAAACCCGAACTTTTTATACATGTTGTGAGCGTTCTCGTTTGGAGCAAAGACTGAAATCCACATGCTGTTACAACCTTTTTCCTTGAAATATTTTTCCATCATCTGAAGCATGGTTTTCCCTATGCCTTTTCTTCTATATTCTTCGTCTAAATAAATTTTTAAAACTTCGCCTAACTTATGAGGGCCAATTTCTAATTTGTTCTTCAAAGCTCTATCTTTGTCTTTATATTCTCTAAATGTAAGATTCATTTAATAAGTTACATCAACTAAAAAATAATTCACGGATTCAAACGAAGTTTTGGTTCTAGTTTATCAAAATCTTTGTCGAAAGATAAAATTGCTGATTTGCTTTTTTTTGCTATGGCCCACATCATAAGATCAACAAAATCAATACTTCTGCTTTTATATATGCTTAAAGCTTCAAAAACTGCGTCTTTATGATCAATCTCGAACCAGTTCGGAGAGAAAAGTTTTATCATTTTTTCAACTGCCTCATTTTTTTTAAGTCTATACCAATGCTCAAGTTGGAATAACACTTCAACGAGTGTAATTTGAAAAACAATGAGATGCAACTTGCCTTTCTCAGCATCCTTAAAACGTTTTTCAACTCTAGCCGCTTGCTCGGGAATATCATTTGTAAGAAATCGTAAAAAGATATTTGTATCAACTATTAGTTTCTTCATGTTTTTTTCCGCCTGGCCAAGTAGTCAATGAAGTTCTTACGCATTCTTTTAAAATCTTCCGGTCGCTTTTTAGGCTTTATTGAACCACGAAGTGAGTAAAAATTTGCCACAGGTTTTACAACTGCCGAATCCCCCTGTTTGATGATCACTACCTTTTGCCTGGGAAGTAACCCCAACTCTTCTCTAATACCTGCAGGAACTGTAATCTGACCTTTTTGTGTAACGGTTGAATAACCTATCATAGTATTACTATACTATAGTATGTATTACATTTTGTCAATATGTATTACCTATTTTAAAAAAGTTGCGTTGGTTGAAGTACTGTTATAATTATTTTCTCATTTTGAATCGAATTCAAATACCTGTTTAATATAATAGCGAAGCGCCGCTTTATTAATACCACTTCTCCCGAGCGAATTATTTTCTAATGTTAACTTTAGATAGAATTAGAGTTTTAATCCTTTTTTTTTCAATTTCTTTAACCTTTAATTGCAAACTTCCAATCTGTATAGTATCTCCCAATTTAGGTTCTTTACCCAACAATCCAAATACCACTCCTCCGATAGTAATATATCCCTGACCCTTAATGGGTACTTTAAATTTTTGTTGGATAACCTGAAGCGGGACTAATCCGTCAACTATATATGTTCCGTCTGACTGTTTTCGTATTGTAGATTCCGTCTTATCAAACTCGTCATATATTTCACCCACAATATTTTCTAAGATATCTTCTAGGGTAACTATCCCCAATGTCCCGCCATACTCATCATTGACTATTGCCAGATGGACTCTCCTTTTCCTCATTGCCTGTAAAACATCATCGATGCGCTGTACTTCAGGCACGTTAATGATATCCCGAACAAGTCCGCTTTCCAGTAAAGACATGTCATTTTTATCCGTCCTGAAATTATTTAAATCTTTTTCATGCAAGTAGCCGATGATCGTATCTATCGTGCCTTTATAAACCGGGTAACGGCTAAGGTTGTCTTTACGAACTAGCTTTTTTAATTCTTTGATGGTGATATCCGCAGCAATAGCTTTTATTTCCGTTCGCGGCAGCATGATATTTCTGGTAGGAATATCGCCTAACTCTAAGACCTTATGGATCATTTCTACTTCCCGTTTATCCAATTCTCCACCTTCAGCGCTTTGGGCAAGTATCATTTTAATTTCTTCCTCTGAATGCACCAGTTGGTGTCCTGAAGGAGCAGAAAAGCCAAATAACTTTAATACCAATGAACCCGCACCGTTAAGAATCCAGATAAACGGTTTAAAAATTCTGGTGAAAATCATCAGAGGAAAAATGACGACCAGTGAAGTCTTTTCAGCGCTTTGCAGAGCAATAGTTTTTGGAGCCAGTTCTCCAAGTACGATATGGAGAAAAGTAATTAAGGAGAAAGCTATTATTACGGCCAGTGTATGCGCGGTTAAGAAGGCGGCATCGTGAGGTAAAAAAGAGAAGAATGTCTCCAAAAAACGCGCGATTGCAGGTTCACCAATCCATCCCAAAGCCAGACTTGCCAATGTAATTCCCAATTGCGTCGCTGATATATAACTTTCAAGATTATTGACTGCTTGCAAAACTAATTTAGCAGACGCATTGCCTTTTTTTACTAATTCTTCGATACGCGTTTTGCGAATAGCTACAAGTGCAAATTCTGAAGCGACAAAAAAACCGTTTAATAAAACTAGAAAAATAACCAGCAGGAACTGAAAGATAATCATTCTTCATTATACTGTACAGCTAAAATAGCATATTTACAAAAGTAAAATACCTTTGATATGGGACCAGACGTAAACGTGATGGTTATAACATGAAAGAAGAAGTGTATAAAATACACCTTTCAGGTGTTGCGGATTGTTGTGAATTGATAGAAAATACTTTTCCTTTTTTTCAGGCTAATATTACACCTTTTTTGGCAAAAAGGTAAAAAAATACACAATAGAAAAATCATCGGATTTAATTGTCCGGGGATTTTCTTTAATTTCAGCTAAGTTAGGCTGCCTTAATTCAGTTTGAGGTATAGCCTGCGGGATTAGCATGAGCATCCCAAAAGTGTTCGTTCACGACAGTTCCCTGGGAGAAAATCACTTCGAATTCCCCCCAGATCGGATATCCGCCATCATGCCAGTACGGGCTGCTCTCGCCCTCAGGTCCGACCCAAACTATCTTGTAATGCCAAGTCTCCCCGCTTCCGCCGGGTACTTTACCGTTCCATTCGTTGTCAGTCCAGGCTGCGGACGACCAATCGGCTCCGTTGAACCTGGCATCATCCCAGGCTTTAGACCACTTCATTACCAACTTATCATTGGCATAAGTCGGGTCGCCCCAAAAGGTACCGTCCAAAGTTTTGTCCACGCCGTCGGCCTTGCCGTTGAATAGTCTTGCCTGGTAGTTATAACCGAATTGATCAAAACCCGTAGTGTTATTTCCCAAGACATTCTTATCGGCGTTGTATCGTGTTATAAACGCGCCCAGAAAAAACCCTACAGCAAAAAACAGTAGCATGGGCAGGAAGGAAGAAAATGCTGATTTGTTATTTGTTTTTTTTGCCATAAATCTCACCCCCAAACCATACTTATAGTCTGAGTTTGACAAAATTAAAATAATTTTTCAATACTAACTACACCTTTCAGGCGTAATGAGTTATTGTAAACTGCTAAAACACACTTTTTCTTTTTTTACACCTCTTGCGTGAAAGCTATTGTAGTTAAGCTCGGAGCAATTTTCCATTTGGCTCGCTCGACTGGACGATTTTCGAGCGTTTGGATGGATAAAAAAAGAGGAGGATTTTAGCAACTTAGAACAAGAAAGCAAGCAGTTATTCCAAATTTCTTGATTTACCCACCATTCTACTCACTATATTTTAAAGTAAATTTTGGTTAAAAGTTGCAAAACTTGTTTTTATTTGATCTACTTATAATTAGTAAGGATTTTTATGAAAAATAAAAAGCAACTTCTCGATATTATCGCCATAATCATTCTGACTATCCTAGGAATTATTTTAGTCAAAACCCAAATTCTTCCCCGTTTGGGGGGATTTTATAGATGAAAACGGTTGCTTATTATTCAGGGAAAATCGAAACAAAAAACCGAGAGTGTTTTGTTGGAAACCAAAAAGTCGATTGCCCTCAGACTGGTAAAGCATTTACTACTGCTGGTGACAAACTGGATCTTTTACCACAAATTCCTTCTTTAGAAAAACGCAGTGATCCGGTTGTCTTTATTATTCTTCTTGCAATAATTGTCTTTTTTTCCGTCCTGTCCATCTTTAGAATCAAAATTTTTGGCAAAACTTTAGGAGAATACATTAAGCCAATTTGGTATCTTATTCTTATTTCTATTGCGACTGTAGCTTGGCAATATTTGTTTGGTCTTAAAATTGATGACGGATTAATTTCAATAAGGATAAGCCAGTTGGTTTGGGAAATTTGTATTGCCGTTTCGGCTTATAAATTAATTAAGACAGCAGATTTTGGATATGGCAACTTGTTTTTCTTGGGAGTTTTATACAGTCTCGTTATTCACGGCTTGAAAGCAACTGTCAGATACCTTTTTTATGAAAAGACATTCCTATATTTGGCTGACAGATTTTTATATGGAAGTTTACTTGTCATGGTAACCGTTTTTATTGGTGGATCAATGTTCCTTTTCTTCAGGCAAAAGAAGATTATTAAGTAGTTTATTACTGGGCTGAACAGTCTTTTGGACAGTTTTCTTTGCTTTCTCCGAGTCCTGGTTCACAGATATCATTTCCACAGATTGCTTGTTTCCCGCCCGGACTTTCCTCTTGTCGTTGACTATTTTTCATTTTCTCAAAAGGACGTGTGTTTTCTTGCGGCTCATACTGCACGGATTCTTGCTTATTTAAAACCATAAAAACCAAGGTTGAAAGTAAAAATAAAGTTGCCGCGATAAGAGTCCCGACGATAATTTTTTTATTTAATTTTAGCCTGACGTCTGGCTTCCGACCAAGAAGGTTAAACTTCACAATGAGAAAATAGCTAATCAACCCCATTATCGATCCTAGGAAAGCAAAACCCGTGAGCATTCCGGGAAATTTTCCCTGCGAATTTTTATCAACTCTTTCGAGCCTCTTAGACTTTGGGTCGCAGTCCCCTCTACAGTTCTCGATCGTTTCCGGCCCCTCGCACTTTCCATCTCCGCAAGGGCTTGATATCACCTGTTCGCCAGACTCGCTGTATCCCGCTTCTCTCATCATCTGGCTTTCCGATACTGGTTCTGTAACCTTTGAACAATCAAAAGTTTTTCCTCTATCTTGGGAAATGTAGGTTTCGAAAAAATAAGCCGATCCGCCGGTGCCGGCTGCAACATATTTTCCATTGCCTGAAATGTCAACTTCTTCAATATATTCACTAAAGGAAACTTCTGTTTTTGTTTTTGTATCCCTCTCAAAAATGTAGAGAATTTTGTCGGTCCCTCCGGCTGCGAGAAAACTGCCGTCATCGGCTATGTCAATTCCACCCAAAGACGCATTTACCTTCCAACCGGCAATAGGGTTGTTCCTGTCTTTCTCAAAAATATACGCATCTCCGTCAAAAGTCGCTGCACCAATATATCGACCGCTAGGCGTCAAGTTCAAAGCCCTGACTGAACTTCCTTGCAGGGTTGGAAATTTCCAAACCTGTCCTCCATCTTTCGCAAATAAAAAAACTGCTCCGGCGTCTGCCTCACTCCCTACCGCTATGAATGCGCCGTCGGCTGATATCTTTGCTCTATGCACCGGGGAGTCACGCGTCAAAGGATCACTCTTTATTAAGGGCTTATTCGAATCTTGGGAAAAAAGGTAAAAACGCCTGTCCGGACAGCCGGTTGAGCCTGTAATAAAATCTCCGTTATCTGATAAGGAAACGTCATGAAAATTTCCGGAAGCGTGATACTGCCAAAGCGGTTTTTCGCTCTTTTTGCTCCAGAGAATGATCAGGTTTGAATTAAGATTTGACTCGTCTCCTGCGGTCGCCGCCGCCATATAATTTCCGTCTTTGGAAATTGCCACATTGTAGGAATTTCCCGCTTCCTTATAGATCCAAACCGGCTTGTTGCTGGATTTATCAAATAAGGCAATTCTCTCACCAAATGCAGCAATTATTTTTGACCCGTCGCCAGAGATGTCAATCCCACCTTTAACGTCGTCACCTATCCGGCACTGTTCACAGTCAAAACTCCACAAGGGCTCTTTCGCTTTTGTAATGTCAAAAAGGTAGATATGCTTTGAGGCTTTTGCTGCCAAATATTTTCCGTCATCTGATAGTGCGATTCCGCCAATCCACTCTTTACCTGTGGAAAAGCTTAAAATCTTTTTGCCCGAATATTTATCAACAACAGCAATCTCGTTTTTATCAAAGGCTGATGTAAAAAGAACCGGGCCGTTGTCTGGAGAATCGATAATTGAAGCGCGCGCTTTGCCGACTCCATTGGATGCCTCAAAGTAATAAAAGTTAGAGTCGATTTTGTTCGGTACATACTTATATTCATAGCGAACACCATTCTTATAATTATTATCATTCGGATTGGTTTTATTTAAGTCAATCATTTTGCCGTTGAAATAGATCTTCATGTATTCTGGCTCTCTCCCTTCTTTATCACGGTAAATGACAGAATAAGTGTATCTTTGGCAGGGAGGACCCCAGTTGGGATAGACGTGACCATTAGAAAGCTCTGGGTCGTTGGGAGTTTTGGGCAGTTTCGGGATCATGCCGCCCGAGTAGATCTTGTCTTCAGCAAAAACAGAATTAAAAGCAAGGATAGAAAGAAAGAGGAAAAGGCTGAAAATTATAAAGCCTTTTATTTTCATAGATTATACTCAGTTTAATTGAAACAAAAAGAGATCCGTAAAACAAGTCGTAGTTCAAAATGAGTTTTTTTATGCCGGGTTGAGTTAAAGATTATTATCCTGAACAAAACTGAAGGATTTTAAGTTAATGCAGCGAATAAGAGAAGAGGTTGAGAAGGTTACATTATGATATAATATTTTCCCCCTCTAAAAAGAGTCAAATTCTATATGATTGAGGTATAAATTATGTTTATAGATGAAGCTGGAATATCAGTTCAAGGCGGTGATGGCGGGCCGGGGAAGGTAGCTTTTTTTATCAATAAAAGGGGGCCATGCGGCGGAAATGGTGGTAAAGGTGGGAATGTATATTTTATTACCACCTCAAATTCTACGGATTTAAAAAAGTACACAGAAATAACTTCATTTAAAGCCGAAAACGGTCAAATGGGCGGTTCAAATAATCGAGTCGGGAGAAAAGGTAATAATTTATATTTATCGGTCCCGACCAATACAACCGTAATTGATACCGAAATCAATAAAGAAGTTGTCTTGACGGAATATGTATCTAGTGTTTTAATCTGCCGGGGCGGAGATGGTGGACTTGGGAATAGTTCTTTTAAAACCTCAACTTATCAAACTCCCCGTAAAGCCACTCCGGGGCAAAAAGGTGAAGAGAAAAAAATTACCCTGATTCTTAAACTCATAGCCAACTATGGTCTCATCGGTCTTCCTAACGCCGGGAAAAGTAGCCTACTGAATGAGTTAACAAATGCTCATGCAAAAATTGCCAACTACCCTTTTACTACGCTTGAACCAAATCTTGGAGTTATTGATGGAAAAGTTCTCGCTGATATTCCTGGACTTATCGAGGGCGCTTCTACAGGAAAAGGTTTGGGAATTAAGTTTTTAAAACATATTGAAAAAGTATCATTACTATTACATTGTATTTCTGTCGAGTCTGAAAACATTGAAAAAGACTATAAAACAGTGGTTGAAGAAATCTCAAGATATAATAAGAATATTCTGTCAAAAAAAACCATCATTTTGTTAACCAAAACCGATCTGATTTCCCAAGAAGCTGTTAAAGGAAAAATAAAAATATTAAAAAAACTAAACACTACAACACTCCCTATCTCCATTCATGACTGGGATTCCTTAGAACAATTGAAAAAACTGCTGTAGAATAACGTCTCAGGACCAATGCTTGTTATCGCATTAACAGTGTGTTAACATACGGATAAATGGGAAGATTTAATCGAGACGACAGATCAGGATCAAGAAGAGACTTTGGCCGAAGGGATTTCGGAAGGCCAAGTTTTGGCGGCCATGGCGGGGAAAGAGAAATGCATAAAGCCGTTTGCAGCAATTGTGGCAGGGATTGTGAAGTACCTTTTGAGCCAACCGGCAGTAAACCGGTTTACTGCAGCGAATGTTTTAGAAATCAAGGCGGTAGAGGCGAATCAAGAAGGTTTCAAGACAGAAGCTCAAGAAGGCCCGATTTTGAAAGAAGAAGCGAGTCAAGGCCACAAAAAAACGAACAGTTTGAGGTAATTAACCGCAAATTGGACAAAATATTAGAGATGCTTACGGTTACCCCCGTAAAGGGAGAAAAGGAAACAAAAGCAAAACCCGAGGAAATAACAATCATTGCCCAAAAGAGAACGAAGACCCCCAAAAAGAAAACTCCGGTTACAAAAGAATAATTTAAATTAATTTTGCTCGCTCGACTGGATGCTATAGTCCTGAGTTTATCGAAGGAATGATTTTCGAACTTTCCGCCGGATAAATTCTAATGAAAATACAGAACTTCTTTTATCCGTGTTTGCGTGTACTATCTGGGTGTTTTTGGCGATCGGTTGAACGGGTTTGGTTATCAATTTTTCTTGTTATGTCCCTCATTACATCGGCAATACTTCTTTTTTTGCTTTCTGCAATAAGAATTCTTCCCTCTATAAGCTTCAAGTGCAGTTTTACGATGAAAGTTTTATCAGAATAACCGGCTGCATCTTTTGGCATCTCTAAGTCAATCATGATGTGTCGAATTTGAAGTCTCTTCCTGTATCTTTTGATAAATTGATCAAGAAGGATATTAAGAGTTCCCACGTGAAATAAGTTGGAACTGTTATGAGGTTTTTTCCAAATGACCGGTATTATTTCATTATTTGAGTCAGTCATTATAGTCTAAGTATACTCTTTTGTTTTGAAAAAAAACCTAAATCCAATCACCAGTTTATTTAAAAAGATTAATTTGACAATCTAAACAAGTAGCAAGCTCCCCCTAGTTAATATATTCAGGAACAGGAAGGTTGAACTTGGATTAAGCTTAGAAAATATTAAAAGTGTTTTTAATAGTTTTAAGTCAGAATTTCAGCTAACTCTTGTTTCCTAAATTTGTTTTTACTCCTACGTTTTCTGTCATTGTCTTTTTACCGACAAAGGCACTAATATCAGTATCCGGATCATATAGCCTGATCAAATCAAGATCTGGTCGCTCAAATATCTTGACTCCCTCCATAACCTTTCCGGACAATAAAGATTGTTTTAGTTCTTTGTATTTACGAGGTTCGAGGTAAAAATCTACATCACCGACGTGGGTATGTTCAGGGTCAGGTTTACGGATATAGAGATAGGTATAAGTTGTCTCCGGTATGCTTTTTTTAGCGGGAATAACGATAGGTTTATAAAGTCGAAAATATTTCTGGTTCCAGTTATCAGATAGATCTGTCAGTTCTTCTCTAATCTTAATCAACAGTTTGAACTCTTCTTCATAATGGCAAAAGACACCTATATTCCCAGCAACTGGTAAATAGTAACCAAGATTTTGCTTGCATAGTCTATATGATTCAAAATGAATATATTCAATTGCCTTAAATAACTGGGTTTTATTTTTTATCGGGCTAAACCGGAAGGGTTTCATGTATGCAGTATACTATAAGTTCAAACCTCTATTTTTGAGTATTAATAAAAGGATTGCTATAATGCTCCAAATCATTTTGCTCTCCTAGCTGAAGCAATCAGAACTTTAATTCATTAAGAAGCTAAAAGAATACCTTCTTCTTTCTTTGGTGGTTCCCAATATTTTAAATATTTGTCAAACATTTCTTCATTTATTTCAAAGGAATCTGTAGGTGGATTTTTACTTCTATCAATAACCCTTTCTTTCATTTTAT
>MFZO01000008.1:3987-4958 GCA_001788015.1 Candidatus Roizmanbacteria bacterium RIFCSPHIGHO2_02_FULL_38_11 | reverse complement strand
ATTTTAATAAATGAAGTTGGTCAAGCCAGGTCAATAGATTGGCAAGAGAAAGATAAAGGACAGTATAATAGCGAGCAATATATCTTTGGGGCAACAGGTGGTGCATCGCTATTCAGAAGAGAGAGTTTCGTAAAATTAGGTTTATTTGATGAAAATTATTTTATGTATTCTGAAGAGGTAGATTTTGCCTTTAGAGCACAGTTTCAAAGATATAAATCTATTTTCTGTCCTGAAGCGAAGGTTTTCCACAAACATAAAGCAACAGCCAAGAAATTCTCAGCCCATGTAGAATACTGGCAGTTTAGAAATATGACTCAAACCATCGTCAAGGACTTCCCTGTTAGTATTTTATTTAAAAAATGGCGGTGGTTAAAAATAATCTTAGTGCACTTAAACACTATTTTTTATCAGTTAAGAAATGGATATTTTTGGCCCCCGGTTTTGGCAGACCTTTGGATTTTATTTCACCTGCCACAACTTCTTCACGAAAGAAAGAGGATTCAGTCAAGTAGAAAGGTAAGTGATGAATATATAGAAAGTTTTATGAAAGAGAAAAAAATTACTTTTTGGGGATTGCTGAAATGATCAGAATCCAAGCAAGTATTGGTGGATAAAAAAGGCTGTTGGCAAACAGGGAATGGACAAACAGCCCTAGAAGAGCTGGGATTACAATGATTTGCTTATTCGAATAATTCGCATGGACAAGAGAGAATAGAAAATAGAGGAAACTTAAAAGGCCGATTATTCCGGTAGTAGATAATACAAACAAAAGTGAAGAATCATTGCTGGACGAGCCGTGGCTTTGCAAAAACTGCTCATCCCCTAATTTAAACTCTCTTATCCCATATCTATATGCATTAAACCCGATACCCAGAACTGGATATTTTTGAAAAATGGTAATCCCTTGTTCCCAGGTATTTAAACGGGAGGAGGCTGATTGTTCCCTGTCTATATTACGGGGTTGGGCAACC
>MFZO01000008.1:2795-3955 GCA_001788015.1 Candidatus Roizmanbacteria bacterium RIFCSPHIGHO2_02_FULL_38_11 | reverse complement strand
AATATAAATTTTTGATTTTTTTAAGAAAGAAAAAGTTAATCCACTTACCAGAAACATCAAATAACTACTGCGCGAAAAGGTAGTTAGAAGCGCTAAATAAATTATCAAAAAAAAGATAGTGTTCCATTTTTTGTCATTTGCGAAATTTTGGAATACCAATATTGATGACAGTACAAGAAATGCTCCTGCAAAGTTGGGGTCTAGGAATGTGGAAACCGTCCTAAAATAGTGGGGGTCCCATCCTAAGATACTTAAGAAATTTAAGTTAGGAAACAGTAGAAATTGCAAAAGTCCCAAAAATGCAAATGAGATTCCGGAAAGCAAAAAGACTTTAGTCACATTTTCTTTCAAATCACCAAAAGCATTTGAAAAGATAAGCCAAGTAAAAAGCACATAGAGAAAAAATCTGACGGTGTAAGAAAAACTGATTATGTATTCTTCTGTCTTCAGATTCAGTGGTGTAAAAATTAAAGAGAGGGTTGCTAAGCTTAAAAAAACTAAGGCTGAAATAATTTGAGGAGGAGACTTCTTAAGATTAAATTTAAGTTTTAAGAGTCCCCCAAGACACAAAAGTGAAACGGTAATATCTAAAATGGTAATACCACCTTGTGTTCCGACCGGTATCCTGATTAATTGACCGCTTGCTACAGCCAGTGCTAGAATCAAAACCAAAAGAGTATTCATGCAATGAGATTATATCCTAATGTGGTTTATATTTTTATCATCTGGTTGACAGTAGTTTTATCAGTGGCCTACTTTGGTTTTTCGACTTTACCACAATCTGGCAAATTTAATAATAATTTTTGGGAAAGCTTAGGAAATTGGGACGGTGGT
The DNA here is from genome assembly GCA_001788015.1 of Candidatus Roizmanbacteria bacterium RIFCSPHIGHO2_02_FULL_38_11. Lineage (GTDB taxonomy): Bacteria > Patescibacteriota > Microgenomatia > UBA1406 > GWC2-37-13 > 2-01-FULL-40-13. The sequence goes on along the minus strand of MFZO01000008.1, from coordinate 3,121 downwards.
CATTACTTGGGGATCGCGGAAAGTGGTTATAGCCAAAAATTCCAGTATGCCTTTTTCCCGCTTTATCCGTTGACTATTAAAGCATTAAATCAGGTAACGCAAAATTATTTGCTAGCGGCGATTTTAATAAGTGTGACAGCCACCTTTTTAGGATTGCATTTACTATATAAATTGGTGGCAGGTGATTTTGACAAAAAGATTGCCGAAAAGGCGATTTTGGCCCTCTTGTTTTTCCCCACCTCTTTCTTTTTCTTAACAGCTTATTCCGAGGGGTTGTTTTTTCTTTTAACCATTGCCGCCTTCTATTTCTTAAGACAGAACAAATT
>MFZO01000008.1:2610-2718 GCA_001788015.1 Candidatus Roizmanbacteria bacterium RIFCSPHIGHO2_02_FULL_38_11 | reverse complement strand
TAGATATTCTCACAAAGCAGGGTATAAATCGGAAAAATTGGTTTATTTTACTGGCGCCTTTGGGGTTTGTTTCATATTGTATATTTTTGTATCAACAAACGGGCGATC
>MFZO01000008.1:1518-2602 GCA_001788015.1 Candidatus Roizmanbacteria bacterium RIFCSPHIGHO2_02_FULL_38_11 | reverse complement strand
TTTATCACAGCCGAAAATCACTGGCAAAGAACACTGGCAACACCCGTGATTGGATTTTGGCAGACACTGGGAAATATTTCAAGTAGCGGGTTTACAGCACCAAAATTTAATATTCTTCTTGATCTAATTTTTGCAATATTTGGGGTTGGATTTGCAATAAGGGCTTTCAGGTTTTTGTCTCCATCTTTTGCAATATATAGCTTAATTTCAGTTGGTATCCCGCTTTTTACACCTACTCTTTCATCTATGCCGAGGTTTTTACTCCCTGTATTTCCTATTTTTATTTTAGTGGTACTTATAAAAAACCGCTACGTCGGTCTTTTCTTTCAAGTGGTTTCTATCGCATTGCTTTCTATTTTTACTGCACTTTTTATTGTGGGTTATTGGGTTTCTTAAGGGTTATAATTAACTCTTCTTTGGAGCTCGTTAGTATTGGAAGCAGCATCAACTGCTTTTATGGAGATAGTATTAGCCCCTTCGTTTAAGGGTTGATCGGTACTGAAATTTCCATCTCCTCCTACAATTATTTGCATATCGTTAATAAAAACCTTTACACCTGGTTCGGTTTTACCAGAAACCCTAACTTTTTTATCTCCGCCTTGCACTACCTTACTATCCTCTGGTTCGTTAATACTAAGAGAGGGAGTTTCATTGTCAAATTGAAGTTTTATGGTTTTAGAAGGTAAACTTTCTTGACCCTTATCATCTACAGTTTTCCCATAAATATTATTTGTGCCCAGGTTTAGAGTTACATTTTCAAAGATAAAACTTCCGTCACTTAAAACTCCAATTGTTTGACTGGATTCATCATCAATGTATAGTTTGACTTTAGAAGTAGGAGTCCCAAAGCCTTTAATATCAATTTGGGCGCTGTTGGTTGCCTCGTAGGGAATGTTTAGCACAGGAGGAGCAAGGGCTAAAGTATCGGAAGATTGATTAGAATTGTTTTGTGAAGGCTTAATCACATTTTTAACAAACCCAATGCCACCTATAAAATTGGGAAGGATCCACATTAATGTGGAATAGAGCAGAATGGCAATTATGATTATAGTAATTAAAAAATTTCTTCTGCTTCTACGAGCTA
>MFZO01000008.1:0-1499 GCA_001788015.1 Candidatus Roizmanbacteria bacterium RIFCSPHIGHO2_02_FULL_38_11 | reverse complement strand
AGTATATACCAAAATCTGGTAAAATATGGTGGATTGCGGGATTAGTACACCGGTAGTATGCCACCTTCCCAAGGTGGAGAAGCCAGTCCGATTCTGGTATCCCGCTCCAGCCGATGTAGCTTTAGATAGTTAATACGCGAAGCGGAACTATCGCAAGATACATCAAGTGAAACGCCGATGTAGCTTAATGGTAAAGCACTACTTTCGTAAAGTAGTGATGTGGGTTCGATTCCCACCTTCGGCTCCAAGCTGGTCGGAAGATCGACGGTTCGTTCATAGTCGTATGACTATGCTTTGCGAAGCAAAATCCCGTCCACGGCTCATATCCTGTATGGATGCAAACCAATTTATAACAGAATTTACGAAATGGGTTAGAGAACAGAAGGAGATTTGGGCTGTTTTACTGGTTGGTTCTTATGCTAGAGATTCTGCTAAGCCGGATTCAGACATAGATTTAGTAGTAATTACAGATGAACCGGAGATTTATTTGGATAATGACCTATGGATTAAAGGATTTGGAGAGGTAAAGGAAATAATAAAGGAAGATTACAAGGCGGTACAAGTAAGAAGGGTATTTTACGGAAATGGTTTGGAAGTTGAGTACGGGATTACTACTCCAGATTGGGCAAAAGTTGATCCGGTTGACCCGGGAACTGAAAGAGTGATTAAGGATGGAGCAAAAATACTTTTGGATAAAAATGGTATTTTGGAATTACTAATAAAGAATTTAAACAAATTATAAATATGTATATTTTCATTGGGGGAATACCGGCATCGGGTAAAAGTTATCTGGCGAAGAAAATCTCGGATGAAACCGGGGCTTTTGCCTTAGATTTAGACACAGTAAGGGAGGAAATGTCTAAGGATTCCAAGTTAGAGTATTGGGTCAACTTCTTCTTTAAACAGGATGAAGAAAAATATCTAATAGAAACTTCGTGTGAGGAACATTGGCAAAATTTAGTTAAACAATCGGAGGCTTTTTGGCCAACAATTTTAAGTAAAGTTAAGGAAGTAATGCAATCGCACAAATCAGCAATTTTTGAAGGAGTAAATATCCTGCCTCATTTAGCAAAAAAGGATTTTAGTTTTCCGGGGGTATTTCTATTAGGAGAATCATTTAATGAGATTTTTGAAAGGAATAAACAAGATCCAAGATGGGGAAAAACTGAAAAGCTGCAGGAGTTAGAAGCAAGATTGTTTTTTAATTGTGACAGGACAAAATACAAAGAAGAGGCAGAAAAGTATGGTTACAAAACATTTACTAACTCTGAAGCTGCAGAAAAGGAGCTAATTCATCTGCTAAACTTTTAAACTTTTCTCGGGAAAGCGATTTAGTCAAACAGGGTTACAATAAAATAGCGGAAAAATATTCTGCATCCAGGGACCAATTTAGCAATATGAAATATCTGGAGAGACTGGTGGAATTACTAAGGCCTGGGGTAACTATTTTGGATATTGGTTGTGGCAGTGGAGTACCGGTAGATAAATTTTTAGTAGAA
>MFZO01000007.1:30828-42775 GCA_001788015.1 Candidatus Roizmanbacteria bacterium RIFCSPHIGHO2_02_FULL_38_11 | reverse complement strand
GCTAGCGGGAACCCCTCCTCTTCTGCCACCTGAAGAAAATATTGGAAAACAAACAGCTCCCGCACACAAAGGCCCAGCTAAAGCCCCACGACCAACCTCGTCGACACCAATTACGTAATAACCCCTTTTCCACAAAACTTTTTCGAATTTAAAATCCGGAATCAACTTTTTTGTATTGTATTTCACTTCTTACTACTAACTACTAACTTCTAACTACTAACTTTTGTCGCTTATAATCCATTGACTCCTTATATTCTACCTTCAATATATTAGTATATGCAGGGTTTAATCGAGAGTCTCAAACCGATTTGGGAAAAATACAAAATCGAATTTTTTTTGATCTCTACTGCTTTAGTCATAAGCTTAATCTCGGGAATTATTTTCATCAATAATCACGCCCCGACCGAAGAAACAGATATTCTCGAACCCGTCAAAACCGACTATGTTAGGGAAAATAAAATCATCGTTGACCTTTCAGGTGCTGTTGAAAAACCCGACGTCTATGAGATAAGCTCTGGGGCTCGCTTAAAGGACGTTTTGATTCTGGCCGGAGATCTATCCGCCGAAGCCGACCGGCAGTTTTTTGCCCGTAATTTTAACCTGGCAAGAAGATTGAATGATCAGGAGAAAGTTTATATTCCTAGTTCAGAAGAAATCGAAAATGGGACAATGAATGAAAACAATCGAACGTTAATAATTAATCAAAGTCAGATAGCTGGCGTTTCAACAGAAAATGCCCAAAACTCAAAAATCAACGTTAACTCTGCCTCAATGAGTGAACTTGACTCATTGCCAGGAATAGGAAAAGTAACCGCCCAAAAAATAATTCAAAACAGGCCGTATGAAAGTACCGAAGATCTTCTAAATAAAAAAATTGTGGGAAAGAGCGTATTTGAAAAAATTAAAGAGCTAATTCAATTTTGAAAAGTTCAGAATGGAACAATTTAATCCTTCTATCTTTACGTCTGTAATCAATTCCTATCTTCCCGAGCCGCACGCTTCACTTTTGAACGGCATTCTCTTCGGGGTCAATCTAAAAACGTCTAAGGCCTTCTATGAACAGCTTAAAGTTGTCGGTTTGCTCCACATTGTAGTTTTGTCAGGTATGAACATCACCTTGCTAGCCTCAACAATCGTTATTCTAACCTCTTTTTTTGGCAGATTTATTTCCTCTCTGCTAACAGTACTAACTATTATTATTTTCATCGTTTTTGTAGAAGCAAAAGCCCCAATAGTCAGAGCTGGTTTTATGGGTATATTAACGCTCGTTGCTTTATTGTATGGCAGAAGAAACTTTGTACTCTATTCCTTATTTCTCTCGGTTGTTTTTATTTTTATATTTTGGCCAAGATGGATATCCTCAGTTTCACTTCAATTATCCTATGGAGCAACTATTGGAATCATAATGTTCTGTCAGACGAAAAAAAAGTATTCTGATTTTTGGCTTATGAAAGTGTGGTATTGGATTTTGGAAAACTTAAGACTCACTCTAGGAGCCCAAGCCTTTACTGCGCCGATTATTTTTCTATACTTCAGACAAATTTCCCTAATCTCCCCGATTTCTAATATTTTGATAGCTTTAACGATTCCACCTCTGATGATCTTTGGTTTTCTGACTGCTTTTTTGGGAAAAATCCACTATTTACTCGGGTTAATTCCAGCCTACATTTGCTTTGGCATCCTGAATTATATCGTCTTTGTTATCGATACTTTAGCCAAAGTACCTTTTGCAATGATTAAATTCTAATTTATGTTTCAGTTGCCTTTTTCAAAGAAAACTCTATTAATAACAGCATTCTTATCTTCTATCGTTGTTCTTTTAGTCTTTTTCTCAAACTATTTTAACTCACAAACCAGAATAGTCTTTTGCGATGTTGGACAGGGAGATGGGACCTACATTCGTATTAAGAATCGAATAGACATCTTAGTCGACGCCGGACCTGATAGAAAAATTCTTGAGTGTCTGGGAAAATATATGCCTTTTTATGACAGAACAATCGAGATTGCCATAATCTCTCACCAGCAAAAAGATCATTTTGGCGGCTTTTTATACATTTTAGATCGCTATGATATAAAGAAACTCTGGACTTCCCAAATCTATAACTCCAGCCTGTCCATGGACCAACTTCTGGATAAAATAGATACAAAGAACGTCACAATAGAATTTCCTAAGACGCGCAGAAGGGTAAAAATCTTTGATGCGGTTATAGAATTTTTTTGGCCTTCTGACGGGTTTATTACTAAGAATAGTTTTGTGGATTCTGAAACACCTGCGCTGTTTAGACAAACGGGCATGGATCTAAACAATTTTTCGCTCATTTTTTTTCTAGAGGTAGACGGTGTCAGAATTTTATTTACGGGCGATGCTACGCCACTAGTCTTAAGTAAATTGTTAAATTTGTCTGATGGCCGGCAGGATCAATCTAAAATAAAAACACAGATACTCAAAATACCTCATCATGGCTCAAAAAACGGACTAACTGTAGAGTTCCTTAAGTTAGCAGACCCTACATATGGAGTGATAAGCGTCGGTAAGAACAACTCTCATGGTCACCCCTCATTAGAAATTTTAGATATGCTTGAAGCCCAACAAGTGAAAATACGAAGAACCGATATTGAAGGAGATGTTGTATTTAGGATAAAAGGATCGATCTAATTTCTTTAAAGATATTGAACGCTTCGAACCCAATCCAATTTGTACCAAGCAATTCGGGCGGTAGTCCTGGATCTAACTTTAAGATTTCTACATACTCGGTTACAACATTTCTAAACTTCTCTAACTTATCTCCATCTTTTGAAAGTATATCGTGCCAGGTTTTAAATATTCCCCTATATTTTTTATCTAACAATGTTTTTTGCCAAACTTTTTCAATCAAAATATCGCGGTTGCCAACTAGGTGATCTGATTCAAAAGCCTGTATATATTGTTCTTCCTCTTTTTGAAAAACTAACTCACGTAAATTTTCTATAATTGGATGTGGGGTCAACCAAAAGGACCTATGCCAAGGACCCAGGCCCCAGCCGGAAACCTCTCTTCGTAACCGGTCTCTTATCTCTCTCTTTTTTTCCGGTATCTCATATGAAAGTACACGCCACTTATGATCCCATGAATCGCGTAAAAACCGAAAGAAGGGGAATTTCAGACACAATGAATAAAAACCTTTTTCCGTGAGCTGATAAATATTATCTGATGGTTTCTCAATTAGCCCTTCCTTAATAATCGCAGAAATCGTTCCTCTAGTTTTTTCGTTAAATGAAAGGTCGAAAACCTTTCTAAATCTGTCGTCAAAATTTACTTGGCCTAATTTAACGTCAGACAATAATATTAATGCCGATAAAATTTTCGTCCGTCTTTCTTTGATTCCCATACGCCTATATCAATTTAACAGACGCATTTTTATTTGTCAACATCTTATTTGACTGATCCACCTGCAGTTGTTTAACTTTAAAGCAATAGCGTATATTTTGTCATTGCGAGGAAGCGCCGATTCGGCGCTGACGTGGCAATCTCTTTTATCGTTTTGAGATTGCGGAGTTTATCCCGAGCTGTTTTTGAGATTGCTTCTCCCGCCAGAGGCGGGATCGCAATGACAGAATGGTCTAAATGGCATTAAGTTCAGGTGGGTAAGCTTATTTGACACCGTTTATATTTAATTCTGGAAATGCTTTTGTTAAGCCTAATATTTTTACCATAAAATTTAAAAAAACAAATTCAGCCTTCGCCTTAATGAAGTGGCTTAAATACTAATATCCCCTGTTCATTTTTAGACTTAACCTTATAATTCAACTCCCTCTGGTAAAAAAATGTTAAATCAGCTTCATTTCGATCTACCTAAGCGAGTGCTAAAATTAGCAAATTTATTCTTTATTTGCTAAAACGCTAAAAAATGAAATCACTTAGTTTATAAAATGCCTAAAAAAAAGTTTTTTTCAATTATTATGTTTATAAATTAAATATCCATTACCCAAATCGTTCTAACTTCCTCAAATTAAATTGGTTTAAATTTTTTTCACTAGGTAAAGCAAATTTTTATGGAAATACGATACTTGACTATAAGCTATATATACTATAGGTAATTTATTTTAAATAATTCTATCCTAGGGCTTATGTATGATGCGGTAATTAAAATTAAACTAATTAAATATTATTATAAGTTGTTTACTCTCATGACCTTTTGGCCTTTTTAACTATATCAAAATATACTTTAAATACCTCTTGACTTTCTTATTATTATCGAATTAATATTAGAGTATATACTTTATATGTATAATCTTTCTAATTTAGAGCCTAGATTTAAAAGTTTTCTACGTGCGGAAAATATTTCTGCTGTTACCTTAAGAAATTATCTCTCGGACGTTAGACATTTTTTAGGTTGGTTAATCACAACAATAAAAAAGGATAGAAAAATTAATTTTGTAGAAACAATTGAATCTATTTCTCCCCAGATTGTTGAGAAATATAAGAACGACCATATTAAAGCAGCTCTCCCTATTAAAACAATAAATCGTCGATTATCGGCCTTGAGAAAATTTTTTCTTTTCTGCCAAAAAGAAGCCTTGATCGAACAAAATCCTGCTAAAAGGGTAAATAATATTCCGTTAGTAAAAAAGGTTGAAAAATCACAAAAACAAGATGCAATTCAAAAAATAGAACAACCTCAAGAGCTACAGGCTAAAATCAAAGCTAAATCATGGACAAGGATTTTATTTAAGCCGTCTAGAATACTTTTTTTTCTGACAGCTTTTATCTTCTCTCTTCTTGCTATCTTTTTTGGTAATATTTTCAAGACGCCTAAGTATGAAATCACAACTGTTGATGCAACGCAAGCTAACAAACGCTATTTAGCTTTTAATGCAAGGCTTGCTGATAGCCTAGGGAATCCTATAACAAATAAAACGGACGTAACTTTTAGACTTTATAACACACCTCGAGGTGGAGACCCTTTATACACTTCCTCGTGCATCGGTCAAAACGGCGCAATTAATCCTAGAGTAGATGGTGACATAGATATTCTTATTGGCTCAGACTGTGAGGGTAATCCAATTCCAGCGAACCTCTTTTCAGATAATCCGAATGTTTACTTAGGAATCGCTATTTCGGGTGACTCCGAGATGATGCCACGCCAACATATTCCTAACTTGGGATATGCACAAGAGGCTGATACAATTGGCGGCCTAACTGTAGGGAATGAAATATCTACAATTCCATATATCAACGATAACGGTGAACTACTAATAGCCAGTACGAATCCTGGAGTCAGATCTACATATGAAAGTTCTAACTTTATTCTGTCAAGCGCCGAAACAATCACAGTACAGTCAGCCAAAACAGGTGATGTGGTAATACAGGCAACAGATAGCGGGACGATAAAACTACGAACGGGTGGTTTTAGCGATTTTTACACGCGCCTCTTCATTAACGATGAAGGAAACGTTGGGATCGGAAATCTTTTGCCTAACTATAGTCTTGATGTAAGCGGAGATATAAAAGTTGGCGACGGTAGCAGACTTATTCTTGGGTCTTCTACCTTGGACCCAATCGGAGTAAATGGAAGTATGTATTACAATACAAAATCCAACAGCATTCGCTGCTTTGAAAATGGTATTTGGAGCGACTGTTTTGGAAAGGCGGGAAATGGTCCTACTGGAGGCTCGGGGGTCGCCGGCCCAACCGGTTCGACAGGCAGTGCAGGATCTGTCGGGCCCACAGGATCAACGGGTTCTGCAGGTAACGTAGGCCCAACAGGCGCGACAGGATCTTCAGGACTCACTGGACCAACCGGGGCCACTGGAGCCAATGGTGCAAGTGGGCCAACTGGTCCGACCGGAGCGACTGGAGTAACTGGCTCAACCGGTCCAACAGGTCCAACTGGAGCTTCCGGATCAACGGGCCCAACAGGTCCGACCGGGTCAACCGGCACTTCGGGTCCGACGGGACCAACTGGATCTACAGGAACTACTGGTCCGACCGGCCCTACTGGGGCTACAGGACCTGTTGGCCCAGAAGGGACATCACTTTTATGGGAAGATAAAAATTGTACTGGACCAAACAGTTGGTGCGGACTCCTCTATCCCTACCTTGATGCTGATTCACAGGCTTTTGCTTTAGGTGGAACGTCAACAAGCGCTGCAGAAATTTATTTCACGCCCGTTGCTAATAATAATTCATACTTTAATGTGACCGGAGGAAATTTTGGACTTGGCACAACGACTCCCCTGGAAAAACTTGACGTAAATGGAAACGCTACGGTCGGAGGGAATTTAACTCTTTATGGAGCGGCCAGGTCGATCCAAACGACAAGCAATAACAGTCTAACGATTGGCGGTTCAACAACTGGCAACATCAACATCAACCCCTTAAATGGCACTGGAACAGTCACGGTAGACGGAGGTTTAGTCCTTTCGTCGACCTCGGGCGAAGGTATATCGGGTGGGGGACTTTCAGACTGCGATGCGTCTGGCAACAAGCTCCTTTGGGATACAACAACTAAGAACTTCTCGTGCGGAACTGACCGCGCCTCTGTCCAAATACGCAAATCAGCTGATGAGACCGTGAACAACTCAGCAGCCCTTCAAAATGATGACGAATTAACTTTCACCGTGGGAACGAGCGAGACCTGGGTCTACACGATATCTCTATCAGGAAATTCTGGAACTACACCAGATTTTCAATTTGCCGTAACTGCTCCAACAGGTTCTACCTGCATGGCGACATTTACTGGTGAAGAAGTCACCAATGCAGCGACAATCTCTACATGCGGAACTACATCAGATACCATATCTGGTACTGCTGCCGATGATCCATACGTAATCACTGGATCAGTAGTTACGAGCTCAACTTCGGGAAGCGTGACTCTGCAATGGGCTCAAGGAACTATAAATGCTTCAGATTCAATAATTCGAGCCGGCAGCTTTTTGATCGCCTACAAGGTCTCGGGCGCTGACCTGGCAGAAATATATTATTCCAAAGATCCATCAATCAATCCGGGTCACGTTGTCAGCCTTGATCCTCAAGGAATTGCAATGGTTATGAAATCTCAAAAGAGCTATGACCCGAATATTTTTGGGATCGTCTCAACAAAGCCAGGACATGTTCTTGGTGAAGGAATACATGAAGGTTTTCCCCTCCCAATAGCTTTGGCCGGGCGCGTACCAGTGAAAGTAACTGACGAGAGTGGCCCTATTCAACCTGGCGACCTGTTGACATCCTCCTCAATCCCTGGTTTTGCTATGAAGGCTAATAAAGCGACTCGTACAATCGGTAAAGCCCTCTCTCCACTTTATCCAGGCGATAAAAATTCGTTGTACCTTCCTTGCCCGGACGGAACAGCCAGTGGTATAAGATGTGGTATGATAACTGTTTTCGTCGAAAATAATTACTACAATCCAGAAATTTATCTTACCTCAAGTGGAGACTTGGAGATAAAACCGTTGGACAAACAAAACTCAGCGTATAACGGCAATCTTCAAGAAAATTACCAATCAAGCTTCAATGGCCAGATTTTTGAATTAGTCAATAGACAAACAGACCAGACAATCCAGCACATCGAAGGCTTTGCCGAACTTGCATCCGCAAAAATAAAATCAGGATATTTTGAAACAGAAAATGCTGTTGTGAATAATATTTTCGTAGCGAAAAAAATTGTTTCAGAAAATATTGACAGCCTAACCTCAAACTTCCAACTTCTAACCTCAAACATTATAAACGTCCGTGAAAAAATAACTTCTCCGGTTATAGAAACTAGAGATCTAGTTGCAACTGGAACTGCCCAGATAGATAAAGTTGAAACAAGCGAAATTAGTAGTAAAGATGGCAATATTAACGTCACTCTGGGGAACGAAAGCGACTCCAGAATCGATTCTAGACAAGTCAGAATGACAGACAATAATAAACCATACGACAATGAAAATCGAGACAAAGGCCCCCTAGCAAAACTTATCATTCGCGGCCTGGAGGGAAAAACCGCAGCAACAATTGACGCAGCCGGGAACGCTTCCTTCTCCGGTCAACTTGCTGCAGAGTCACTAAATATTTCAAACGGTGCAACTGTCGCTGGGACGCTTACAGCCGAAAATATCCGCGGCAATCAGCTAGACATCAGGGGAAATCTATCAGCAAGCGAAGCTAGCCTATCAGGCAAACTCGTAGCTAAAGAAATCGAGTCGGAAAATATCAATGCTCTACAAACTAGAACCTCCGCGGTTGAGGAGCGAAGCGGGAGAACCGCGGAGTTTAATGAGAGACTGACTATGGATCTAAATGACATTCAAAAACTCCTGGCCGAGATCAAAAACCAACCCCTTCCCAATCCAGAATATTACCAGAAGTTAGAAGGTGGAAGTGAGAAGTTTGACGAATCAATTCAAACCTCCAACCTCGAACCTCCAACCTCGAACCTCCAACCTCTCACTTCTCTTACTGTAACAGGCTCCTCCAATCTCTATAACCTCTCTGTCAGCGGTTCAGGCGCAATCGGAAACCTCCTCATCCAAAACAACTCCATACTCTCCCTCGCCTGGGAACTCAAGTTTTCTTCCCTTTCGACTATTAATCTTTTTGAAGACGCAGTCGTGATCTCCAAAGACGGCACCATCGTAGCTAAAGGCAAAGTCATCGCCGAAGATGGCATAAAAACAAACAAAATCGAATCAATGAATCAGGGAGAACAAGTAACAATCAACAATTTAGCAACTAATAATTTGACAATAAATGATAAATATCTTGAATCGACTTCTCCATCGGCATTCATAGCTGCGTCGGATAATTTTGATCAAAACGGCATTTCTGCCCCAGCCATCGAAACGAAATCAGCCTCTGCTGGAAATGGTATAATCCCACAAAATAGTCTAGAGATCATAATCTACAATAACGGCATAAAAGAAGATTCTCTAATTTATCTAACACCAATCAGTTCCTCACCTAACGGAAATCTCACCGTAGTAAAAAAAGAATCTTGTATAGACACCTCCGAGATGGATAATTTAAAGTGCAGGCCCTATTTCAAAGTCGCAGTTGATAAACCAGAAGATTCCCCTATACTCTTTAACTGGCTGATAATAAATTGATCCGCCAAAATTAGGCGGATCATCCTGAAGAGCCATAGACCTAAATTGGCTGTGAAGGATCCCATTACAATCTAACAAACGCTTATGACTAATCAAATAAACTTTTTCCAAACTCTAAAATCTATCATCGTAGGTCTAACAATCGCTTTATTCCCTCTGTTCTTTCTTCCCGTCACCCAAGATTATTTCACTAGCAACAAACTTTATCTTCTCTCGATTGGTGCAATACTTCTTTTACTAAATTCGTCTGTTGAAATAATTTTGACAAAGAAACTATTTTTCTACAAACACGCGACCAGCGTTCTGATGTTTTTCTTTGTCTTAGCTATCTTTCTCTCTATTCTTGTTTCTTCACCCAATCGAGTCCAGGCAGTTCTCAATCCCAACTTCGGACTCTTGTCAATTCTCATGCTTTCAATACTATCTTTTTATATCCTAGACAGGGAAGCAATAGTGGCAAGATTGCTTTCTCTATCATCTGTTATTCTTTCTCTCATAGTCATATTTTTCTTTATCAGACCTTCTTCTTTTTTTTCACCGATTGGAAGTCAAATTGATTTAGCAGCGTTTTTAGGCTTCTGCCTGATTCTGCAATTATCTGACAGAATCTGGATGAAAAAGTTATTTAATAAAATCACTTTCGCGATAACTTTATCTGGTTTCATCATTTGTTTAAATTCATTGATATCTGCAGGTCTACCAGACTTTTCCTCCTTCCGTTATTCCTGGTATTCGGCTATGGAACTGTTCAAAAGTTCACTCAATGCTCTTTTTGGAGCTGGAGTCGACAACTACTCGTCTCTTTTTACTAAAATTAAAGACGCGTCTTACGACCAGTCCGCGTTTTGGCAAATCAGCTCATTCAATGTTGCCCAATCAGCTTTTCTCCATATCATGACCGAGTCTGGTTTATTTGGGCTGATATCATTTCTTCTTCTTTTTATTTTTGTGGCTATAAAATCGATCAAAAGGCACAAACCGGCTATTTTAATCATTATATATCTCACGACCGTATTTTTACTTCTTCCACCCTCGCTGCCGCTTTTTTTTATTTTCTATATTGCCTTAGGTTTGTTAAATGTTGAGAAAAGCGAAGGCACCAATAATGAAAATGAGGCAAAAGCAATTTTTTCACTTTCGAGGGGACTACGCGAAGCGTGGGGAGACTCTCGTGTGATAAAAATTGCGTTGCTGAATTTTCCAATGATAACCTATTCTATTTCCCTTATTATAATCACAATTGTAGCTATAAGCTCCTATTTTTTAGGAAGAAGTTATCTTGCCGAATATCATTTTAAAAAATCTGTTGATGCCTATGGTAAAAAAAATAATATTAAGGAAATCTACGACAACCAAAGACTCGCCATCTTGACAAATCCTTATATCGAACGCTTCCGTATTAGTTTTTCCCAGACAAATCTTTTAATCGCAAATAACATTGCAACCAAAACAAAAACCTCTCTACAAGATTCCGAGGGGGGGCGCAGTATTGTGTCCCCCCAAGACCGTCAAACCATGACCCAAGCAATCCAAGCGGCAATTGAAGAGGCTAAAGCCGTTGTAAAACTAAACGACCAAAAAGCCGTAAACTGGGAAAACCTTGCCTTAATCTACCGTAATCTCATAAATACGGCTCAAGGTGCAGACACCTGGACAATCTCGTCATATCAGAGAGCCATCCTTCTTGACCCGCAAAATCCAAAGTACAGGCTCGACCTTGGCGGGATTTACTTTTTGCTGGGAAAATACGACGAAGCCAACCGATTTTTCGAACAGGCGGCAACTCTTAAGCCGAACTGGCCAAACGCCCATTACAATCTCGCCTGGACCCTGTATCAACAAAAAGACTACCCAAGAGCAGTTTTAGAAATGCAGACCGTTACCAATCTTCTCGACCCCAAAAAAGACGCAGCCGATTTAGTAAAAGCCCAAAAAGACCTGGAAGAATTTAAACTCAAATTATCAGAAGAGTCATCACTAAAATAGATGTCAGTTTCAAGCTAAATAAGTTGGAAACTTAGACGGTTAGGGAGTATAATATACCCTAAATGGGAAGTTTAGAGCTTAATAATGACGAAAGTTCGTTTTTAAAGTCTCAAGTACAGACGTTAGTTGACTTAAACGTACCAACTGACATTCTGAACAGAGCCGAAAGCATAGTCAGTTTGACAAAAGAGAGTCTTGGAATAGTTGGCGAAGGCTATGCTCTTTTAGGAAGAAAACCCAAGGTAGATAAACTGCACTATGTTGAATGGGAAGAACGAGTAAGCAATGGGCAAATATTTGGCGAACCTGGAAGGGTAGAATTTGGAGATGACGGTAAAACAATCAGGTGTCATTTATGTGGAGGATGGTTCCTGCAACTTACTAATACACATCTTCAAGCTCATGGTCTCGAAAGTGCGAAGGAATATAGAGAACTTTTAGGCCTAAATTCTAATCAGGGTTTAATTTCACCAAAATCCGGAGATAAAAGAAGTGAAATATCAATAACTCGTGATACTGCACAATATTTGATTGATGAAAGAGGTGGATTTACAGGTGGGCCTGATCCTAGGAGAAAAGGAAAAAGAAGGTTACAGACAAGACTTGAAATAGGAGATAGATACGAAGATCTACGTAAGAAGGGGACTTTAAGGTCTTATCGATCTGGGGATGACCCTAGAATAAGACACCTTGTCGGTGGAGGGTTCAGTGTTTACGAAAAGTCGTACTACTTTGGTATAGGCGCTAAAGAAGTCAAAATATTGTCTATTGACGACAAAGAAATAGTGGTTAAAGGCATTATAAATGGCGAAGAGGTTACAAAAACTTATAGACGGAAAAAATAAAAATAACACTATCTGTTAGATCCTCCCTAAGATGAAATACACCTTAAAGG
>MFZO01000007.1:10867-30790 GCA_001788015.1 Candidatus Roizmanbacteria bacterium RIFCSPHIGHO2_02_FULL_38_11 | reverse complement strand
TTTTTTCCTGTGGTGTTTTTTATCGTTCGTAATTAAATAGCAATCCAGCTCTTGGGCTAAAGCAATAAACAGTCCGTCATAGAAAGTAATTTCTTCTCTAATAACTATACCTAGTGTTTTTTGAGAGAGTTTTTGCTGAATTGAGATTAAATGCAGTTCTACATTATATAATTTATTTAAAGTGCCTATCAGTTGATCTTTTGGAAAACTCGCTTTAAAGAATAAAGCATTCAAAACTTCTAAAATTAGAATATCTGGAGCGTAAAGAGTAATCAATTCATCTTCATGTTTTTTAAGAAGCTGGCGGGCTTCTTTTGATTTTTCTTCTTCAATGAACCACTTTACAACTATTGAACTATCGACAACTATTTTTTCCATTTTTTAACTCTTTCATCCCGCATCTTAACTATATAGTCAGAAACATAATTTCCAGAAAATTTATACTTTTTTCTTGAAGCATCCATAAATTTCAAGGCACTTTCAATTCTTTCTTTTCTGGTAGTGGACTTCATTTGATTATATTTATCAGGCTTCACCGCTATGAATAATATTTTCTGATTCTTCATTACAACCGCTTCTTGCTCCTTTTCTAAAATTCTATTTAAAACATCTATGTCACGCCTGACTTGAGTAATGGAAACTATTTTTTGATCCAACTGTTGAATATTCATGAGAATTAGTATACAAAAGTATCAACAAATTTGTCAACACTTTTTTTACTTCAAGAGATATCTTCTTCTTCTTACCGTCTCGATGATGTTTCCCGGAATTCCATTTTCCTCCAGTTTCTCCCGAAGCCGCTGGAAAAATTTTGCCAGAGCATAAAGGCTGAAGTGCTGCTCGTCGCGGAAAATAATCTCTGCGATTTTACTCTGCTCAACCACCTCGCCTCTACTCTGAATCAAAAGCATCAATATTCTCCGCTCTTTCCAGGTCAAATCTCCTAATTTATTGCCGCCAAGATAGACCGAAAATTTTTTCGCAGCCAGATTATGCTTGAATTCACCCGGCACTTTTAATTTTTTCAAAAATTCATCTGATGTTTTTTTCAGCCGAGAGTACTGCTTTTTTTGAATAACCTCTGTCGTCGTCGGAATCTTTGAAACGGGCTGCAGTTTTTTAAGTAACCTACCGATTGACGAATCGCGAACGAGCCAGTCAACCAGAAGCTCCCTTTCCTTCCAGGATGCATCGTAATTTAGTACCAGTTGATTTTGTAAAAGTGAAGAAACTATGCCTTCAACCAAAGAATATAAATCCTGATCAAACCGTAAAAAAAGCTTTATCTCGGCAGGAAAAGACTCGGGAACATTGAAAGATACCGACGTGCCAAAGTTAGACGGAAAAATAATCAGTTTCTTAATCAGCGCTCCTCTGCCTAAAACAGTCTCAATCTGCCTGATAATTTGATCTTGGCCTTTATTCCAGAGCGCTTTTAACTTCTCCATCTTAGGCTCGTTGAGTTTAAAATCTTTTAAACAACCGACTATTCCGTCAATCAACTCTTTATCCTTTGAAACCGGTAAATCGTTTATATTTGCCTGACCCACCTTGCTCCAAAATCTCGGAATAGATTCTGTCTTCAATTCAGGAAAAACAACAATATCTCTATTTATTTTTAGATATTGCCCAGGCATAACCAGAAACCCCTGTGATTGATAAAAACCTGTTTGTATCTGCTTTGCGCAATGAATTATCCTCTGCGCCTCCGTCTCGACCGACCAATTCCACTCTGTTTTCATATTTCTATAAAGTAAGACCTATGTACTACTTTGCATGTCATCCTGAATTTATTTCAGGATCTTCATTGTCATTCCCGCGAAAGCCACGTCTGACGTGGCGAAAGCGGGAATCCAGAAAAATAACTGGATCCCCGATTAGATCGGGGATGACGAAAGATGCTGAACCAAGTTCAGCATGACAATAATGTCCCAGCCGTAGACTATTATACCAAATCTTCTGTCAACTTATGTCAAGATAATTATATATTATAGGTTAAAATAATACATCACTTATGTTAGAAGCTCGAGTTAATGAACCAGATAAGCAAATAGCTCTTGCTATGAGACGACAGAGACAATATTATGCAGAGATGGGTTGGATATTCTGTAACGCAAGATTGCCATCCGACTTTGATTCATCAACTGGAATGGGGCCTGAAGCATTTGGTTGGCTCAAAATGCCAGATGGTTTGTTTTATCTCCTAAAATGTCCAATTGATGGTGAAGGCTCTGTGAGCCATCATGATAGAGATCGTGGTCATAAAGCAGAAGCCATAAGAGTAGCAAAAAGTACGATATAGCATTAAAAAATAAACGTTGATGATCTAAATCAACAAAGAATACGGCCTAAAAGTATTTTTTGTTTTTTACAAATTGATTGGAGGTAAACAATATGAATGAAGCCCGAAAATCTTGTCAGCGAAGTTTTGCAGAAAGAGTAGCAGTATACAGAGAGCAATTAATAGATTCACCTGCTCGTGCGCTAATTGAATTAGCGGCTACTACTCCAGGGGGGACATGGATTTCCCATCTCATCCGATAGATCCTGCCTTAAACGCAGCCGCAAGCCAATTAGTTAATGAGGCCGGGCTTCAAAGTGCAATATCAAAATTGATACAAACAGGACAATTGTAAAGACTAAAACCACCATAAAACCACCTTAAAGGTATATTTCGGGCTTTTAAAACTGCCTAAGATATTTTTCTATTTAAATAACAAACGACAAAAAATTATCCTGACTGAATTAATATTAATTAGGGCAATTAATTATCCTAATTTTATCGCTTGTGATAAGTATACTTATCTTCTTGATGTTAAATAAAGACTTAAATAGTCTTGATTTTACTTCGTGAAATTAAATATCTGCCTAAAAAATAGCTTCCAACTAATATTTCTATCCAGACTAATATTACTTTTAATCCTGCCGGCTTATATTCCGCAACAACATCATAATTTCCAGCCTTTTCAAGGGAAATTCCTATATAAAAAGGAAAAACCGGAAAGGTATTGACTTTTTCTCCATTTAGTCTAACCTGCCAGTTCGGGTGATAACTCTGTTTTAAAACCACTATACAATTCTGACAATCCCCATCCACCTTTACCTCTCCTCTATAACCATTCGGAGTAGCCGCCTGATTCTTGAATAAAAAACTACCATCTTGAAACGATCGTGACGAGATGGTAGTTTCAAAAGGATTGGCTCTCCAAATATTTCTTTCTATTCGGTCGTTTAGATTGATAAAATTATTTTTATCTGTCATCTCTATATACCATCTTTTTCCATCCGGAGGGTTTTTGCTTAGATCTATCATTGGATAATCACCCGCCTCAAACATCTTGCTCTCAAACCAAAGACGGGTCATATTTAGCAAATTGGTCTTTTTGGATTTAATCGCAATACTACTTTCTCCAAAACCAAACCACCCATTTGTCTTAATCTCATAAAGATTGAGCTTCCCTTCTTTAAGAATGAGCTTAGTAAAGTCAGGGGGCTTTATGTTATCAGGTAAAACACTGTACCCAATATTGTAGAGGTTATAAAACTCAATTTTGTTTTCGTCAAAAAATTGTTCCGGATCGGAATTCGGCGACCAGCTCTCAGGCAAAAAACCGATCACCGGAAATCCGTCTTGTGACAAAACCATATACAAAGGAATCTCGCCTACGGTAAACTGTTTACCCCAGTTCCCCGGCCTCCCAACATAAACTCTGGCCTTAGGTAAACCCGTTAATTTAGCTCTGATTTTTTCATACGACGGTAGGTCGTTAAGATAGGCCTTGTTTGATCTTTCGATCCAGACTGCATTGTCTTTTGTATATTTAATTAACGGTTGTTCGAGATAATAAACTAAGAAAAGTCCAAATATACCAACTACGATATATGCTGAATTTGAAATTTTTAATTTTAAATTTTCATTGAATTTGAAATTTTTAATTTTAAAAAGTTTGAAAATTGTTTCACTGAAAATTGATTGAAAATTGAGAATTGAAACTTGAAAATTTTTTAAGTTCATGTAAACGAACCATGCTCCCAAGAATATTCCAGTAAACTGAACCATCACAATTATCCTATGCGAATGATACTCGGAAAATCCCGGTATTAAATCAATCAATCCACCCAGAGTTGTTCTCCCAAAAAATAAAACAAAATAAAAAACAAATAATAAACTCAAAAACTTCATCAACCTGTTTTTGACTATAAACCCTACAAACAAGCCAAATACCACACACAAGGTAATAAAAGGAAACCTCCCAAAATCAAAAAGATCTCCGTTCAAAAACCAAACAAACACTTGCTTAATCCCCCAACTGTCAAACTTCCAAATCGGATCCCACACCGAAAAGTTACGAAACTGGCCTTGCAGGAAAAAGGGGATGATAAAATAGGAAAGGGAAAATAGAGTTAATGAAATAAAAAGCACAACGCGGATTATTAATCCGCTATTGTCATGCTGAACTCGTTTCAGCATCTTAACAATATTATCAGCGCGTATTACTTTGTTATCCCCGTTTTTCTCTACGTCATTCCCGCAAAAGCCACGTCTGACGTGACGAAAGCGGGAATCCAGTTGTGAATTATATAGATTCCCGAATAGATCGGGAATGACAGAAACGAACCAATACAACGGATATCCCAATAGGGCTAAACTAAAAATTCCAAAATGGCAGGATGCGACCAAGAAGTTGAAGAAAATCGCCTTACCCAAGTTCTTTTTATTCTCGAAATAATCAATCGCGTAAGCAAAAGCTACCGGCAAGAAAAATACAGCCATTAGCTGAGCCGAAAGCCCCCACCCCCGCCACAAAAAGCTCGAGACGTCTATCCCATACAACCCATCGGTAAATATCGCCTGACTAAAAAAAGCTAAAATGAGACTAAATCCCACAGGCAGATGCAGAATTGTGCCTCCCCAAAAGAACATCAACGGCAACAAAATCAACATCAACGTCCGTATAACTACAAACAGTTGGAAGCTCGAAGTTGGAAGTATGAAGCTTAAAAAGGCTATCACAGCCTGTGGCAAATGTGAATAGTAGTTTGAAAGCGCAAACCCTTCTGCCCATCGCTCGTTCCAACTGTCAAGAAGATAGAAGAGAGAAAGTTTTCCAGCAAAAATATTTTTCCAAATCATCTTAGCCTCATCTATCAAAGCATACTGAAAAATATTATCATTCGGATCAACCAAAACCTTGAACTCATTTCTGTAAAGATAGAAATTAATTCCTATAAGGAATATTAGTGAAATTAGAACAAACAGCCTTTTAATAGTCGTCATGTGTGCTTATTTTGTTAATACAGGCTCTAGCCAGTCGGCATGGGCGCCGAAGTTGCTCTCGCCGGCTTTTGTAATTTTAAGTGTCAGATAGTTTACTCCTTTAACATCAACGTCTGTACTTTCTGGACGATCAAATCTGCCCTTGACTCCAGATTTAAATAGTTCTTTCCCATCGCCAAGAATTGAAAAGTAAACTTTAACCGACTGGTCGGCTTCTGTATCAATCCCGTAATCGGTAGAAAAATTTGAAAATTTTTTAGCCAAATGGTAGGTAATTTCAGAATCGGCATGCGATCCTATACCTTTATCATAAAAGTAATAATTCACCGAAAGCCTGTTCCAGAATTTTACACCTCGGGCAGACTCTACCGACTTGTTATAAACTGGCTCTAAATAATCTTGACGATAACCTATTGGTTTCATTGAAGTCAAAGAGACTGATTTCTTCAAAAAATAATTTGTGTTTTTTGCGATTAACAAGCTAACCAGCAAACCTGCAAACAAGCTAACCAGCAAAAGGCGTTTTCTGACAATTCTCCTCAAATACCAAACAAAGAATATAGTAAATAAAATTATTTGAATAGCCGAAATCCAAAAAGATAAACCTAAAGTCTGATCTTTTGTGAAAGTGGTAATAACTTGATCAGGATAGTTCCAACCCATAGAAATATACATATTGAGGAAAAAAAACAATGATAACAATATCCAATATCCAACTCCAATAGCCAATGACCAATTTTTTTCTTTTTGGAATTTGGTATTTGGTAAATTATTGGAGATTGTCCCTCGACGTTGTTCGGGATCCTGAGCTTGTTGAAGGAGAGATTGGATATTGGAGATTAATAATATTGGAATTAATCCCATCACCGGAAACAAATATCTCTCATGGCTTTGTGTAAGTAAGTGAAAAAATGCAAAAACCGCGAGAGTGCAAGCAAAGACAAAATTTCTAAAAAGGTTTTCTTTTTTAGAGAATAGAATAGTAATTGTGCTTATAAAATAAGTGAAAGTAAAAACCAAAAGTCCAAACTGTTTTGCCGAAGTAATTCCAAAAACCAGATGCTTATCCGTAAGTTGCATACCCTTTAGGCCAGACAAAATCCACCAGATATTGAAGGCATTCAACGAATACCAGGGAAACCAATCAGAATTCACAGTCAAAAGCCAGATCATTCTTTCCATCTGTTTTCCTAGAAAAAAAGGCAGTATAACGATTATAAAAGTTAAAAACGTAACAGCCAGAGATTTACTTAACTCTTTAACGCCCGCACCTAAGTCATTCTGGCTTGTCCAGAATCTACGGAAAATAAATAAATAAAAAAGCGGTATAAAAATTATGTTCTGAAACTTCATCAACCAGGAAATAGTAAATGCAACCGAGGCAAGTTTTGGTCTACCCAAAAAAAGAAGGTAAACGCTTAGCAAAAAAAGGGCCAGACCAAGCTGGTCAACCTGTCCCCAGACAACGCCGTCATAAATTACAGCTGGGTTGAGAAAGTAAAAAAGAGCGAAGATTTTAGCCAAACTACCAATGTTTGAGGTTCGAGGTTCGAGGTTCGAGGTTTTTTTTTCTTCCAACTTCCAACTTCCAACTTCCAACTTCTTAGCAATCTTAATAATCAACCACACCACCAGTAAATCCGCCGCAATCGTAATTATTTTAATTAAAAAAAGGTAGAAGATATTATTATCGGCCCAGTACTCATTGATATGATATGGATTTTTAAATAAAGCGTAGACTTTATTGATAAGCCAAAGAATATAGGCGAAACCCGGCGGGTAGTTATAGTTTGTACTATTAGCCAACCAAAGAATTCCTTTATCTGCTACGGCAAGTCCCCACCCCTTCCAAAAGGCAACATCAGCCTTGAATCCCGGTATAGGAATTAAAAGAAGCCTTATCAGTAGTCCTGATCCTAAGAAGAAATAAAACATTTCGATCTTAACTCAAATGTAAAATCTCAAAGCTCAAAACCATAACTAAAATCTAAAAACTATTAGATTTAAGCTTTAAGATTTGGCTTTGACATTTGAACTTTGAGCTTTGAGATTATTTCTTATAGTCTAAACTGTTCAGCAGCCTTGTGAAAACCGCCTGACCTTCTGTGGGAAAGATGTTATTTACGTGGATTATCTTGTCAGGCTTCCCCGTTATCGTAAAAAAATAATTTTCAGATCCGACAATATCGTTCTGGGTGATATATTTGGCTTTCCAGCCGCGTAAACCGTTTTCAGTTTCGTATGTTTCTATGCTATCAAGCGCCTTAAGTCCGCCAAAAAACTTCCAATAATTTCTCACGAACTCTTCCTGTTTTCCGGTCATTTTAGGATCATAGTTAGAGATGGTTTCAACCAAAACCATGAGATTAAATTGTGCCGGTATTTCTGAAACATCAAAAGTAACAGCATCGTTTGCATCACCTGGGAAAATCAGAGGAATCATTTCCGGCGCGTACTGAAAAGTATATTGTTCTTTTGAGCTCGTAAAATCAGCCCAATTTGCCGATCCTGCCATTTTTTCATAATCATATTGAGGCCTCTGAGGCTGCTGTGAAGGTGCAGGCGTCTCATTTCCTGTATAATTTATGCCTGCCGGAAACACAACCTGTCCCTTACTCTTTTGGCTTACCCACCAATAAATTCCCCCAACCAAAACCAGGAAAACTACAAGTATTCCGACGCTCAATAAAGTTAAAAAATATTTGTTAGAAGAATCTTCGGAAGGTTTTTGTTCACTCATAAAATAATAGAAAATTGATAATAAAAAAATATAGCGAATTTTTCATCTCATGTCAACCCCAATTTAACTAGGGTCAAGCGGATTCAATCAATTCAAAAATTACAATATCCCTATTTTTATAAATTTCTTTCAAAAAAGGATAAATGTAGAGAGGTTTAACATCATACCCTTCAATCGAAGTCAAAACTACAAATTTCAAGCCGTTCTTTTTTAAAAAATCGAGCGCCTGTTCATTTGACATAGCGCCAAGATAAAAGTTACTCGTCCTGATATTTTTCTCAATGTAATTTGGCGTAGCAGAGTGTCTTGCTACATAGGTTTTTCTATCAACAAAAACAGGGATTACGGTTCCTAGGAATTGACTGGGAGTCATTAAGACATTTCCACTTCGCCGCTGTTTACCTAAAAATTTAAATCCTTCAATTATGCCCTTGGGAAGATAGCTAATGGGAGACGCGAGATTTTTGTCATTTAACCTTTCTTTAAATGCCCGAATATTCTGCGGCAAAGAAGTGGCAATAAAAATAATCAATAGTATTAAAAAGGCAGCCATCCTTAATCTTTTCAGGAAAGTTGCTATTCCGTACATTCCTAAAGCCGCAAGACTTCCTAAGATAAGGTGAGTCACCGGGGTAAGAAATCTGCCGTTGTGAGTTCCTAAGAGAACATCTAAATTTGAGTAGAAAAGACCAAAACTCACAATTGCAAGTGAAAAAAAACTTACCCAGAGCGAATTTAACAATCTTTTAACCCAAAATAAACCTATCAATGAAAAGACAAGCCCGGGTCCAAAACTAAGAAGAAACGTCTTAAGCGGTATAATCTCCCTCCACCCAACCTCAACGCCCTTAGTGCTTTGAAAAAATATTGTTTGAAAATAAACCTGTCTGACTAGTATGGCGGAAATAAAAACCATACCAGCCAAAACTGTCAAAAAAAATAGAAGATTGAATACAATTTTCCACTTTCTCTGCCAAATAAACTTTAACAAATAAAAGAAACTGGATAATTCAACGCTTGCGAAAAATAATACAGCCTGAAATGGGTAAAAGCTCAAAACCAATCCCAAGACAAAACCGATAGACAGACTCACCCGTATCGCTTCTTTTAACTTCCTTTTTTCTATTTTTTTTAAATAATCAGCAGAGGCGAGCAAAATTAGCAAAAGAAGTATATGGGCTATCAGATGATGAGGGACCATCTCAAATCTTTTAATAAAAGTAGAATAAGATGCCCAGAAGTCATAAGGATAAAATGGCACCATTAGAGAAGTTATCAGAAATGCTCCCAATTGGACAAAAAAAGGTTTTTTATCAAGCAGTTTTCGGATAATAAAAAAAATAATTACAGTCATCATTACGAGTAAGATAAAAACAGAAATCCAATAAACTGCAATAGGAGAAAGTTTAAAAACTCTTCCCAACTGACCTAATAATATATAAGGCGTAAGATGATAATAGATAGATGGGTCGTCGGTTGCCAGGTACTGTCTCGGCAAAAAATACCCTCTCAATCCCTGCGCAATATAGGTTAAATAGTAATAATAGTCAAGATAGTAATGCCCGGTTCCGAGATAAATTGTACCATTCGGGCTTTTAGCATAGGCTATGATGACATGAAATATACTAATCGTTGCCACGATGATTCCAAGAGTCAGATAGAAAAGAATGGTAGTTTTTTTAAGCATCAAGGTTAAAAACTTCTGCCAGCGCTTTAATCACTCTCTTAATCTCTCTTCTTGTCATTTGCACATAAAGAGGCAGTGTGACGCTATTTTTAGAGATGTATTCTGAATTTGGGACTCTTAAATGCGGATATAAGTTTCTATAAGCTGGCTCTTTGTGAATAAGCATGACTCCTCTTCTCGTGGCAATATCACGTTTCAAAAGCTCCCCCATCAGTTTTTTTCGCGAAATCGGGGAATTTTTTTTAAGCTGGATTGTATAAGACTGATAGTTAGTTTTATTTCCATTTTTCTCTGAAGGCACAACCAGATATGGAATTTTTTTAAATGCTTGGTTATATTTTTCTGCTATCTCTCTTCTTTTTTTTAAGATAAAATCTACTTTTTTAAGTTGAGTTATTCCCAATGACGCCTGTATGTCAGTCATCCGGAAGTTATATCCCAGTTCCAGATATTTCTCGATTATTATCTTTTTGGCTTCATGACGAGTTCTATCATCTATAGACATTCCATGCTGACGAAGTAGTTTTAATCTCTGGTAGTATTTGGAATTTGAAGTTGTTATGATTCCGCCATCTCCTGTTGTGATAACTTTTCTTGGGTGAAAAGAAAAACACACCAGATCAGAATGGATTCCTACCTTTTTGCCTTTATAGATTGAACCTATGGCGCAGGCTGCATCTTCTATGAGCTTAAGATGGTATTTTTCACAAAGTTTTTTAAACCCATCAATATCTGCCGGCATGCCAAATTGATGGACGATAAGGATAGCCTTTGTTTTATCGGTGATAACCTTTTCAACACAAGAAGGGTCAAGATTATAAGTCGATCGATCAACGTCGGCAAAGACCGGTCTTGCACCAACATAGCGAATTGCATTAGCGGTAGCAATAAAACTCAGAGAAGGACAGACTACCTCATCTCCGGCTTTAATGCCACAGACAATCATGGCTAGGTGCAGGGCCGCAGTGCAACTTGAGACTGCCACAGCATATTTTGTTCCAATATAGGCGGCAAAATTATTTTCAAACTCTTTTACCTTTGGCCCTTGCGTAACCCAACCGGTAAGAATTGTCTGGTATACCGCTCTTGCATCTTCTCTGGTAATATAGGGTTTAGCTATTGGAATCATTTTTCTTTCTAAAGTACCAACTTGACAGTCTTTCCAATCCCTCCTCCAAAGACACCTCTGGTCTAAAATTTAATAATTTTTTTGCTTTACTGATATCTGCCCAACGCCGCTTCACCGGATTGACCATGGTTTCAGGCCGAAAGATTGACTTCAACTTAGAGCTATTGACTCTAAGTAAAAGCTCTAAAAGCTTCCTCAGACTTGTCTCTTCTCCGCTTGCGATATTAAAAATATCGTCACTAATTTCAGAAGTCAGCGCTAAAATATTTGCTTTTGCAGCGTCAGCTGCATAGACGAAGTCCATCGTAATTGAACCGTCACCGTTTATGACGGGATTTTTCTTTTCTCTTATGCGATCTAACCATTTGATCATAACTTCTGTATATTTACCGTGAGTATCCATCCTTGGGCCATAAACATTAAAGTAACGTAGAGTCACATAATCTAATCCATACATATGATGATAGCTCCGAAACATCTGTTCGCCAAATAGTTTTGCGGCTCCGTAGATGGTCTTGTTATCATATGGCGGTTCAATTTCTGGTGTTGGAAAATGTCCGGCCAAACCATAAACTGACGCGGAAGAGGAGTAAACGATTTTTTTTACCTTATATTTTTTTGCCGCTTCGATGAGGTTAAAAGTCGCCTTCACCATAACCTCGTATGCCTTTTTAGGGTCGTTGGCGCAAGCATTCAATCGTAGGGCTGCAAGGTGAAAACAGTAATCGGACTTTGATATAAGTTGTTCCATTAAATTCTTGTTACCGATATCGTCTTTGATAAAGTCTACTTTCGAGGTTTTTATAAATCCTTTAATATTATCAAGAGTTCCTCTGATCAGATTGTCAACGACAAAAATCTTTTTTGGATTATAAGAAAGAAGTTCTTCGACAAGATACGATCCAATGAATCCCGCACCGCCTGTCACAAGGATAGTGCTTTTGTTAATAATGTTTTTCAAATTCTTTAAATAATTTTCAATAGCGATGTAATAACATGATTCTGTTGTGATCTGGTAAGACTAGGAAAAATCGGCAAAAATATGCTGTCATTTGCTACCATTTCAGTTACCTGTAAGCTGACGTTCTTATACTTCTTTTGATTTTTATAAAAAGGCTCAAAATGCAAGGGCTGAATTCCTATCCTGCAAGAAATCCCCAAATCCGCCATTTTCCGAATTAAAGTATCACGACTGACTTTTGAATTTTTGATTCTTATCATATAGGAGGAAAAGCAGTGAGTTGCATATTTGGGAACATAAGGGATGACGATCTTTTCATTTTTTGTAAATGCCTCATCATAAATTTTTGCCTGAATTTTGCGCTCCGAAAGTATTTTGTCTATCTTCCTCATCTGTACCACTCCTATTGCAGCCTGTATATCAGTCATCCGATAATTATAGCCAAAACTAAAATATTGCTGAATAATTTTCCCCTTTGCTTTGTGTCTCACAAGATCAGATATAGAAGCTCCGGTTGAACCAAGACTTTTTGCTTCTATTGCCAATCTTTTATCATCCGTCACGATCATTCCACCTTCTCCCGTCGTTATAATTTTTCTTGGATGAAAACTAAAACAGGTTGGTCCGCCATCCCCTCCCAGTCTAGTTTTTTTATAAATTGCTCCGAGAGCGGTTGCCGCATCCTGAATCAATGCTAATCGATATTTATTAACAATTAACTTGAAACCATCTATATCTGCCGGAAGACCAATCTGATGAACTACTAATATGGCTTTTGTATTTGTTGTAATCTTTCCTTCGATCTTTTTTGGATCAAGATTATAAGTTTTTTCGTCGATATCAGCAAAAACAGGAACGGCTCCAGTATGATGGATTGCGTTTGCCGTTGCCATGCAGGTGAACGAAGGGCAGATCACTTCATCAGTCGAACTTACTCCCATCAATCGAAGACTAAGATGTAGAGCCGACGTGCAGGAATTAGTCGCCACTGCATATTTTGCACCTACATAGTTTGCAACTTTCTTTTCAAATTCCTCAACTACCTGTCCTTGACTGATCCAGCCTGATCTTATAACCCTTTCCACAGCTTCAATTTCTGCTTTTCCTAACCAAGGTCTCAATAAAGGTATGTGATCAGAAAATAAATTGGGCACACTCTTTGAAAATTATTAATTATTGAATTATAAAACTCTTCTCCAATCAAAATTCTTTCCTAACTTCTCAACTACCTTTGCAGGCGATCCCATAACCAGCGTTTTTTCTTCAACATTTTTAGTTACAACAGACCCGGCCGCCACAACAGCATATTCACCAATGGTTCTCCTTGGTAGGATAACTGCCGAAGAACAAATAAAAGCTCCTACTTCTACCTTTACTCTGCCGCTTATCAATACACTAGGAGAGATGCTTGCTCCGTCTTTAATTATGCAGTCATGCTCGACAACTGCCGCCGTATTTATAATTGTGGTGTTCCCGATTTTTGTGTTGGAATTTATTACAACATTTGCTCCAATCATATTACCGGTCCCTAAAACAACGGTCTCCATGATGACAGCCGATGGATGAATTACGTTTAAAAGGGGAATGCCGTGCCTTTTAATTTTTTCTGCAATACGAAGCCTAAGGATGGGGTTACCTAATGCAATATGGATTTGGGCTTGCGTTGGATCTTGCCGGAGAAGATATCTCAGATCTCCAACAACCTTTGATCCGTTTATGCTTTTGTTAAATAATTTTGGATCTTCATCGATAAATAAAATGTCGGCAGAAATTCCGCTGTCAACTAAAATATCGTGAACTATCCTTCCTTGTGCGCCGGCACCAAATATATAGGCTTTCATATTATTTAATTTTAAACTCTAACCAAAAATTAATCATGTCAATTAATGCCCACAGGATGTCTCTTTTTTTACCATGGTGTGATGTGCCAGCTTCTCGTCGGTAATACTGTAGCTTTATCTCTGTTATTTTATACCCTTTTTGCTTCGCCTTCAAAATAAGTTCTTGTGTGACGAAGGCTGCACTTCTTGAGAGAATCGAAATATCTTTAATCAACTCTTTTTTGTAAACCTGGACAAAATTTAGATCGGAAAACTGCAAACCAAAAAAAAGCCAGCGAAGCAGGTTGTTACCCCAAGAGGATAATTTTCGCCAAAAAGAATAGGCTGCTCTATTTGAGCGAGAAACGATAGCTATATCATATTCGGGAAAAAGAGGCAAAATTTTATTCAGATCATGAATATTAAATGGCCGATCTGCACCATTATGCATCACCAGCTCTCCATTTGCTTTCTTCAATCCGATAAGAAGACTGATTCCTTGGCCTAAATTGATCGGGTTATGAATCACTTTTACTGAAGGATTATTTTTTGCTAGAGTGTCGGCAATTCTTGGACTTTTATCTAGACTATTATCTTCAACGATGATGATCTCGAAACTCTTAAAAAGAGAATGCAACACTTGTATCGATTCTTCAACAGTCTTTTTCAGATTGTCTTCTTCGTTATAGCATGCAAGGATGAGGCTAAACTGAGAATTAGTCTCCATATTCATTGATAATTCTACAAATTCTTTTAACTTCTTGGTTAGTCATTTCCGGATAAAGAGGGATAGAAACGCAGTTTCGTGAAAAATCTTCAGCAACAGGCAGATCTCCCTTCCTATATCCTAGGTGTCTATAGGCTTTCTGAAGATGGCAGGGGATCGGGTAATGGATCTTCGTCTCAATCTTATGCTTCTTGAGATGCTGCATAAACTCCTCTCTTCTAACCGCAGTGATAACAAATACATAATAGACCGATTCTGTCAATATTGGCTGGCTTTGCATTATTATCAGACGATTTTTTATACCAGTCTGATAAATTCTGGCGACCTCTTTCCTTCGCCTGTTCCAGCGATTTAAATATTTTAATTTCACATCTAAGATCGCCGCCTGGATTCCGTCCATACGCATATTAAATCCAACCTCTTCATGCTCATATTTTTTCACCGATGCGTGATTTCTTAAAAATTTTATCCTCTTTGCATATTCGAAATTATTAGTTGTTACTGCCCCGCCCTCACCGTATGCACCGAGATTTTTGCTCGGGTAGAAACTAAAACAGGCTATATCTCCGAATGTTCCAACCGTTTTTCTCCTGTACTTGGCTCCATGAGCTTGGGCGCAATCTTCGACTAAAAATAACCCGTGATTTTTTGCAATTGCTAAAACCTGATCTATGTCAAACGGTTGACCAAATAGATGAACGCCTATTATCGCTTTTGTTTTTTCATTAAGTCTCTTCTCAATTTTTGCGGGATCTATTTGCCATGTATCTCTCTTACAGTCAACAAAGACTGGTTTTGCCCCCACGTAAGAAACCGCCCAAGCCGTGGCAATAAAAGTATTGGCTGGAACGACAACTTCATCTCCTTCCTTGATCCCCAAAGCAATCATAGCCAGATGAAGGGCCGATGTGCCGCTATTCACGCCGACCGCATATTTTGCTCCAATGTATTTTGCAAAATTTTTCTCGAATTTTTCAACGTAAGGTCCTCCTGAAAAAGCACCGTCGATCAAAACATTTTGGATTACAGAATCAATTACTTTTTTTATTGTTCTGTATTGTTTTTTAAGATCGAGGAAAGGAATTTTCATAATTGTATAGAAAATAA
Source organism: Candidatus Roizmanbacteria bacterium RIFCSPHIGHO2_02_FULL_38_11 (assembly GCA_001788015.1). Classification (GTDB taxonomy): domain Bacteria; phylum Patescibacteriota; class Microgenomatia; order UBA1406; family GWC2-37-13; genus 2-01-FULL-40-13. The sequence continues at coordinate 15,341 of MFZO01000007.1, read as the reverse complement.
ATAAATGGGTGTCGAGGTGGAAGGGAAACCGAGACAGGACCCATGAATAATTTATAATTTAATATTTTTTCGAACTAACTTTGCCGGATTACCAACAACTATGCTGTTGGCAGGAACGTTTTTGCTAACAACGGCTCCTGCACCGACTATTGAGTGTTTTCCAATCCTAACGCCGCACAAAATTGTTGCCGAAGACCCGATTGAAGCTCCTTTTTTAACAACCGTTTTTTCTATCTTCCATCCTCCATCCTCTATCATCCTTCCTTTCCCATCTATTGCTCTAGGATATTTGTCATTGATAAAAGTAACGTTGTGTCCAACAAATACATTATCTTCTATAATTACTCCTTCGCAGATAAAACTATGGCTTGAAATTTTGCAGTTTTTACCAATAATTACGCCTTTTTGAATTTCAACAAATGCTCCAATCTTTGTATTGTCACCAATCTTACAACCGTATAGATTAACAAAATCAAAGATTTTTACGTGCTTTCCTAGTTTTACATTTACAATTTTTTTCATATATCCATTTGTCATGTTGAACTCGTCCCGATTGAATCGGGATAAATTCAGGATGACAAAAGTATTATTTATAATTTACCGGTTTCTCACCGTTTTTAAGCGACTCCTGCGCAAGAGATAAAACCTTAACCACCTCCATCCCATGGTACATATCCGAAACCGGCTTTTTACCTTGTGTAATTGCATCAATAAAATCTTTTGCCATATTGCTTAAAGCCTCCTGAAGTTCAATCTTCGGGATATGGATATCTCCCACCCTATAATCAACATAGAAGGAGCTTGGATCTTTCTGATGCTTAATGGTATAACCATAGTCATAAATTTTTATTTTTTCTGTAGGCTCAACGTCATTATAGACAATCATTTTTTTCGTACCGCCAATGAGTATGAGTCTTATCTTAACCGGAGAACTCCAAGATACGTTAAAATGAGCCACCAGACCGGAAGCATATTTAATTGTTACAAAAACAATATTTTCTACCTCGTTTTTAGTGTGAGAAACACCGCTGGCTTGGATACTTATTGGCCTTTCTTTTAAAAGATACAAAAGGATTGAGATATCATGTGATGCTAAATCCCACAATACATTTACGTCCTTTTGAAATAATCCCAGATTAGTTCTCGTAGAGTCAAAATAATTAATCCTTCCAATCTCATTACTGTCAATTAGTTCTTTTATTTTCTGAACCGCGTCAGTATAGAGAAACGTATGATCGACCATTAAGACTTTTCTTTTTTTATTTGCCAAATCTATAAGCTGTAATGACTCATTCAAAGACGATGTCATCGGTTTCTCAAGTAAAAGATGCTTTCCTGCTTTTAAAACTTTTTGCCCAAGAAGAAAATGCGTCGAGATCGGAGTTGCCACAATCACTGCGTCAATTTCGGAATCTTTTAGAATATCTTCAGCTTGAGTGGCAACCTCTATTGAAGGATACTGCTTCTTTAAAATCGCTAATCTATTTTGACTTTTGTCTACTACCTTTTTTATCAGGCAAGAGTTTAACTCAAAAAAATTCCTTACCAAATTCGGCCCCCAATAACCATACCCAATTACTCCAATTTTTATCATTATTGCACTATATTATAATGAAATATATTTAAAAGATGAGAAAAATCATATCTTCGCATAAATTGTGGCTCTTTTTAGTTTTTACTTTTTCTTTTTTATTTCTTTTAGCAAGCTACGTTCCCAATATTTACGAGGCTTCGGTGGTTGACCTTATGCCCAAAGACAGGGTTATGCTTTGGGGTGAACATATCTATACCTACGACTACAACGTCTATTTGAGCAAAATGAAACAGGGAGCTGAAGGAAGATGGAGTATCGTTGATAAATACGATAACAACCCAAATCAAAAAGGAGTTTTTTTACAGATGTTATATCTTCTTTCGGGTAAAGTCGGCGGGGTCTTGCGCATAAGCCCGCCTTTAACTTTTCACCTTTTGCGAACAATTTTAAGTTTTCTCTGGATTTTAACGATAATTTATTTGAACGTTTTTTTTCTAAAAACCCCGAAACGTTACACAATCGGCATTTTACTTTCGCTTCTTGCGGCAAGCTTTCCCGTATTTTATAGATACCAAAACCAGTGGTGGGTAGGATACCACATGTTCTGGTGGACCGAGATGGATGTTTTGAAACGTATAAGCTATATACCGCATTACACACTAAACTACATAATAATCGCTATATTAGCTATATTACTTTCTAAATTCGAAATTCGAAGCACGAAATCCGAAACAATTACGAAAATCCAAAAACCAAATGATAAAAACAAAAAAAAAGTTTTGAATTTTGAAAATTCGAATTTAGAATTTGTTTCGAGATTCGGATTTCGGATTTCGGATTTTATTTTAATTTGTATTATCTTATTCTTCTCCTTCTTTATCCACCCCTCCGCCGGAATCCTATTTTTATTCTCCTGGATTATCTATCATTTGATATTTACCACTTTGATGCGACCGCACCAAATTGGTTACTTTTTACAGTTGCTCATCTTTACATTAATCCTCTTTACCGTTGCGGCAATTCCGCTTATTTATTTTAAATCTGCAACTTCTAATTACCCTTGGAAATCTCTCACCGATTTTGACAAATACAGCCGCTTTCCACTAAACGTCAAAGAATATATCTTGGCTTTAGGTCCTATCTTCTTTACAGGAGTGTTAGGCATTATTGTTGCTTTGATAAAAAAGGACCAAAAACTTTTTTCACTGGTTTCTTGGATACTTGGAGCTTTTATAGCAATGTTTATTTTTAAAAAATTCCCCTACCAATCAGAGCTCCGCTTCGTCCAGACGGCTAACCATATCCCGTTAGCCATTTTAAGCGTCTATTTTCTATCTTGGTTTTGGGTCAGATTTTCTTGGTTTTTTATAAAGGTTATAACGATTTTAATCATTATAACAATTATATCTCTCGGTCTTGTCCAATCTTACTTCTCCATCCGCTCCCAGACCGACTTCATCCACCAACGGGCAGTTGCCGGTCAACCCCTCGTCCCCTATCCTCCCCAGGTAATGTATCCACTCAAAGATTTTTGGAATGCCCTGATCTGGCTGGAAAAAAATACCTCAAGGCAGGATGTTGTCTTATCCCAAGTTACCGCCGGCAACTACATCCCGGCCTACTCGGGCAACTTTGTCTACCTCGGCCACAACCCCGAGACTCCCCATTATGACGAGCGGGTAAATAAGGTCAATCAATTCTTCTCGGGCAGTATGAATGAAAAAGATGCATTAAAATTTCTTCAAGAAGAATATATTAACTATGTTTTTTACGGCCCGCAGGAAAAAGCAGTGCCCCGTACCGAAAGCTTAGAGCTTTCTGGTACTGGGGAAAAATCAGTTGAAGATATTAAAAAATACTCTTTCTTAAAACCTGTTCTTTCACTTTCTTTCTTAACTCTTTACCAAGTCAACAAAATAAAGTAAAGGCAAATAAAGAAATCTATAGTTTATCCATGCTGCTTACAGCATGAATAGCAAGTCCTAAAGCAATTTTATCACCTCTACTTATTGCCGCATTTTTTGTGAGTAAATCATCAACTTTCTCTTTCAAATCTGACGGATAAAAGTCTCCAGTAAGAACATTAATATAACCTAGTTCCGTCTCATTTTGTCCTTCTGTAGCATAAATTAATCTTACATTCGAATCTACTACTGAATCTACTGTCCTTATTCTCAGACTTTGTTCTCCAGTCATAATATTTTAGCTATTTTACTTCTTCTTCTTCTTCTTTGCAAGAGGGATACAATTCTGCACCCCTCGATGGGAGGTGGAGAAATCTACCTCCCAAGCGGAGTTGAAATCTGCTATCATACACTTATATGAAAATAGTCAACGTACCCACAGACCAGATGGACAAATTTGAAGGAAAATGGGTAGCGATTGATCCCGAAATTGATAAAATCATCGCCGTTGGAGATACGTTAGAGGAAATAGGCTCACTCGTATCTGGGAAAAAGGGAGAGGAAGAAAAAATTAGAGCTTACTCTTTTAAGGTTCCCAGAAAAGATGAAGGGCCTTATGTATTATTTATTATAGAATGATAAGTTATCCATATAAAAAAGATGCTAGCGGTAATCTGTTTCCAATAATTCTCTTTCAAGCCGAATATAAAAAATCTATTGCTAAAACTTCAGCACTTATCGACTCTGGCGCTACAATCTCAATTTTTAGAGAAGACGTTGCTAAACAATTGGGATTAATAATTGCTCATGGTAATCCAACATTGCTTGGAGGTGTCGGAGGAAGAATAAAAGGATATATTCACAATCTAAAACTAAAAATCGCAGATAAAAATCTTATTGTTCCTGTTGTTTTTTCCTATGAATACACCGTCAGCTTTAGTCTTCTTGGCAGATCAGGAGTATTTGAAAAATTTGAAATCACCTTCGACGAAAAAAATTTAATAGTGAAGATTCATTAAAAACTAAAAACATCCTT
>MFZO01000007.1:10139-10807 GCA_001788015.1 Candidatus Roizmanbacteria bacterium RIFCSPHIGHO2_02_FULL_38_11 | reverse complement strand
CATAAAAACAATGTTTATCAGAAAGATTATTTTAGCAATCCGCCACATCCTCCAAAATCAAACCAATCTTAAATCAGAAGAAAATATCAACAATTACACCTTTTTAAAGTAAACACATTCTTCCTACCATGTGACTATTTATAAAGTAGAGTAAATATAATTGACAAAATAATATTGTTTATTTACAATAACCATAATTAATGACTCCAATAGAAATAATTCATCATCAAACTAAAAGCAAAAGTTCAGAATCTTATACATTACGATTACCACCCGATAATGAATATATTACCGAGCTTTTAAAATTCTGCAAGCTAAAAGGAATCAAGGCTGCTTGGTTTAATGCTTTAGGCGGAGCCAAAAGAGTAGAAGTAGGCAGATTTAATTTTAAAGCAATGAAATATGAACCTCATACTTATGAGGAAGATCTTGAAATTACTTCGATCGCGGGAAATGTAGGTTTACAAGATGGAAAATTAATTACACATACCCACGCACAATTTGCCAGAGCTGATCTTAGTGTAATTGGAGGTCATCTTAGCTCTCTTATCGTCCAAGGAACTTGCGAAATCTACTTAACAACTTTTCCAACCGAATTTCAGAGAACCAGGGGCACAGTCGGTCTAAAACTCCTTACCCCTCCAGATGCCAAATAATCAGTTTAAGTA
>MFZO01000007.1:0-10079 GCA_001788015.1 Candidatus Roizmanbacteria bacterium RIFCSPHIGHO2_02_FULL_38_11 | reverse complement strand
TTATCAGAAAGATTATTTTAGCAATCCGCCACATCCTCCAAAATCAAACCAATCTTATTTTCTCAACAAACTAGCAACAATCAAACTAGCAACCAGAAACCAGAAACCATATATATTAGACGTAGGCTGCGGTTGGGGAGACTTTGAAGAAGTTTTAGAAAAAGAAAAAATTCCTTATCTGGGAATCGATACCAGTCAAGAAGCCGTTAAAATCTGCCAAGAAAAAGGCTTGAATTGCAAATTATCAATATTTCAGCAATTAGCAATTAACAATCAACAATTATTTTCTGCCATTACTATGTTTCAAGTCATCGAACACCTCAAAAATCCTATCCCTACATTACAAGTTGCAAAAAAACTTCTTAAAAAAAACGGCGTTATTCTTATCACCACCCCAAACAACGACTCACCCCTGCGAAAAATCTTTGGTCCCCGCTGGAGCGTATATTCCGAACCCAGCCACTTTGTCTTTTTCAATAAACAAACATTAGAAAAAACTCTTCAATTAGCTGGATTTAACAGAATTGAAGTCAAATCTGACTCATGGCGTTTTTTATCATCAAAATATGTCTTTTCTAGAGTAATGAATATGTACTCTATTTCTTCTCTGACTACTATCTGCAAACTACTAACTACTTTCAGTGTTCCACTTCCCACCGATCCTTTCGGCGATCTGGAAACGATTGCCTCTACATAACAAAATTGCTCTTTGCTATGATTTCCATATGACAGAAATCCTAATCGAATCCCTTTTTTTTACAAACCTGTTTGTCTTTATCTACAATAATCTCTTAATTTATCTTAATAAAACTTTCACTCCGCCTTCGCCAATGGAATTTATACGAAGCGGCGCCGTTGCCGAACCCTACGAAATAACTCTATATCTTAGCCTTTCCGCTCTTACTGTTTTAGGCGTTTTTCTTCTTCACCGCTACATAAAAAACAATCTACAAAAGTATTCAACTCTGCCTTTTTTAAGATATATAATTTTAATTTTTCTTCTTATCCCTTTAAAAGACAACCTTGGCATCTATCCGATGGCTCACAGCATCTATCCCTATCCTTCTCCGGAAGATCCTCTCACCTACTTTATCTATCTTTTTGGCTTTCTAATAACTGCTTTCTTTTTCATCGTCGAGACAAGCCTGCTGAACACCTTAGTAAAAAAAAACAGACTTTTACTTTTTCTTTTATTTCTTTCTATAGTCGGTATGGTAGCCTTGTCTACGTTCGAGCCTCGTTTCCCCATCTCAGGTCATGACTATTCCTATTTTTACGGACCTGTCTGGGAAGTCCTTCAAGGCAAAACTCTCTACACAGAAGCTGCTTCGCAATACGGATTTGGTTCGATACTCTTTTTAGCCTTACTGATAAAGGTTGGGCTTCTCAACCCCTGGTACCTCCCTGTTTTTGTTTGGCTTCTCTATATCGTTGAGTATCTGCTCTGCTTCTATATCATCAAGAAAGTAAGCGGATCCATGCTTCTTTCTCTTTTGGGTCTTGTCTCGATTATTACTCTTAACTATTATTCCCTCTACCATCTGCCGGCGAGCATCCCACAGGTAGGCCCTCTTCGTTGGCTCCCGCTTGTCTTATCTCTTGTCCTTCTTTTCAAATTCAAAAATCTCGGCTCGAAAGTCTATATTTTTTTTATTGCTGCCTCGTCCTTTTGGGTGATAGACAGCGGCATTTCACTCATCTTGGCCTATCTCTTTACCCTTTTTATTTTGACTCTGTCCGACTTTGATTTTTGGACAAAAGCCATTAAAAATACTGCCTGGTTTTTTTTCTCTCTACTTGTTATTTTCCTAGGGATAAATCTCATCCATCTGCTTTTCGGATATCGTTTTGTTAATATTTTTTTGCTATTTGCCAAGTTCGGCCAATATGCGAAAGCCGGATTCGGCATGCTGCCAATTGATTCATACTCCTATTTCTGGTTGGTTATTTTAATCTACTTTGCCTCGATTATTTACTTTTTTAGAAATGTGTTTTCTCCGTCTAACATCTCACATCTAACATCTAACACTCTTTTATTATTTTCTGCCAATCTTTCCCTTTTCGCCTCTGTCTACTTCGTGGGAAGAAGTCACCCCCATAATCTCTTTAACATTTCCATCTTTCCCCTTCTCAATGCTTTTCTACTTATTGGACTAATTTATAGAAAAATTCCAACTTCCTACTTCAAACTTCTAACCTCTATCTTTTTGTTTTTAGTCTTCATTGTTTATCCTGTTTATCAGCGCCAGGAAGTGATGACCAAAATGATTAAGACAAAAATACAGGCAATTAAGACGGGAAAAATCTTCCAACCTGAAGCTCGCGACATTTTGACTAAAAAATACAGCAAAGACGTTAACCTTATAAATTCAAAAATTGCCGACGAAAAAATTGTCATCCTCTCTCCTGACGACACTTATCTTTTTTATCTCAGCGGTAAAAAGAATCTGTTAAACGACAATTCCCAGATAACTATCCTCACTCAAAAAGATATAGACACGTCGCTACGTGAAGTCTTCGCCCGGTGTCCAAAAAAAATTGCAATCGACTGCAAAATAGCCGGCAGCTGCTCAAACAGCGACCCTTTTACCATAGCTTTTTTCAACATCCAACCCCTGCTTCTTGATAGAATCCAAGCAGCTTGCAAAGTGAAATATAAAGTCGATATATGCAGCGACCATATCTGTATCGCTAAAACTGATTAATTATAGTTAAGTGAAGGTGGGGCATAATTATATCTCTTATTGTTCGAGCGAAATGAAATGGAGTCGAGAACCAGCAAAGATTAAAACTTCTCGACTACGCTTCAACAATCATCGCTTCGCTCGAAGAATAATGACCCACCTTCAGTTAAGTAATATGAATCTGAAAACTCAAATTTCACTTTTGATTTATCTAGTTTTATACGCTGTTATGCTGGGTTTTTCCCTTTCCTCATTGATTATCCTGAAACCATTTCTCTATACTGAAAATAACGAATCCTATATCATCTGCAACGATACTTCGCGCTTTGAAATAGGTCCCAACTTCATCTTCGCCTTTGAAAACAAACTCGATCCCGTCAATGATGCAAAAGCCCGCAAACTCTGTCAATACAAAATAATATCCGACTACTCCAACGTCTACGAAACTCCAAAAAATACTAACTATAAATTCTATCCTGTACTGAAACAGGAATCTAGTTGGGCCAACGCAATCTTTATTTTTTTTATTATGGTCAATATTGCCGCTATTTGTATCGAGTTTATAGCGAATAGATTATTAACGGTTTCAGACGATTTTCGTTTTGGCAAAGTGTTTACTAATTTAATAAAAGATCTATGCGGCTGATTGGCGTAACTCTTTTAGAAATCATATTGGGTTTTATTATTTTCACTGTCTTTCTTTATAATCCGTCAGTCAGATATTTTTGCAGGCGACAGATTGAGATTAAAGTCTATAATTACCAGCAGTCGGTTAAAAAGAACGGCTATTTTTCCATCCCGCAAGATGAAGCATATATTCAAACTCTTGTCCCTAAAATGGTGCGTGAATGTTTACAAGCTGAAGGCGTTGATAAATAAAGCTGTCTCAAAACTTATAATATAGAACTCAATAAGGCTACGATATGCGTTTTGAGCTATCACCGAGGGTGACCCTCATCAGAGGGTATCGGTGTGCGAAAAACGTCATATCGAGCCGAAATTTTGAGATAACTTCTAAAACATGTTCAATCAAACTCTCCAACTACTGAATATATCTTTATTTATTACCAACCTTTGGATCATTCTTTATAATGCACTGCTGGGTTACCTCAACTTTCTCCGCCCACCGGTTGTCCAGGATAAACTTTACAGGCCGGCGGGAGCCTTTCCTGAACCTTTTGACCTTCCTCTCTATTTTATCCTCACCTTTATATTTGTTTTGGTCATTGTAGCGATTCAGAAATTAGCAAGACATTTTCCTGTCATCAAGCGATTGAAGATAAACCTTTTTATATTCTTATTTCTCCTTTTAGTTTTCATCTCCCATCTTGGTTCTTATCCGCTAGCCGGACAATTCTACCCTTTTACACCCCGGCAAAACCAATCGTTTTACGATATAAGAATTATTTTGTACCTTGTGACTGTTGCGCTAATCATCGCAGAAACGACAATCGTATTCAAGCTGTTCAAAAATGCGAGTGTGGCTTCAATCTTGCTCTATGTCTGGATCTTTTTTTTGATTGGATTTTTTGTCTTTGAAGCCGGCTTCCCCATCAGGCCGCACGATTACTCCTTTTTTCTAGGTCCTCTCTGGGAGATTATAAAAGGCAAAACTATCTTCACCGATATACCTTCCCAGTACGGCTTTCTTTCCGTTCTCGTTTTCGTTCCGCTTTATAAATTCGGGATTTTCTCATTTTCTCATCTCTCAATGTTCGTCTTTATCATCCAAATAGTTCAGTACTTTATCGATTTTTACCTTATTTATAAAGTAAGTAAGTCCTTACCGTTAGCTCTAATTGGATTATTTTCCATCTTCACTATCAACTATTTGTCTTTATTTGTCTTGCCCCTGACACTCATACAGTATGGTGCAATGCGAAGAATACCGATCGAACTTTCGCTTTTACTCCTTTATAAGAAGAAAAAAATAGACTCAAGAATTTTTCTCTTTTTATATGCTGTCAGTGTTTTTTGGATCATCGATACGGGAGCCGCGATGCTTTTTGCTCTGGGTTTCAGCCTTTTCCTCTGGTTTCTTCATAACAGACTTGCTATCCGAAATGTAATTTTTTCGTTTGTCTTTTTTAGCTTAAGCCTGATTGGGATTTTTGCCTTGTTAAACTTTACCCATATTATCTTTGGTTATAAACAAATTGCCATTGTTGAAGCGGTGAACGCCTTACGGCTCCATTCGCTGGACGGACTCCTGATGATACCGATGCCTGCACACAGCTATTTCTGGATTACAATGCTGATTTATTTTGCAATTATGATCTACCTTTTCACGATCTCTGAGTGGGATAATAATCAAAAACTGATCTTGCTTAGCGCCAACCTCATGTTTTTTGCCAACTCTTACTTTGTCGGAAGAAGCCACGACGCAAATTTATTTAACCTCTCCAATATTATCCTTCTCAATCTATTTTTACTCATTGGAGTCTCGTGGAAAACTTTAAAGAACCCTACTTTACGAATATTGTTTGCCTGCTTCCTACTTTTTATTTTTATAGTTTTACCTGCAATCCAAAGAAAGTACACAATCGCTGAGATGATAGAAAAAAAAGTAAACATGTTTCTTGCCGGCAATATTTTTCAACCTGCTCTGCCGCAGGAACTTGAAAGCCGATTTGCCAAAGAAAAAAAACTTATAGCCAAAAATCTGAAAGACGACGAGGTATTAATTCTGTCGGGAGATGATACGTATTTATATATCGTTTCCGATAAAAAAAATCTCCTTGACTATAATCCTCAATCGGGCATAGGCACGGAGCGCGAGATGAAATCTGCCCTTAAAAGGGCTTTACGCAGCTGTCCGCAAAAAATTGCAGTTGACTGCAACGCAGTCGGTAAATGTCAGAATATTAACTATTACACTAATAGCTGGCCGCTGACCAGCTTCATTTTAGATACTCTGCAAAAAGATTGCCGGACAATATATAAACCGACTGTCTGTACTGACACCTTATGTATAGCTCAAAAAACATGAAAATAACAAACACCGCTAAATACAGCATGACCGATCAGGTGGCCCCGCTAAGCGGGGACAGAATCTGGAATAAATTACTATTATTATAAAATGAATAATAAACATCCCTCACCCTTAAGTCTTTTACTTCGGGCTGTCTTTTATATTCTTCTTGCTGCCTTATCACTTGGAATGCTCAATGTATTTAAACCCTACACCTATCTTGACAATAACTCATCTCAAATCATCTGCGATAAATCCGGCGCTCCTTTTGATATAGGTCCTAATTTTATCTACACTCTTGAAGATAAACTTGATTCTTTCAACGATCAAAAAGCCCAAAAACTCTGCGAGTACGGTATCATTCGAGATTACGGCAGCTCCTATAAGACCCCGGACAAACCTAACTATCAGTTGAAACCAAAAATGGTAAAAGAATCGAGCTGGGGTGACGCAATTCTCATGGCAGCCGCCATATTCATATTCGGAGCGATTCTTATAGAAATGTTATTGTCCCGAAAGGGTTTTAATCTGAAAAAACACTACATGGTGGTATATTTCATTCTTTTGACAATCGCTTCTTTCGCTCTGTATGTCTTCGTCACCAAACCAATAGCGGTCAAAGTCTTTTGCCAAAGACAGATTGCCCAAAAAGTCGTCAACTTCAGGAATTCTGCCTATAAAAACGGCGTCTACCCTATCCCTGAGGAAGACAAACATATAGGCTCACTCCTTGGACCTTTGTATGAAAAGTGCCTGATGAAAGAAGGAATATGATTGAAACTTGTTACGAAATTTCTAAATTTAGATTTAAACAAGGCGAAGATATGCGTTTTGAGCTCATCACCGAGGGTGACCCTCATCAGAGGGTGTCGGTGTGCGAAAAACGTCATATCGAGCTGAAGTTTTGAAATGAACTCTACACTTCTTTGGTTGGCAAACGAAACTTTACTTCTTACAAATCTCTTTGTAATTACTTACAAGGTTTCATTAAGGCTCTTGAGTGGCTTGTTTCCTCCGGTCGTCAATCCGATTTTTTATTCGAAAGAACTCTTTGCGCCTGAACCCTTTGAAATTCCTTTATATCTAATTCTCTCAATTATCTTCGTGATTATTATTCTTTCAAAATCCATTAATTTTTTGACGCTTAGAACAAGTCCAAAGCGAGGGATATTTTTTCTAGCGCTATTGCTGTCATTTTATTTAAATATCGGGTCTTATCCCATGAAAAATAACATCCAATTTATCGAAAATCTAGTTGATCCAAATACGTCTGTATTTATTCTTACCGCGTACATAGGAGCAGTTTCGATAATAATTGTGTTAGCGCACCGGCTTAGACACCGATTGATCTTATTATTCAGCTTGATTTTAATAGCAATTGCCTTATTTACCTTTGAACCGGGTTTCCCCTCAAGCAACCATGACACAAGCTACTTTTTAGGGCCAATCTATGAAATCTCTCAAGGAAAAACAATATTTACCACAACCTCCTCACAATATGGTTTTTTATCGATCCTTATGCTCGCTTTTATGACAAAACTAAATATCTTCAATCCATTCTACCTGCCTTTTTTAACTTGGCTTCTTTATATCCTGGAGTATTTTCTTTGCTTCTATATTATCTATAAATCAAGCCGCTCGGCAGTCTTGGCTCTTATTGGGCTTTTTTCCATTGTGACCATTAACTATTTTTCCCTTTTCCATCTGCCAAATACCTTTCCTCAAATAGGACCGATGCGCTGGCTCCCTTTGATCATAGCTCTTTTCCTGGTTCAAAGGTATAAAAATCTTACAAATTTAAAATTTATTTTTTTCCTCTCTCTTCTGTCGCTTTGGAATGTCGAAGCTGGAATTGCCCTTTTTTTAAGTTATGTCTTTACGCTTTTATTATTAGCTTCAGTTAACTATGTAGACAAAAAAAGAGTTTTTTCATCTTTAGCTTGTCTTGCAGCTGGTATTCTGATTATTTTGATGGTCTTGAATGTCATCCACCTATTATCAGGCAGGCAAACCATTGATTTTATCGGTGCGTTTGCCAAGTTAAGGGAGTTTGCCGTAGCAGGCATTTTCATGATTCCGATGCCCTGGCGAACACATTTTTGGCTAGTTATTTTGATTTATTTCGCAACAATAATTTATGTATTTAGAAAAACAGCAAAAATAAGTCACAACCAACAAGAAACAAAAAACAAAAAATATTCAAATAACAAAAAATCAATATCTAAATTATTTGAAAAATTGAAATTTGGTAATTGGAATTTGTTTGGAAAACTTGGAAGTTGGGATTTGGAATTTGAGAAAGTTCTTCTTTTGTTTTCAGCTAACCTCTCCCTTTTTGCCTCTGTCTACTTCGTGGGAAGAAGCCACCCCCATAACTTATTTCACATCTCGTTATTTTTTTTACTCAATGTTTTTTTACTCATAAACGAAATCATTAAAAATAGTATTCCTAAAAATATTTCAAAAAAAACCCTTGCTACTTTCTACTTACTACTTACCACTTTATTAATAATCTATCCGGCATACAACCGTAAACAAGCGCTGGCAACCATAATCAAAACAAAATTTGACAGGCTGAATAATGGCCATATATTCAAACCTGAGCTTGAACAAGAAGTCAAACAATATTATTCAACTGAAAGTCTCTTAATTAAACGAAATTTAATTGACGACGAAATAATTATCCTGTCTGTAGATGATACCTATCTTTTTTATCTCAGCAACAAAAAAAATCTCCTGCTTGACAATCCTCAATCAGGCATAGCTTCAAAAGTAGATCTCAAAATGGCCTTAAAAAGAGCCCTTAATGTCTGTCCACAAAAAATCGTCGCAACCTGCAGTCAGTTTGGCCTTTGTCCAACGTATAAAACGTTTAATCACGAATTAGTTAACATCCAAAAAGTCTTGCTGGAATCTCTTGAAAAAGGCTGTAAAATAAAATACAAACCAACCAGTTGCACCAACAAACTCTGTATAATCTCCTCAATATAGCCCCATACCACAACCCAATATGAACCTGCCATGTTCATGGAGACTTGGTATAATCAGCTAAAATAACGCGTTTTTAACCAGTATCTCATCACTTCTTTCATCAGTCGAAAGATTGTTTTTAGATTTGAGGTGGAACTTCCACCGTGGCGAGAATAATCAAAGACCGGGACTTCCACGATTGGTATATTAAGTTTTTTAGCCTTCTCTAGAATCTCAAGATCAATCATACTGTCAGTAAATCTAAGACGCATTTTTTCATAGTTCTTCCTGCTGAATATATTTGGATTGCCGTTGATATCACGATTTGGAATCATAAAAAAAAAACGACAGAATAAATTATAGAGCAGGGATCCCAATCTTCTTTTTTCGTTTTCTCTCTGTAACCTAACTCCGTGGACAACCACCGAATGGTCAACTAAGAAATGTTTTAAGGCTCTGACAAGATCTGGAGTATGAATACGGGCGCAGTTTAAATAACTTAAGTATCTTCCCCTTGCTTTCTTTAATCCATGAAGAATTCCCAAACCATAACCGCACCCCTTTAGTTCGTAGGCAGAAACGTTTGACAATTCTTCTGCAACCTTTTTGCAGATCTCAAAACTATTATCTTTAGTACAGTTAACAACGGCAATAAGCTCAAAAGAAATTTTTTGCCTGGTTAATTCTTTGTGATAAGATCGGATCACAGGCTCGATATGATCCGCCTGATTCATCACCGGAAAAACAACGGAGAAATCTATGGAGTTTTTCATCTTCTTTGCTTATTCAGTTTTTTCTCAATAAAATCAACAATCTTTTCCGCATAATCTAAAGCTTCTTCAGCTTGATCTTTTGTAAAAGGAGAGAAAGCTTCAAATGTTGGATATCTTGTTTCAATGTAATAAGAATTAAGTTTAGCCGCTTCCTTTCTCAATTTTTCAAAACTTTTGTCTATCGAAATAGAGTCCTCCAACAGAGCCCTAAGATCGTGTATTTTACGAAGCCTTTTTTTATTTAACAAAAGATATCCCTTTAGCGCTTTTTCAGAAGCTTGTTGTGACGTAAAACATGCTCCATAATATATTTTTGCTGAAATGTTATGCTTCGTCCATAAAAGATCATCCTTTGCACTTTTTAACCAGACTTTATAATCCTCCATAAATAAGTTTTCCCTCCTCAAAAATTTGCTTAATGAATGAGTTTTCTTTTGGAAGTTTCTTAGCCTCTTTTGGGGTCAAAACAATAACATCCACTGGAAAATGTGTCCTAAGTTTAAGATGCACATCTGCAACTCTATCGGTAAAAGATTTATTTGTATTTTTTATCATCAGAACATCGAGATCACTATCTTTATGAGGCTTTCCCCACGCTGCAGAGCCAAAAAGAATGATTGCTTGCGGTTTCATTTTCTTTAATTGTTCAAAAACTTCATTTATTTTCTTTGTCATACAGGG
>MFZO01000006.1 GCA_001788015.1 Candidatus Roizmanbacteria bacterium RIFCSPHIGHO2_02_FULL_38_11 | reverse complement strand
CACCTAACTCTTTAGTAGAAATGACGTTAAGGTTTATAACCCTTAACGTCATTTCTACTAAAGAGTTAGGTGAATATTCTCGGCGATCCGGCCGTGTATTTGCGTCTGCTCCGATTCCAGGTACAGATACAGTCCATATTTGGGAGTGGAAGCGCGACCCAGAGCTTGACGCGAGAGATTTTGCAGCTCTTCTTCCGTGTCTTCTGCTATCAGGTTTAGCGGGGAGTGCAATATTATCTTACATATTAGAACGTAAAGATTGAACAAGAAAATATTGTATTTGATCAAACATTAGCTAGAGTTTATTCTGCGCTGGCCGCTTGCGCCACGCCACTGTCAGCGGATAAAACATACTTTTATACTCCTCCAAAATTTCCTTTGCTTCGAGAAGATCTCGATATCTCTGCCTTGTAGAAAAAATACTTTATTGGAGAGAATACTTAAGTGGCGATTCGCGCTGGCTTTTCCAGCAATCGCTCTTCCTGAAGATACTTCTCTAATATTGCGTTTGCATTGTGTAGGTCTTGATAACTTTCTCTATGAGTTTCGTGTAGGTAATAAGCGCTATTTATCATTCCCAAAAAAATACTCCAGGCAGCCACAGCTGAAGGGAGATGCTTTGCCCACCGTATTAATTCTGGCTCTTGTCCAACTCCACTAGTATCTGTTACTATGCTTAATAAACCCGGAATCGACAAAATTGCTCCGGTAATAAAATCAGCAGTACTTTCTTTCAAAAAACTTTCAACTCTTGCTAATTCTTTTTGAACTCTTTTGTGTTCACTTAAAATCCACTTTGGATTAAATCTTCTTTGGCTGAAATCTTCTGCAAAAACTTGATAAAAAATTCTATTTGGAAGCTCTTCATCCAAAAGTCTAAATATTGGACTATCTTCTAAACTTCCTCTCTCAAGATAAGATAGAAAGTAATCTCTTAATCTCTCTGCAACAAGAGTAGCTAATATCGGTTGTTTGCTAACCAGCTGTGCCAGCGCTCTGTGTTTTTGATCTATTACCCTTTTGTATCTTTCTGGTGGCAAACCAGTCCACTCAGCTTGGATATCTATCACGCGTTGATCGTCCTTCTCAATAGTTCGTACTAAACTAACTGTTGGCGTTAATTCTTTGTCTAAAACAGCGGCTAACTGTTCTACTACAGCTGTGTGAGGAGCTGTTTTAACAAATACTCCATTTTGATCAACCACCCATACATCTGTGGAGTCTTTTTTCACGCGTAAGGAGCGCGCAGGATCTAATTTTCCGCCTTTATAAACTACGCGTGTTATAAAAACTGACCCGTCTACCCATTGATCAAGTGGAACTGTATAACGATCTAATCTCTCTGGTTCAATTGTGATAACTTCTTCCCGAGCTAAATCAGGTTTAAGTCCGGTAACGTCATAAAGCTTAAGTTTACCTTCCTTTAATACTTCAGCACGTTCACCCTGATACAGTTCTCTATTACAATCATCGATAACCCCTCTAACTTTCGCCCTGAATAAATTATCTAAAGCAAGGCGCCTCTCAACTTCCGGAGGACGAGTAGAGTTTTGTTCATTTACCATGTGTTTGGTTACCTATATAAATAATTAATGAGTATTATAGCAATTGGAGGCTCTTCTGTCAAATTGTCAGAAGATTTTCAATATTAACTTCGGTTAAATCTATCAGTTGATTTTTTATGAATTTCCACTTTGCTTGAAACGCTTTGACCTTTCAAATAACCATCTTTCACTCCCGATGTATAAACAATTTATCTTATAAGAAGTAAGTAGAAATGTTAATACTAAATCACCTGTAATTTAGATTTTACAATTTTTTAAACTATAATTTTTGTCATTCAAGATGTCAAATCTTAAGGTTAGTTTGTAGAGATTTTAAATTATCCTATCTTCATCCTAACCAGTTTCGAGTTTTTCTTCCTTGCATAGCTAAATACCCTACAGTTTCTATAACGTCTGCAATATCCGATGCATCAAGATCTTCACCTTGTGGAATTCCACTGCTTGCATCATAAATTACCATATCATTGCCTTGGCATACTCTTACGGACCTTCCATACCGATCAGACTCAACTACAATAACACGTGTTTCAGCATCGAATCCAACAGCGTCATGTATTTTTTCTGCAAGTTCTGACATACTTAAAGTTCTCTTTCCCCCCCAATCTACAATTGGTGTATTAGTGTATATCTTGGTGAGCAATTTCTCGCCAGCCCGGCCTCCTAAAATCCGCACAGCAATTTCGAAAGGCGTAGATACAGTAAATAATATACCTAATGCTCGTTGTAAAGCCTTACTTGCTCTAGATGACATCTCACCCGTCGTATCCTGAATTATTACCATCTGCCTACCAACTCTCTCACCTATAGCCTGAAATCCGGCACTAAAACCAGCTGCCAAACCCCCTGAATCAAGCGCTTCTCTAACCATCGAAGAATGAGTTGGAGGAATACCGCGTCTCTCTAAAGTATGCTCATACCATAAGATCGGCTTCCTTACCGCGTCTACAATTGTTCTGTTTAATTTATGTATGGCAGGATTTTTTTCACTCATGAAGCCCCAATTCTACCATACATATGCCCAAAACGCAACATCTAATCATCTCCTTGATTTTTTTACCATTAAAAGTAAAATATGGGTTAAGTCATGAAAAGGCTATTTGAACTTATCAATAAAAATATTTTTGTGAATTTGTTAACCGGCCGAAAGCGCGTCCTTTCGATGCGGCGAGAATTGCCTCTCATTACGATTTCACGTGAGATGGGATCGGGCGGAAGGCCCATCGCCTACCTTGTAGAAAAAAAACTCGGCCCGCCGTGGAAAGTCTTCCATAATGAAATCATCGAAGAAATAGCCAAAGAAGTACACCTTGAAAAAAAACTTGTCAACGAGATTGACGAAAAAAAAATTCCCATGATTGAAGAAGTGATTGGAGATTTTTTTGGAAAAAGATACCTCTCTCTCTCAAAATATTACAAACACCTTGTCAAGATACTTGCTACGATAGGCCACAGAGGCTATGCCGTCATTGTCGGAAGAGGTGGCAACTATCTTTTTCCTCAGGCGTTAAATGTCAGAACGATATGTGAGACGAACCAGCGCATCAAATGGGAGATGGAATATGAACATTTAACAAAAAGCCAAGCCATAAGACGAATCGAAGAATCCGATAAAAAAAGGTATGAGTTTGAAAAAGCCGTCTTTAATCATGACCTGCGCAAAGCTCATCATTACGATCTGGTAATCCGAACTGGTCCTCGACTCGGAATCGAAGACGCAGCCGATCTCATCGTCACTATAGCAAAGAGGAGATTCAAAATGTGATACAATTGAATAATTATTTTCAAAAGAATTTATGCCAGTAGAAAAAACCTGCGTTCACCCTTTTATTGTAAAAACCCAAAGCTCATTTAGAGCAGGATCATCCCTAACTGATGTGCTTGGAAAAATTTCAAGCTATCAAAAGAAAATAAGAGGATTAGTCACACACACACACCAATTTAGAGGCGAGAATCACCCACGCAGTAGGAATGAGCATGCTGGGATTATCGCTGCTTGCAGTATACGAATACCTACGTTCAAAGGGGCTTAACCTGCCTGATTCCAGAAATCTAGTTTCGATGGTTCCTATAGCCCTTCTGACAGGAACAGAAGATGAAGAAGATGAAGATGGCGCTCTTCCTCATAGTGCTGCAAGTATCATGGGCGAGGAAGGAAAAGAGGAGTTTAATGAACAAGTAAGAAAACTTAAGGGAAAAAAACAAAGTGATTTTATAGACGCAAATACTAGGGAACTCGAGAGTGACCCTGAAGCCAATCGTAAAATGCGGGAGAATCTAAAGGCTTTTTTAGGAGACAATGATGAATAAATAATTTCGTAACCGTTCAGGATTTGACAATGGTTTTATTGTTCGAGCGTAGTCGAGAACAATTTTTATAGAAACTTCTCGACTCGCATACGCTCGCTCGAAGAATATCTTTGATAACTCCTGAACGGTTACATAGTTTCTCGGAAGTACTTCTTGATTTCTTCTATACTTTCTACTAATCACGAGTTTCGCACTTCCTGTTATCCTGAGGAGTCCCGATTTTCATCGGGATAAATTCCACGACGAAGGATCTCTGAACCCTGTGGTGAGCTCGCCGAATCCATTGTTTCAGAACTCGCATTCATGAGAGATTCTTCCCCCGCCTTTGGCGGAAGCGAGGCCGAAGGCCCCTTCAGAGGCGGACAGACGGGCGTGAAGATTATTTTCCGGTAATGAACTTAAGATAGTTCTCCTTATTGATAACAGAAAATAACGCCTGTGGATAAGTTTTTTTCCACCCAAACGGTGGTTTAGCCGATTTTTTTCCAAATTTCAATTCGTATCCATAAAGCTTACCGTCTTTTTCTTCAACCAAGTCTAACTCCGCTCCGGTATAAACCCGCCAGAAATATATAGATCCATACTTTTGGGTGTAGGATAGATATTTCAATCGCTCAGTTATCAAAAAATTTTCCCACAATTGACCCGCATCATTTCGCTCCTTCAGAGGCTTTAAATTGTCGATAAGAATATTTCTGACTCCCAAATCGTGAAAATATACTTTATCCATCTTAGAAACCTCTTTACGCAGATTTCTGCTGAAGCCTTTCAATCTAAATATAATGAAAGATTTTTCCAAATAATCAATATAACGGGAAACAGTGTCTTTTCCCATTCCCAAACTACTCCCCAGTTCAGTAAGCGAAACCTCGTTGCCGATTTGAAAAGCTATCAGCTTTAGCAGATCGCGTATTTTTGCAGAATTTCTAAGCCCACCCAGCTCAA
Source organism: Candidatus Roizmanbacteria bacterium RIFCSPHIGHO2_02_FULL_38_11 (assembly GCA_001788015.1). Classification (GTDB taxonomy): domain Bacteria; phylum Patescibacteriota; class Microgenomatia; order UBA1406; family GWC2-37-13; genus 2-01-FULL-40-13. The sequence goes on along the minus strand of MFZO01000006.1, from coordinate 12,121 downwards.
GCAGGTCTTTATATAGATAAGAATCACTTAAAGTCTGGAGATATTCTGTTTTAATTCTATCGCCATTTAGGGATAAAATCTCCGGATAGGAGCCAAACAATAACCTCTCCTCCAAGCTGTCATCCAGTTCAAATGCGCTTTTTATCTTCGTCAGCTCAAAAAAAGATATAGGATATAATTTGTATGTCCAGACTCTGCCTGTCAGAGGTTCGCTGACTTTACTGGCTATGTCAAGAGAGGATGAACCTGTGACAATAATTTTTAGAGGCTTAAGGTTATCCAGTATTATTTTAAGGTTTATGCCTATCTCGGGGATTCTTTGTGCTTCGTCGATAAATAATAATTCATAGCCGGCTACGAAATTCTTTATTTTATAAAGATCTCTGCTTGAAAAAATATCCAAATATTTACTTTGATCTGCATTGACCGACAGAGTTTTTAGTTTACTCTGTCGCACTATATCACTTACAAGAGTTGTTTTCCCCACCTGCCTGGCTCCATAAATTAGTATACCTTTATCTGATTTTGTTATTTTTTTCAAAATTAGGCTGGTTAGGGATCTAAGTATGGTCATAAGGGGAACTATAACACCATTTGGGCAGATTGTCAAGCGGAATTCACGCTAAATCAGCATACATATCTTCCGTATTTATGTAATAGCCTTATGGTTTTTTTACTAATGAGAAATGATTTCAAAAAAAACGCAAAAATTTTACTTGTCCTTCAGTAGCTTCAGCGAAGGAGGAAAGAACAATCATAAAACTTTAAAGGCCGCCTTGGTGAGTTCAACCCGTGAAGGTTGTCTAAGATGACCATTAAAAAACTTCGCGGTAAGTTGAGCTCATAATCAGTATAATAAACTTTGAGATAATCGTGCAACATTTCAGCAGCAAAAAGCATCATAACTTTGTTAAATTAAAAATTTATCTTTTTCTCGTTAATAAGGCGAGAAAATCGTGCGCGAAACATCTTTCGATATCACTCCAGGACAAGTAATATCAGATCCGCTTAATTACTAGATGCTTGTCATGCTGAATCCTGAAACGAGTTCAGGATGACAGTTGAGTGTTCAACAGGATTTAATATAAGCGAAGCCGAAGGGCTAAGAAGTAATAATACCGGGGGTTGATCTTACTGTCTTGGTGGGCTAAAACATAACAAATCAGTATTTTAATCCCACCAGTTCCATAATTTTTTCCAAGAATCTTAAGATCGCTTATGTTGGCAGTTCCATTGACATTTTTGATATATTGACAAGAATGGATTCAGTATGTATGCTCAACACTATGAATCAAGGAAAAAAGCTTGGATTAAAATTATTTTACCTTGTTCTGGCAACTTTTGCGCTGCTTGCTATCTTTACTTTTTCCAGCTTTACTACGTCTCAGAATGAGGTGGTCGTCTATGTCTCACACGACCAGGATTATGCCCAGCCAATACTCGAGGCGTTTGAAAAGGATACCGGCATCAAAGTCAAAGCTGTCTTTGATACAGAGGCCTCAAAGACGGTCGGACTTACCAACAGGCTGATCGCTGAGAAGAATAATCCGCAGGCTGATCTTTTTTGGAATAACGAAGTTGTCCGTACGATCCAGTTAAAAAAAGAGGGAATTCTTGACGTCTACCGTCCCAGAAACTATGACAAACTGAATTCACTCTATAAAGATTCCGAGGGCTACTGGACAGGATTTGCCGCAAGAGCACGGGTATTAATTGTCAACACGGATTTGCTGGATAAGACAAATAGGCCTGGCTCACTTGAGGATCTGACCAAACCGCTCTTTGCCGGGCAGGTGACGCTGGCTGATCCTCGCTTTGGCACCACAGGCTCTCACGTTGCAGCACTCTATGCGTTATGGGGAAAGGAAAAAACGGAAAATTTTTTTAAAGCCTTAAAGAAAAACGGTCTTGATATTGTCTCAAGCAATGGCCAGACCAGAGATAAAGTTGTCGCAGGAACAAAACGGATCGGCTTTACCGATACCGATGACGTCAACGACGCTTTGATTAAAAAAGACCCTGTTGTTATGATCTATCCCGATCAAAAAGACGGGCAGGTCGGAACTCTTGTCATTCCAAATACCGCGATGTTAATCAAAGGAGCAAAACATGCGGACAATGCGAAAAAGCTCATCGATTACTTGATTTCAGATAAGACCGAATCGGCTCTAGCTTTTGCAAAATCAGCCCAGATGCCGCTTCTCCCCGGAGTTGACCGTCCTGGTAATGTGCCTAGCGTTTCAAGTATTAAGCCTCTTGCTGTAGGCTGGGAGGAGATTTACAAAAACCTAAAACCCGCCATAAGCTTTTTCGAGAAAAATATTCTGCAGTAATATCAAATCCGCTTAAATAATTAGAGAGAGGAACAGATGTCGGAAGTGAAAGGGATCCCATAAGCGCGCAGGAAAGCTATAGTAGAGACCATAGATATAAATATAAAAGGCATTCTATTCTGAGTAAAGACTATAATAGATTACTAATCTGATCCGAGCACTTATGGGAATGAAACTTCCGACAGAATCTGGAATATTTACAATACAAGCGGGTCTAATTTAACTATGTTTAACCTCTTGTTGACCAATATTGAGATGAGCGCTCTGATAAATTCTTCAATTATCTCTCTTGCGGTAAGCTTTTTTTCTCTGTCAATATCTTTATTTCTGGCAATTTCTCTATCTTTCGTAAGAATTCCCGGCAGGCGTCTCTTTTCTTTTTTACTCCTCATTCCTTTGCTGATTCCGCCTTACCTGCATGCATTTTCTTGGATGCATCTTGTAATGTTTTTGCGAGATTATAAACTGCTTGGTCCTTTATCCAACTTTGGCATCGACCTATTGAATTCAATTCCCGGGATCATCGCTATTTTAACCTTAGCCTATTTTCCTATTTCATTTTTTATTATTCGTCAGGCGGTTAAAAACATACCGCAAGAACTTATTGATGCAGCCATTCAGGTAGCCAAACCGGCTAAAGTATTAAAACGCATCGTCATCCCGGCAATCCTTCCGGCTTCGCTTACGGCGGCACTCCTTACATTTATCTTTACATTTATTACGTTTGACGTTCCGGCTTTTTTGGGAAAAAATGTTTTCATTACCCAGATTTTCAAGTCTTTTACTTTTACCGGTGAAGTACCGCAAGCTCTGTACTTAAGCATTATCCCCGTTTTCATCGTCGGCGCAATCTGGGTCATACTGCTTTTTCTGGTTGGGGAAAAGCCTTTATTTTCACTCTCCTCCCGGCAAAAAAATACACCCTTTGCAATACGACAACCGCTGCCTTTAACAGTATTCATATTTTTTCTAATCGCTTTTATCTTTTTTCTCTCAACTCTGCTGCCTCTTGGCGTACTTCAGATCAAAAACCTGCTCTACGAAAAAGTCCCATTTTCTACCGCATCTTCCTTGGGAGTTATTACAAATACTCTCTCAATCTCTTTGGTTTCCAGCGTCTGTATTATCCTGTTTTCCACCTTTGTCTATTTTATCTTCTATAGGAAAAGGCTGGGCCGGATATTTTTCCTATCACTTTTGGCACTTCCGCCGATTACCTACGGCATCCTTTTTATCTACCTATTCAACCGACCCTCGTTCAACAGCATCTATTCAACACCACTTCTGCTCATCATCGCCTATTGTCTGCGATTTGCGCCACTTGTCTGTGAGCTCTTATTTACCCATCGCCAACAAATCAATCCGCAGTATTTTGAATCGGCACGATTGGTGTATGCTCAGTCCTGGCGAAAGCCACGTCAGACGTGGCGAATGCTTCAGATGATTGTCTTACCTTTGTACCTACCGGTTCTCTTTTTAGCCTGGATGTTTAGTTTTTGGCTTGTTGCAACCGAACTTCCCATCACCTTGCTCGTCCAGCCTCCCGGATTTCAGACGATTATCACGCGGCTTTTTATCGTACTCCACTACGGCGCAGAGGAGCTGATGAGCCTGATGACGCTAGCCTTGCTTTCCATAAGCCTTTTTCCTATTCTTACAGTATATTTCTTTTTTCGCATAGACAAAAAAAATGACCAATAAACCCGCTATCAAAATTGAGAACTTGTCAAAATCGAACGGCAAAGAAATTATTTTCGAAAATGTTTCTTTTGAAATCTATAAGCACGAATTTATCTCTATTAAGGGGCCTTCGGGCTGTGGCAAAACAACATTTTTACGCATCCTCTCAGGCTTGACGACGCCAACCAGCGGGAAAATATTCATCGACGGCAGGCTGGCAAATACGCCAACTATCCTCATCCCGGCAAATCTTCGGGGGATGAATTTACTTTTTCAGGATCTTGCCTTATGGCCCCATATGACAGGCTACGAACAGCTTAAATTCGTCTGGGAATCGACAAAAAAAACAACTCTTAAAGATCGGATCGAAAAAGTCTGCCATGATATAGGCCTGCCCGAAAATCTTCTCTCAAAATATCCCTCTCAACTTTCCCGCGGCGAACAGCAGCGCCTGGCAATAGCTAGGACAATAATCGCTCAACCTGAGGTGATACTTCTTGATGAACCGCTGACTGCCCTTGATCATGCCCTGCGCACACAGTTTATTACATTCCTTAAACAATTAAAAAAAGAAAAAACAATGACTGTTCTTATTGTTTCACATGATCTGATGACAGATGTTATAGTCTTCGACAGAGAACTTTTTTATAAAAATCATGCATTTCAGGAAAAAAGAAAGATATGAAAAGGTCAACCATATTGCTATTCTTTCTTTTGTTTCTATTCTCTGTGACAAGCTTATTTTTCCTACAAAAGCGAGCGCTTAAATCAAATATGAACTCATTAGTAAAACCGGGTACAGACTTGTACCTGGTAAATACCGGCATGAACTATGATCCTCTAGAGTACATTCCCCAAGAACTGCAGAGTCTGCTGCAAAAAGAGAAAGAAAAATACGTTGTTATCGATACCCGCACAAAGCTTGAATATGATAAAGGCCATGTCCCAGGCGCTTTGCACGCAGATTATTACGATACCGATGCACTCATAAAAGCTGCCGGAGATAAAATACCCGTTACCTACGACGCCTACTCTAGCATGCGCGGTCCGTATGCGGCTTATATACTCTTTCAGGCAGGCTATAAAAATGTTGGCATACTCTACGGAGGACTTACCGCTTGGGCCGAAGATATCCAGAAGTTGGATTCCGCTGACGGACAACCAGCCAGTGTTTTTCTGCACCCCAAAAATATATTTCCGGAAAGAGTTAAAGCTGAATATCCCCAAAATAAAGGCTCGGTTGAATTTAATATTGAGGCGAAAAGGTTTTCATTTGAACCTAATCAGATTATGGTCCAGTACGGACAGAAAGTTACCCTGCATCTTATCAGCCGCGACGTGATACATGGCTTTTCTTTACCCGAGTTTAAAATCGAAGAGGAGTTACTTCCCAACGAAGAAAAAGTTATCACATTTATTGCAGACCGCAAAGGGAATTTCACATTTATTACCAATGTCGTCTCCGGCCGCCAGTACGCATCGATGGTCGGTAATATTATCGTAAATTAAGTAAGAATTCAGGATCTTTGACACGTTATTCTTCGAGCGAGTCCGCCGAATCGGCGGACGAGTCGAGAAGTTCTCGACTACGCTCGAACAATAAAACCATTGTCAAACCCTGAACGGGTACTTGTGAACTCTTACTAAATTAAAATAGACTTGAAATAATTAAAATTTTTCATTATTCTTATCTTAATAAATTATGGCGCAGGCAAATCGCGATCTCAACTTGATTCCAACTTTGGTACTCATACTCTTTGCCGGCTTAGGAGCTGCAGGCGTTGGGGTTTTGGTAACGAGAAAACCCTCCCCAGCAAATCCCACACAGCAATCCGCTACCCGGCCTACTCCAACAAAATCATTACCAGCCAAAAGTGCAGAGGAAACATCGCAAAAGCAAGGCACATTTACTTTTGAACCTCCGCCAGAAATCCCTCAACAAGCCAGTGTTTGCTCCGGGGCGACTCTTGTCTTTGACGACGAAGGAGCAAGCAGCAGCGACTCAAATATATTTATAGCTCTAGATCCGCCTAACGCCCAAGCAGTCGGTGCAACCGGGAATATCAGAGCTTGGGTCAGCGATGAAGCCGGTGGAAGAATACCTTCTTCTGTGACTGCTGACAGTAGTGGTACAATTACAAAACACAGTGACCCGATAATTGATAAAGACTCGCATGGTTATCCTTGGGAGCCGGCCATCTATGTCACTCTTCTTACACCTCAAAACCAAAACGGCCCGTTTCCTGGAGATAAAGAAAACGGAGGAACACCAATTTTCCTAACCGCAGTTAAAGGGAAAGTCACTCCAGGTAAATCATCTGGTTGGCTACCAGTCCCCACTCATGATGACCCGCTTACCTACCGAATAGGAAATAGAGTGGGTGACGGTCAACATGTTGCCGAGTTTATCTGGAATGTGGCTTCTCTCGGGCTATCTCCTGGCAATTACCGCGTACAAGTCTCTGTACATGACGGTGATAGCCACTTGGCCGTAGAGTGTACCACTATTGTCGTTCAATAGCATGGCTTTATGCCTCAATGGTTGGCAATCTCATCGTAAAATGATACGTATTCTTATCATTATCTTTCTTCTTATAGCTTTTATTACTCTCGCAAAAATCTATCTTCAGCCTTTCCAAATCAGTGATGACATGGCCATCGAGTCAAGCTATAAAAAAAGGCTGGAAGTTAATCCTCAAGATACCTTCTTCCCTTCATTGATCCGTTACACTTCAGAAAGTGCCAAACTTCTTAATTCAGTGAAAGAGAAAGATTTGCTGGGGTTTCGCTGCAGCGACAGTTTTATCCGTACAAACCAAGGAGTCTATATTCTTGAAAACGTAAAAACAAGCCAAAAAGATAAGAAAAGACTAAAAAACCAACCTTTTATAGAGTTTATGAGAGATAAAGAAAAACAGATGTCTAAAGGAAAAAGAATCCTAACAGCACGGATATGCGAGATGGAAAATAAAACTATGCTGATCATTTATTCTATTGGGGTATACGATAATAAATCTGCAGACAACACACCAATTTTTCAAACAATTATCAATTCTGTTTATAATGACGCTTTTATCCAAATAATTCCCAAAAATATATTGATGAGATCACGGACGTTTACCATAGCCCGGTCCAATGGTCATCTTCGCTGTGATGAATCTTTCCAGATAGCAACAAACAATCTGCTGTATGTCTTATGCGACGAACAACAATCTAAATCGGCAAATTACTTTATCTACGAAGTAGATTTAAATACAGGTGCTACTAAAATCTTAAGAAGATGCGCTAATAACTTTATTGATAAGCTAAAAACAACCTGTAATTAAAGGACGCAACGTATATCATCTATTAACCACACCTGATTAACTTTAGTGAAAATAAACTTGTATAAAGGTCTCACTTGTTCTACATTTTCCTGAAGGAGTACGTATGCCATCTGCTTGGTGTTGTCATAAACCTCTCTTTGAGTTCTAATATTCTTCGGAGGGTTTAGGCCAGCGCAGGTTAAAACCGGGTCGCTACTTAAATGGTCTCCTCTTATCACAAATCCGCTCATTGTTTCCTTATATTCTGCTGATAGATATGGACTTTTTTTATAGTCTCCCGAGCCTAAAGCGTCAGGATGGGAAATATACCAATTATAAAAACCTTTTGCTGCTTCCTCCAGAGTTGATCCACTTGTTGGAGACGGCAACTGCTTGCCAATTGCGGTCTGTGATGAAAGTTGTTCTATCTGTTGTTCAGTCTGTTGATCTGTCTGTATGTTTTGATCAGTTTGCTGCTTTTTTGGACCTAGAACTATTGTCAACACAATAAGAACAATCAAAATAGCACCTGCCCCTATAATTATATAAATATTTCGTTTCTCCATATGAGTTCTCTTTTTTCACTATAATACCTTTTTCAAAAGCTTGCAAGTGGAATTTAAGTAACCGTTCAGGGTTTGACAAAACTTTTATCGTTCGAGCGTAGTCAGGTACAGGACTGTACCTGACGAAGTCGAGAACTTCTCGATTCTCCCGATTAAATCGGGATCACTCGAAGAATAAATTAACTGGTCTTTGACAACTCCTGAACGGTTACGAATTTAATAGACAATCTGTGTTTCAGGTAATAGTCTCTTAAGATTTTCAATATCGCTTTGCTTCAGTCTGTTCCCGGACAGATTAAGATACTTAAGTTGTGTAAGACCGGTAATTGCCTCCGGAAGCTTGGTTAGATTATTGCTGCTTAAATCAAGCGATCTTAAATTACTTAAACCAGAAAGCGATGGGAGAGCTACCAATTTATTTTCGTATAGCTTTAAGCCTGTGAGTGATGTGAGGTTTCCGATTTCGGGGGAAACGCTAGAGATCTCGTTACTACTTAAGTTAAGAATCTTAAGATTTCTAAGTCTATATATGGATGAAGGAATTTCTTTAAAGTTACTGCCCGCTAGATCAAGATATTCTAATGATTGATTTCTATCAAAGTCTAGGGGAAGTCCCACTTCAGGGTTATAACTCAATATCAATTCTTTCAGATTATTTAACTGCCCTATTTCAGATGGAACTGCTACTTTTTTGGCATTATTGATAAGAATCAAGCTCGTAAGACTGCTTATATTACCTATTTCGGGAGGGATGATCTCAATATCAGCCTGATCCAGCTTTAATAACGTAAACTTTGTTAACTTGCCTATTTCAGGCGGTAGCGATGTATTGAAAGTGTGATGAAAATTTAAAGATGTAAGATTTTTTAAATCGCTTATTTCGGCTGGTATATTAGTATTTGGTGTCTTCCTAAAATAAATCGTCTGAACGTTATTTAGATGACCGCTTAATGTCACAATTTTTGCCAAATCTTCCTCTGTACTTATTTCAACATCACAAACTCTACCATCTTTAACAGCCTCATCTATCGTATATCTTCTCCCTTCCTGCAAACATTGACTTACATCTATATTTACTGTATTAGAAGGAATAGTTTTTTTTCTATAAAACTTCAACAATAGCAATGTAAAAACTAACAGTTCAACCGCGATAATTAAAATAATGATTTGGTTCAACTTCTCGAGACTGATTTTCTTTGCCATAAAAACATCATAATGAAAACATACCAATCCTGTCAATGAGGAAGAATCCTAGAATTCAAATCAAAGAAGAAAACAGAAACATTGCCAAAACTATATGGCGACCGCATATTGTAAAAACAACATTTTAACCGTAGTTTACTTACCTAGCCCCTCTTTGTGATAATACCGCAATTACTGTATGACCCAATATGCGAAGGTTGCCAAAAAAATTAGCGCGGTCGCTATATAACCATTCTAATCCCACTCGATCGTTTAAAGTCAGAATGGATCTCTCATAAATTCCGTATAATCCCAAAAATCCAGGTTGCAGTCCTCGCTTAACAGCACTGATGAAACCACTAAACGGATCAATATCTTTATTAGGTAAGAGTCCTAATTCCCAATCTGTATCTGTAAAATAATGATACCCAAATAGTGCTAATCTCCCTAAGCCTGCTTGCGCCAATTGAGGCGTCTCATCAATTGAAAGTCTTCTTAAAATTCTACCCACATTAGTAATTCTAGGATCTGGAGATCTAGTTCTTTTTACATCGCTTAGAGGCGAACCCATTACAACTGAAGCTTCTCTTTTTTGTGCATTCGGTAGCATAGATCTAATTTTCCATATTGCTATGTCTTCTTCAGTTACTGGATTATTAAAATTCAATTTGATGAATGGATTGTGCCTGTCCGCGGTTAAAACGGCGATAAGAGCTACGACGGTAAAAGGAGTACTTCCAATAAATAATGCCCAAGCCACAAATCTATCAAATAGTCTTTTCAAATCGCCGTTTAGATAAGCTAATCCGGTATTGTCTGATGTGGTGCGCAATAAATGAGTTGCGCTCTGATATAACTCATCCTGTAAACAATAACAATTGTCCCTTTCTAACATAGTTAGGTTTGTTTGATTAATAACTATTTTAAAGTTCGTGTTTTTTCAACATATCCATTATTGCCATTCTGCCAAACATCACCAATACGTTTCTGTATCTTTTTTTTCTCTCAGGAGAATCATATATTAATCTAAATAGCCATTCAAAACCATATTTTCTAGCTAATTCTGGTATGTACTTTTTTTTCTCTGCCCATACATCAATCGTTTGCCCAAAATTTCCAGCCAATCTTACCTCGACATTTCCTTGTATAAGCCATCTATATATCCATTCTTCAGCTTCAACCTCTGTGCCGGCCATCAGCGCCAGGGAGGCATTAGAACTGCCGATTTTTTCTGTGACATATTGTGAGTCTGTTTCATTACTGAAATTATAATCACCCTGTATATCCATAATGTTTAAATTTGATATAGTAGTTTGAAGCCTCTGTACGGCTAATCTTCTGCTCTCTTCACTCGCGCCAAAAACAACTACCTTCTGGTTTTGCTCGGCGCATAACTTCATTAATTCACCGGCAAACAACAATCCATTTGTACGAACTAATCTAGGTGGATTAAAACAAGAATATAGTCGTAAGCCTACAGACTCAGGCAAAACGAGGTAAGCTGATTCTAATATATGCCTGAATTTATGATTTCTTCTTGCCTCAATGTACATTGCTATATTTAAAGTCACTAACTGGTTTGGGGAAGTCCCTTCTTTTAATAATTGACTGATATGATGCAATGCTTGTTTTTGATTTAAATTGTCGATAGGAACCAAATGATGATATATTCTACCTTCCATAACTGAGGTTGAAATTATAATTGATAAACTTTTACATTTGTGCTATTACAACAGCCTAAATATATCATACTTTATTGCTTTTTTCATTACTTGAACTTGTTAAGAAGTCTTTGCTATTTAATCCCCCACAGCACCATAATTTTTGCCCAAAATCTCGAGGTCGCTGATGTTGACAATTCCGTCGAAGTTAAAATCTGCTGAAGTCGATTGTCCTGTTGCTGGCCGGTTGAAATGAGTTGCAAGAACCTGAAGGTCAGCCGAGTCAACCTTATTGTAACTGCCGGAAGAAACTGTAAATCCGTCGCCGTCTCCTGATGCTAAAGGTTTATTATCCCTTTGGCTAATTAACTCTCCACAGGAAGGATTAATTGCTACCGTACAGTCAAGGGTCTGCGATTGAGCAAGGCTGACTCCTGTAAACAATCTCCTTAAGCTAGTCTTAGTTTTAATATAGACAGTATAGGTTTTATTTTGAGAGATATTAAAAGAGGCATCTGATTGTGTTTGAAAATAATTGCCGTTTCTAACCAGATCAACACCGGCAACTCCAACTGAATTTGTCCCGTCTCTAAGTTCAACCTGAACATCAGACGCCGGAATATTTGTTGTCGAGGCTAAAATATCAGGAAGCTGGATTTTGAGCTTTAGCCTGGCAGCGTTTGGGGCTGTGGTTGGAGTGGGAGTTTTACTTGCTGTTTGGCCTGTTGGGGTTAAGCTAATTACATTTCCACCTTTGGGATTAGTTGCGTTTAAAAACTCCTCTAAATTTGTGTGCCCATCGTTGTCAAAATCCTGTGGCCCATCGCTTCCATTATTTGAGTCAAAACCATATTTATTTTCCCAATCATTAGGCGTCCCATCATGGTCAGAATCCTGGCAGGCTGTTCCTGGAGCGAGCGTTGGCCAGCCGCCAACATCGGAAGGATCCGAAATGAAACCAAGCTTCCTATCTGTTTGATCAGGAGGTATATTATGCCCTCTGGTTCCATCTCGTACGCTTTGGACTATGCGGACATCAACAGCATCAGGTCTGTTAAACCACGTGCCGTCACAGTTTAAGCCATGGATTGCGCCTGATTTTGTTAGTACATCCTCAAATGCTTGTTGTGCGCTTGAGGTAATAACTGAAGGCGCGCTATAACGAGTCGATACCCGATGATTATCGGGAGAAAAACTTTTTACGCTACCTCCCGGTTCGACAACATTGCCGCTGTGATAATAACCTCCGCTGGTAATTTCGCTATCCCTTACAAAAGTACTTATTGTTGCGTTCGGGCCGGCTTTCACATAGTTATTTACTAAGTTAGCCTTGGTTGTCTCCCGTAAATTCACATAGCCGTAACCGCCCAAGTTGTACATGACATTATTAACGA
>MFZO01000005.1 GCA_001788015.1 Candidatus Roizmanbacteria bacterium RIFCSPHIGHO2_02_FULL_38_11 | reverse complement strand
TGGAATAATAGGCAAAATATTTATCAGTTATTAATCAAAAACTTAAGGGAGAAATCTCTCTAAAGTTATCTAGACCCTTGTTTAATACCACTCCGCTATCAAACATAAATATTTGATAGCTTTGTTGGGTATTATACCCAACGTAGCTGTCATTCAATTTATCAGTGAATGACAACGAAGTCCCTGTCAGGTGCAAAAATTGAAGTATAGCTTTCTTGCAGTATAATAGTTAAATGCTTGAAGGAAGTAGTTCAGGTTCTGATATTAACACAGTTCTGAGAGCTTACAGAGACACCCGTTATCTTAATGAGAAAACTGCTAGTTTGGCTGCACAAATAGCTATCGCTAATGTGATGAAAGCATTTGAAGGCATATTGTCAAGAGGACAAGTTTCTAAAGCAATCGGTCAGGCTAATACTCCAAACGCCGTCTCCATAGCAGTAAGATCCTGTCTGCCACGAATATAAATAAAAAGTGGGATTTCAACTCCTGAGGTGTTTCTAAAATAGGATCATTTAAAGAATTCGATAGCGGGTACTTCTTCCCATACCAAATCTTTCAATTTTTTTTAGTTTGAGAAGCTTTCCCAATACCTGATTAACAGTAGGACGAGCCACTTTGGTTTTTTTTGTAATCTCAAGCGGCGTTGCCTGATTAACTTTTTGCAAAAACTCTAATACTGTCAGCTGTTTTTCCGATAATGTTTTTTCTACATTGTCATTAGTTAACAGATTAACTGCTTCTTGTGCTTGCTTCAAAATAACTTGTAAGAAAAACGTTAACCATGGTGCGATAGTGGCTTTTTGCGACTCAAACGTTATTTGCGTTTTTCTTAAAGCCATATAGTATTCCTGCTTATTTTCTTCGATCAATTTTTCATGCGAAACATACGGCATATACAAATAACCAGCTTGAAGCAGAAGTAAGTTAGTTAAAATTCGTGATAATCTTCCGTTGCCATTTCTGAATGGATGGATTTTTAAAAATTCAACCACAAAATTACTAACCACCAACACAGGATGATATTTTTTGTTTTTTAATATTTCTATTGTCCATTCAACCAATTCCTGCATCTTAATAGGAGTTAAATAGACCGAAGTTGTAGCAAATATAGTTCCTACGATATTTCCTTTGGCGTCAACCATCTGAACTTTATTTTCGGTTACTTTATATTGCCCACTATGAAAAGAATCTTTTTCTACATATTTGAGCATTTCCCGATGGAAATGTTTTATTGTTCCTTCGTTTAGTTTGATTGACTGCCAGGATTCAAAAACGTTCTTTAGTAATTCATAGTAACCTTTGACTTCTTGAGAGTCGCGATCTTTGAATTTTTGCACGGAAATACCTCTCATTAGGTTTTCGACTTCGGAGTCGCTTAATTTTGCTCCTTCGATACGGGTAGAAGCGCCGGTTGAAGTTATAAGTACCGACTGTTTCAGCCTTCCCAAAATTTGGGGATGCAGGTTGGCTCCGGCTGCCCACCTGCCTTTCAGTTCGTCAATTGAGGCTATGAAAGTTAGAATATTGGCAGGAATAATTTCCAGCCTTTTATCAAAACGGGCTTGTCCCGAGCGAGCGGAGCGAGTCGAATGGATTAAATCTGCCATAGGACAATATTATCTGGAACGATTAATTACTTTTCATTCCAACTATATAAGATTATATTAGATTATATAAGATTAATACTTCTTTGTCAAATCAAAATATATAGAATTTTAAAACTTCTGAATTGTTTTTTATTAACTTTTAGAGCTAAAGAGTAATCCGTTATAGCAGATCCTCTTAAATAATAAACATTAATGTCATTCCTGCGACCTGCCCGCATTGCTACGCAAAGCGTTGCAGGCGGGAAGCAGGAATCTATTTAATAGATTCCGCATCAAGTGCGGAATGACAAGGTATTCAAGCGGATCTGATATTACACCTGACAGGTGCAAATACAATAGAATTATTCATAAAACCACAACCAATCAGGATTTTTAACTTCTTTGATCTCCGGCCACCAGAGTTTGAGATTGCCGTCAATTTCTTTTACTTCCCACCAGCCCTCGAAGTATTTATAAACTATTTCATCACCGACCAGGTCTTTGGTTCCGAGTTTAATCTTAACCACGTTATCTTTATCCGGATCATTTTCTATTTTAAGAAGGGAAGTGTCAATGTTGGGAGAATAACCTTTCTTCCAGTTTTCAAAGGTCATGCCTTCGGTGAATTTTTCCCCGAGCAAAGCAAACGCCTTGTCCAGTTTCCTGATTTTTATATAGTTATAAAATGCTTCAACCGCATCGAGTGGGCTCTTGTTCGGGTCAAAGACAATCTGTTTGATATCTTTTAGCGGTTCATTTGATGCCAGCATTTCCAGATACTTTTGTTTGAAGGAGTTGGAGGAGATGGCAAGTCCGAGCCCTTCGGCACTAGCGGTATTGATTCCGACAAAGTCTCCGCAAACTGTGATTAATGGCCCGCCACTCATACCCGGATTTAAGGTCGAGTCGATCTGTAGAAATTCCAGCCCGCCCTTATCTTTAATTGTTCTTTTTGCCGAAAGCGAGCCTTTTTTGACCGTTACGTCGCCGGCTATTTGGCTGCCAAAAGGAAAGCCGAACGCCAGGACTTCGTCGGTCGGATTAAGGTTATCGCTGTTGCCCCAGGTAATGGCGGGAATTTTTTTATCAACCTTAAGAATCGCCAGATCGGCACTTTTATCGGCAAAAAGTATAACCGGGGTTTCAAAAGTATTATCTGAGAACATGATCTTCGGCGCCGGTTCAAATTCTATAACATGAAAGTTAGTCAGGATATAGCCGTTGTCATTGACCATAAAACCTGATCCCTCGCCTTCTCCGCCGATCACTCGGACGATAGATGCTTTTACTTTTTTGACCGTTTCGCTTTCACTGCATTTCAAGCTCTTTTCCCCGCCAAATTTATCTTCAATAAGTTTCAATCGTTTTTCTTCGATATCAGTGAGTCTTGTATTTAGTTCTTGTACTTGTTTGTTTTGCGAGTAGAGAAAAAAAGCGATCAACAAAAATAAAACAATAAAACCAATATTGGGTTTTGATCTATTTCTCACAACAAGCCAATTGTAGCAGACAAAGGAAGAAATTAATTTTTAAAAACTTCTGAATTATTCTTTATTGACTTTTAGAGCTAAAGAGTAATCCGTTACACCTGACAGGTGTAAATACAGGTGTAAATATTAACTTATTCTTATCATTGTAAAATCTTTATATAAAGCTTCTGCTTGTTCGTAAACCAACTCGATTAAATTGTCGACTTCATTATATGGAAAATTATTTTTCAACAAAATCAGCCTTACATTTGCTCTTATTCGAGCTTTTATAACCTCCTGATTTGTCCAATCGATCGTAATATCACTTCTTACCAATTTTACAATTTCTTTAACTATTTTTTTCAAATCTTCATTATTTTTCAAGGATTTTTTTCCAAATGACAAAGTATCATAAAACGCTTTTTCTTCTTCTGTTAAACCCAGCTCGACTCCTTCAATCTCGGCGTATCTGATCTGCTTAGCCAGCTCAATCAGTTTTTCAATCTTCTCTTCCACTCCAGGGGTGTTATTACTCCAGGGGTGTTATTATCACTCCAGAGGTGATATTTACGTTACACCTGAAAGGTGGAGATAAAGGTGGAGATATGTCTACTGATTAAATTTTACCGCGTTTGGTAAGAAAAGGAGTATAATGACAACGAAAATATTAGCTATTGATATGAATAGTAATATGAGACTTTCAGAGTTTTTTAAACTAGGAAAAACTCAATTTGAGCTTGATTTTATAGACATTCTCCTTGACACAGACATTTCCTTATTTATTGATCCTTACGCCCTAGCTAAAAGAAATGATTTATTTTCTATGAAATGTAGCAATATTATTGTTAATTTTTTTCAAAGAATAATAGACGATATTAAAAATGGAGATTACGCTTCAGCAAAATACAATTTAAATCGTTTAAATGAGCCAAATGAAACAAGGTTAGGTTTATCATCTAGTAAACCAAAAGGGAAAGGAGTTAGTGGCAAACAATCAAATGATGTTTTTGAAAGATTAAAAATAAGTAAAGCAGTAACAACAGGTTTTCTAAAAGATTTATCTGATTGTGAACTGGTTATACCCGGTATTAGTAGAGATAAAATATCAGATATAGTAACAAATATTATTAGATTAGAACTTATAGAATACACTAAACAACAATGTCACACATATAATATTCCTACTTTTAAAGTTTCCTCGGGAAAATATTGGAATTCTCTAAATGGTAAATGGGAAATTAAATATGATAATTTACCGATTTATAAAAATACAAGAATTATTCTTGTTCCAAAAGCTATTGTTCGTTTTACTCTTGAATATAATCACCAAAAATATTACAACAATTTTGTTTTAAATTTTCTTCAAGAAGAAAATATAAGCGCAGGCACATCATTAGTAAGGCTGTTAAAAAACGGAAAGAAAGTTGTTTATAAAAAAGATTTAAAAAATGACCCAAGATTTAAACTAACTAAAGAATTTTTATTTAAATTTTCAGAAGAACACCCGGAAGTTCTAAAAGATTATGTAGAATCATTAACTCAAACAATTCCTTCTTTAACAAATGAAGAACTTGAAAAAAAGCAACATTATCCTGTTTCTTTTAACTACGATAAATTAAAAAACAAACTAATGCAAATAAATTCAGGCCAAGGATCCGCCGATAACTATCATGAGGCTATTATTGGAATTTTAGAAGCGATTTTCTACCCAAATCTATACAGTCCTAATAAAGAGGAACGTATTCACAATGGTAGAAAAATTATTGATATCACTTATTTAAATGCTGCAAAAAATGGTTTCTTTGAATTTCTCGTAAACAATCATATTCATTGTCCTTTTGTTATCTGTGAATGTAAAAATTATAATGATGACCCGAATAATCCTGAATTAGATCAATTAAGTGGTAGATTTTCACCAAGAAGGGGAAGATTCGGCCTTCTTTTATGTAGAAAAATAGAGAATAGAGAGTTAATGGAGAAAAAATGTAGAGATACTGTAGATGATGATAGAGGTTATATTATAGCTTTAGATGATAACGATTTAATTCAACTTCTAGAGTATAAAAAAAGAAATGATATTAAGGCAATTGATGAGTTTTTGACTAACAAATATAAAAAATTAGTTATGTAACTTTAAGCATTAAATACGGATACCAACCCCCCGATATTGGTTTTTTATTATCGATCACTCACGGCATTTTTGATTATTGAATAAAAAAGTTGTAAGCAGGCATTCAGACTTTTATAGCAATCTATTACACTCCTACACCCCAGAGGTGTTGTTATAAATAAACTTCTCGTCAGTTGGTCAATCCTATGCATCTTCTTAACCATTTCATATTCCAATAGCCTAAGCCTTTGTCGATCTCAGTAAGATCTTTTAACCTATCCGAATGCATATACTTATCTCTAATAGCTTTATAAAACTTAAATGCTGTCGATATAATCTCTTTATCTTTAGCAAAATACCTTTCGAATTGACCCCAATTATTTTTAAGTATAATTAAATCCTTAAGGTGAGCAATACTTACAAACCTCAATCTTTCTTCAACTGGCTCAGCTTTTAACTCATTTTCTTTCCAAGGTGATTTAGAAATTTCTTTTTTGACAATATCATCAATATATTTTTTTGTATCAGAAGGAATTCCATTTTTCCACCATCCCTCTCCATACAATAATTTTAATTCTTGAACTATGAATGTTTTAAGTTCTATTTCCGTTTCTTCGATTAATTTTTTTATTCTTTCATCGTTTTCTTCTTTGGGTATACCAGGATTCCAACCACCTTTTCTCCATAACTCGATACCAAAATTTGTTTTTTGTTTAAGATCCCACAACAGCTTTTGAGTATTTTCGACGATTAATTCCCTATTAGTATCACGACGTATCTTATTTCTCTCTTCAGGTGTCATGTTTTTTATTTTTTCTATAATAGGTCCAAGGATTTCTTTCGTTTTATCATTAAACCTATCTTTATTTTTTGCTAAATAGACACTTTTGTCTTCATAAAATTCAAGGTATTTCAATAATTGCCGGAGTATATTAAAGAGTATCCGTATTCCTATATTTGAACATAGAAATCCTTTTTCAGCTTTATCCCAATCTTCAGGAAAAGACTTTGAAATTGTACCTAGGTATTCTTTTATTACTTCAAACGCAGTATCTATTGTCTTATCATAGCTCTCATCGAATAAAAGATATTCCTTTTCCTTAATTAATCTATTCTCTTTAATAGCAATACATAATCTTGTCAATGTTAGGTGTGCCCATTTTTGAGTATCTTTAGATTGTGATGGTAATTTAACTAAATTATATAAAGGCGACTTTTTCTCAGAATTTAATTTCTTAACTATTAATGAAATTGCTCTTAGCTCTTGTTGTTTTAGATCCGCAGAGTCCTTATAAATATCGGGGTACAAGTCCCACAAAAGTCCGACGCTTACCGGTTTTTGTTCTTTATTGATATCTACAAACAATTTAGCCTGTTCTTTTACTACCATATTGTCAAAAGCCAGCACGGGAAGGAATGCATCTGTAGATTTACCAGAGTCCAAATATCCATACAATCGGTGTTGACCATCTATAACCCAAGCGCTTCCGTAAATTCTTGGGAAAGTAAGCGTTCCGAGTACAATATCACCTATCTCATCTCTTTTATTAAAGGTGGGTTTGCTTGTGAAGTTCATGATAATATTATTGGCAAAATAACCGCCTCTCCGGATAAATTCTTTTATTCTTTCAAGTCTAGATTTATTTAACATTCTTTGATATGTATACTTTATTTCTCGTGGATTTTTTTCTCTTCTGTGAATGTATGCAACCCCATTAAGTAACTTTTCAGGTTGAATTACGAAATAATAATATTTGTTATCCCCTTTACCCCCGCGTATCGCTGGTATTTTTACAGTATCAATACCAGCGAGCTTCCTGTTTTCAAATAAAATAGAATACAATATGTATCTTGTGTGATCTCCAAATTGATTTGAGAGCTCTTTATAAGATTGAAACTCTTCATATTTCCAAATGTAAAAGTCTTTTTGTAAGTTTTCTTTGGCTATCTCTAAATTATTCTGAGTAGGCTCAACATTTTTTGTTAGAAGTAAAAACGTAAAATGATAATCCTTTGCGTAATAATTTCTGAGTGATTTAATAATGCCTTCTTTCATTTGTAAAATTTCGCGGATATCTTTTGATAGATCCTTTTTACTTACCTCTTCTGAGGATTTACATTCGATTAAAAAAATGTGAGTTTCGTCCTTTGCAAAGACGTCGATCTGTCTACTATCGGAGCCGACACTTACTTTTAATTGACGATTTTTGTTCATTTCTTTAAAACCCATCTTTTTAAATAGAAGCCAAACTTCGTCTTCAAATAACACATCAACTGTCTTGTTTTTAAAGATTTTTAGGGAGCGCGTATATTCTTTTTTTATTTGCCAACCTTCTTCCTTATATTTCAAGGCAAGAGGTTTATCTACAGTTATTTCTATTATCGATTTAGTCTTCAACCTTGTAATTCTTTCTAAGTCTCCCTCCTTAACAATATTTCCGGATATATCTAGCATACTATTTAATGTGAGATATATTAATATTATATCAATAAACTATAAATAAGAATAATATTACAGGTTTAAATATATTCTATTCCACTCCCGAGAAGAGTTAAGAATTAATAATGTAGGGAATAATCTTTATTTTTAGTATTAAATAGACTCCATTTTGCTTTTGAAAAATTTTTCTGTTTCTTTGTCCATAAAGTAAACTAAAACACCTTTATGGGCTCGAGACATCAAAACTCTATAAACACTCTTTAAATGTTTTGTAATGTCAGGATTTTTGCGCTTG
The DNA here is from genome assembly GCA_001788015.1 of Candidatus Roizmanbacteria bacterium RIFCSPHIGHO2_02_FULL_38_11. Taxonomy (GTDB): domain Bacteria; phylum Patescibacteriota; class Microgenomatia; order UBA1406; family GWC2-37-13; genus 2-01-FULL-40-13. Next base: position 4,823 of record MFZO01000005.1, on the reverse strand, counting down.
ATGTAAGTATCGTAAGAATTTTCCAGTTTTGTGAGCCAATCTTTTTTAACCGGATCATATACAAGATCGTTTCCAAAAATAACTGCAATATAATCAAATTCAAATCCTTGCGATGTATAAACGGTGCCAACCTGCTCCATTCCGGAATTATCTGTTGCCCATTTCCAAAATTGATCTTTCTTTTCCCAGGGCATCTCAAAATCGCCTATTTTCACATCATTAACTAATGTCCCATCGGATCTTGGGGGACTCCAAGGCCAGCAAAAACCCGCAGTTATTCTAGCTGAATTAGGTATCTCTTTATTTTTTTTCCTAATTTCATTCATCATATCAGTAGGGTTATCGAAAATTCTAAATTCCATTTTTGCGTCAAATCTTGCCAATTCAGATTCACGAATACCTAAAACATCATCCAGCCATTGTAAATAAGCGTCAGAACCTGAGCAACGAAACTGAGATTTTAGTTCAAATACTGGAATTTCAGATTCTTTAATTCCAATGCGTTTAGCAGCTTCTTTTATTAAAGAGACACTGCCAATCTCATTGGGTCTAACTATCTGAAATTCGTCAATTAAAAAAATATTTAGTTTGGCAACCTTAAAAAGTTCGTCTATTTGGGGTAAATTGGTCCTTAGACTTCTTGGAGTATATCTATTTTCGCTGGTTTCTCTTATCCGATGGGCTTCATCGCAAATTAAAACATCAATATAGTCTTCCGGTAAAGACATAAAGCTGTTAAAAAATTTAAAGAGATTCCTAGCTCTAACGCCGACGACTTTTCTTAAAGTATTAGTAAAGGCTGAAGAACCTGTTGCATGCATGACTTTTTCCCCTTTTCGCAAAAGCTCGCCCATTATTTCAAGAGCGATAACTGACTTCCCCGTTCCGGGACCACCTTTAATTATTACGGCAGCTTTTTTATTTGATTTTTCTATTTCCTTAACTTTTTTTAATATATTGTTATAGGCAACTATCTGATCATCGATTAAATTAAAAATCTGTCTATGATTTATCATTTCCGATGTATGATCAAGTAATTTTTTTGATGGCCTAATCGTGCTCCCGGAGAATCTTTGAAATACTACTTTTCCGTTGCCCTGCTGAAGTCTGTTTCTTAAATAATCAGCCAAACCGGATGAATCTTCTTTTGAAAAAATAGGAAAACTTTTTATTTCTTTTGCGAAATTAGTCGATAAGAGTTCGGCATTTTTTAATTTAGAATAGTTATGAAGATATGATGCGCCATTTAATTTGGGTCCATTGACTTCATTAAAAAGTTCAAAAAAATCCTTTAAATAAAAATAATATCCTTGAACTTGTAGTGAAGGATGAGGTTGCTCTTTTATAAATCTGCCATAATCTACAATAATATTTCCTTCAGCGTCGGAGAGTTTAACTTCTTTGTTGGACCATTGTTTCAATTCCAAAATAACCACATTTTCTTCCCCTGAAGAATTTTTTCCAAAAACTAAAACGTCAATTCTTTTTGAAGAATATGGGAGTTGATATTCAACTAATAAATAGTTATCCTTTAATCCCGCGTAAATGAATGAATTATTCAAAATAGCTAGCGATGTAGCCCATGATCTGTATTCACTTTCGTTTATTCTATGAAAAGCTTCTTCAAAGTTTTTTGCTATTTTATCAGCAATCTGGTTTTGAATAACGTCTTGGTTAAATTCTTCAGATGATCCTTGATAAATTATCATATTTATAATTCTGTATATTTATTGTGCTTTCCTTTTGATTTTTCAATCGGGTACTTCTTTTCATTCTTTTTCATTTTTTGTTCAAATGCTTTTTTAATATCTATCCCAAAATCAGCAGACATAAGTAAAAGAAAATACAGAACATCAGCTAACTCATCGCCTATTTCTTCTTTCTTAGTTTTTATTAATTCTTTAATTTCCGAATCATTCTTCCATTGGAAAAATTCAAGCACTTCTGCAACTTCTAATACTAGTGATAGAGCGACATCCTTAGGATTGTGAAACTGCTTCCAGTCCCGCTTATTTCTAAAATTTGTTATTTTTTTTATAAGTTGTTTTATTTCTGACATGTTTGTCAAGTATTATAGAAGATTTTTGGTATTTAGGCTTACAAAAGAATCTCTAGTGACGATTATATGGTCAAGAATTTTTATTCCTAGAATATTTGCCGAATCAACTAAACGTCTTGTAAGCGCAACGTCCTCAGGTGACGGTTCCGCATCTCCAGAGGGATGATTGTGAGCAATGATTATATTTGCTGCTAAATTATCAATCGCTTCTTTAAAAACCTCTCTTGGATGAACCACAGTTGAATTAACTGAACCCATAGAAACATAACTTATTTTAATTAACTGCAGTCTTGAATCTAAAGATAATAAAACAAATTGTTCCTTTTTATCTTTGCCTATTATCTTCTGAAGATAGGCGGCAATACTTTCAGGAGAAGTGAACTTAATCTTTCGAATCATTTCTTCTTTAGCGTATCTTTCGGCAATTGCTTGGAAAAGTTTAAGACCAAAAATATTATTTGGACCAATTCCTTTAATTTTTTGTAATTGATCGGAGGAAGCGTCCAATGCATCTTTTAAATTACCAAATTTATTTATCACCTCTTTAGCGATTGGTTTACAGTCTCTTCTTGGTGTTCCTAGAGTTAAAAGAAGCTCAATAATTTCGTAGTCTAAAAATCCGCTTAATCCGCTTTGTAAAAATCTTTTTCTTAATCTTCCGCGATGACCGGCGCCTTTTACTTTTTCTTTAGTTTTTTTATTGGAAGAGTCGGTCATTAGCTCCTATTGTATACCCCTTCGCTTAAAAGTTGCAAGGATTTATACCTTACCAATAAAAGCTACGGTAGGTACAGGGCACTTTTGAGATAAGAAAGAGTAGACAGTAGCAAGTAGTTAGTAGATAATAGCAAGGAGAAGGGAGTTGGGAAAAGAGAATTAGCAGATTGTTTCACTTGCCTGCGCAAGCAAGTTGCTGTGTTGATCCATTCCATTCAAAGAGAGATAATATAAGTGATTTTAATCACAATCGCTTGATTTTTAGTTGGGATTAGTGTAATTTATTTTTGTCTGAAAAATTTCCAGAAAAGGGGGTGATTTGATGAAAAAATTAAATGAAATCATAATTGGATTATTGCTTTTTGTAGGTGTCGCCGGATTTTTCCCAAGCCGGGTATCAGCCGAAATAAATCATCACACTGGCGAGGTGTACGGATGTATGCCGGATGATGTTGCTGCACATCTCCTCGAGAGCGGTGCTTTCTCAACCTCGGGATCGGGATTAATCCTGTGCATCGAGGGATATACCGCTGTTTACCACGCCCTTCCTTAAGACAGAGAAAGAGGACGAATTATTTTATTGTTATACCTGCTTGCGCAGGCAACCTGCTAAATTGTTGGATGGTTGAATGGAGAAAAAGAGAATTATTTTTGGAATAATTCCAAATAATCTTTTAGAACAAAGAGGCGATTTCGGGAAAAACCTGTGACTTCCTGGAAGGAAGCTTTTATATTGAAAATGTTGTTTATATGCTCCAGCCTTAAATTGATCCATTTTGGAAATATAAATTATTATATCTCCATTTTATAACTATTTTGGAGATATGTCAACAAGAATTATCTTATAGGATGTAGGGAGGTCAGCACATGGTATACACTTTTGGGATAAAGAACGGTATGTAAACTATCGGCAGAAGTGTCTAGAATTATTCGGTGAGGACTATTACAAGTTATCAAACCGAATAAATGGATACTGGCATCCGTTTGGATTACAAAGAACTGCGGGCAATCAGTCCTAAAGCTGCCCGTCAGGCAGTTCTTCAGATACTTAAAAGTACGAGGGGAAATGTAGCGGAAACCGCACGTCTTCTTCATACGACCCGCTGTACAATCTACAAGACGCTCACCAAACAAAAAGAAGGAAGCCTTGAGGATCTATCAACTGCTCCCCATACGGTGGTTAACAAAACAGACGGTGATACTGAGAAAAAAGTAGTTGAGCTGAAAGAAAAAACCAACTACGGACCACTACGTCTCAAGGACGAACTGCAGGGACAGTATGGAATCAGTCTTTCCCATCATACGATCAGAAACATCATAAGACGTAACAAGAAAACCAAAACAAAAACGAGGAAACGATTCAAAAGGTCTTCCCGCCCTTTTGTTGATTGGTACAGTGCAAAAGCGTTTGAGGTAGTACAAATTGATCTCAAACACATTATTGATCAGAAAGCCCTGTCATCCTCTCAAATTGCCCATATTATCCGCCATGACCTGCCTCTTTACCAGTGGGGAGCGGTGGACGTGAACTCACGATTCAAACTCATTGCCTATTCCAAGGAGAAGAGCTGGACCAATGGTTTAACCTGGTTTCTCTGGGTCACCAGTTGGCTTCGGTCTCATGGAGTGACTGTTCGCATTGTCTATACAGTTGATCATGGGCAGGAATTTGGTGGAGATTGCTGGTACAAAATTGTAGAGTTGAGGAAACTGTTACGCGGATTTGGCTGTTTTATCATCCAAAACAGGAAGAAGCATCCGGAAGAAAATTCTCATCTTGAGAGGTCACACAAAACAGACGATGATGAATTCTATATCCCCCGTATCCATACGATTAAAACGTACGATCAATTTTACAAAGAGGCATTCAATTACCTGTACTACTACAATTGTGTCCGGAAACATTCGTCTTTAGGCAGGATTCCTCCATACTCTTATTTGAAAAAGACAACAACCGCAATTGATGATACAATCAAATATGTTCCGCCGATTTTTCTTGATGAAGTTTCTGCAAAGTTAGGGACTTGGAGTGGATACCATGTCCTGG
>MFZO01000004.1:11692-15857 GCA_001788015.1 Candidatus Roizmanbacteria bacterium RIFCSPHIGHO2_02_FULL_38_11 | reverse complement strand
CAGAACGTCGTGAGACAGTTCGGACTCTATCCGGTGTAGGCGCATGGAATTTTGAGGAGGTTTTTCCACAGTACGAGAGGACCTGGAAGAAGAGATCCCTGGTGTACCGGTTGTCCCAAAAGGGCATCGCCGGGTAGCTATATCTCTATTCGATAAACACTGAAAGCATATCAAGTGTGAAGCGAGCTCCAAGATTAGAATTCCACATGAGCTTTCCCGAAGATTACGGGATTATAGGCGTCAGGTGTAAGTCTCGCAAGGGATTTAGCCAAGACGTACTAATAGCCATCTCCCATCTTCTTTGTTAGTCATAAATTGTCATGCTGAATTTATTTCAGCATCTGCATTTGCTAAAATCAGATCCTGAATCAAGTTCAGGATGACATTAAACGCAAATCCTGCTTGAATTTAATGATTATTCTTGCAATCGATTCTGGAGTAGAAAAGACCGGTTTTGCCATTCTTGAAAAGAATCGTCATGAATTCAAATATTTAACTTCCGGACTTATTAGAACAAATAAACGTGATAATTATCAAGACAGAGTGCACGCTATCTATAAAAGATTAAACGACGTAATACGGACTTATAAACCTCGGAAAGTTATTCTCGAGGAACTATTTTTTTTTCGCAATCAGAAAACAGCCATAAAAGTTAGTCAAACACAGGGAGTAATTATTTTACTGGCTGCCCAAAATAATACTTCTTTAGAGTTTTTAACACCTCTACAAATTAAACAGGTTGTAACGGGTTATGGACTTTCAGATAAAAAATCTGTTCGAAAAATGGTTGAGTTAACAATAAAGCTAGGAAAAAAAATTAAAGAGGATGACGAGATTGATGCAATAGCCTGCGGACTTGCCTATTGTTACCTAAATAAATTGTAAGTTTTCGCAATTTCTACAAATTTACATAAATTTCTTTTTATTTCCTTATATTAGTGAGAAACTGATAAAATTGATTGAAACTATTAGAAAATTATTGTTTAATTATTGAATGAGTCCTGTAATTCTTATTGTTCTCGACGGGTATGGAATCGCTCCTCACGCGCCAGGTAATGCAATTTATCTTGCCAATCCTGTAAACATTAATTCATTTCTCTACAGTTATCCAAATACAACACTTAAAGCTTCAGGACAGGCTGTTGGACTTCCAGCAGACGAGGTCGGCAATACTGAGGTTGGACATTTGAATTTGGGTGCAGGAAGAATTGTCTATCAAGATCTTCCGAGGATTAACATGGCAATCGCCGACGGCAGCTTCTACAAAAATGAAATATTTGCTAAAGTTTTAAATCATACAAAAAAAAATAATAGCAATATTCATATTTTAGGCCTGGTGGGAGAAGGATCAGTGCACTCTAGCGTTGAACATCTTTATGCACTTTTGTATTTAATGAAGGAGCAAAAATCTGAAAGAGTTTATTTACATATAATCACAGATGGACGCGATTCTCCTCCTAAATCTGGTTTAGAGACTGTCAAAAGGCTTCAGGAAAAACTAGATAGCCTAGAGATAGGGATAATGGCTTCGGTAAGCGGAAGGTATTATGCGATGGATAGGGATAGACGTTGGGAAAGAACCGAGAAAGCTTATAATTGTTTGACAAAAGGTACTGGGAATAAATCACAATCCGTAGCTTCGGCCATCGAGGAATCCTATAGACAGGGGAAGACTGACGAATTTATCGAGCCGACGAATATAATTTCAGCAAGCGGAGAACCGATTACACTGGTTAAAGAAAATGATGCCGTCGTCTTTATTAATTACCGGATCGACCGACCGCGTCAACTGACAAAAGCTTTTGTACTTGATGATTTTGAGCAGGATGCAAATAAAACAGCCTCATTTGATCCTTATGCAATTAAGTATTATAAAACTCATCTTCCAAAAGAAGGAATACTTAACAGTCCTTTTCAACGGGGTTCCAAATTAAAAGATCTTTTTTTCGTCAGCATGACCGAATACGAAAAAAATCTGCCTGTTGAAATTGCCTTTCCACCTATACGGGTCCACACCCCTTTGGGAAAAGTTATCTCCGAGGCGGGTTTTACCCAACTTAGGATGTCAGAATCTGAAAAAGAGAGATTTGTCACATTTTATTTTGACGGTCAAAACGAATCTTCATTTACCGGAGAAGAAAGGTTAATTATACCTTCTCCCAAGGTTCCTACCTATGACTCAAAGCCTGAAATGTCAGCGCACGAATTGACAAATTTGCTGATAAGCAAAATGAGAGAGAGAAAGTTCCACTTCATTTTAGTGAATTTTGCCAATCCGGACATGGTAGGACATACGGGAAATATTGAAGCAACTAGCAAAGCAGTAAAGGCGGTTGACGAATGCTTGGGGAAAATTGTTCAGGAAGCTCTTACCTTGGACTATTATATTCTGATTACAGCCGACCATGGAAATGCCGAACAAAAGATCAACCCTCAAACCGGTGAAATATCGACTGAACATACGAATAATCCGGTTCCTTTCGTTGCCATCGGCAACAAGTATTTGGGGCGTTTTATAAAACTTCAGACTGGAATACTGGCGGATGTTGCACCGACGATTCTTTCTTTATTGGAGCTGCCAAAACCTCAAGACATGACGGGAAGAAACCTTTTGGAAGAGATAAGATAATGAATCAACCTGTTACAGGGTTATTAAGTGACAAATTACCGTCACATTTCCTTTCATCATGCAGTTTACGGAGATAATCGTTACTTAAAATTATAGATTTTCCGATTGCGTTACCTTTGATAAACTCATTCGTCGGACTTGCTATTTGATCAGGCGTGAAACTTAAAGTATAAGGAACATCAATAGAGGAAGATTGACCGAAACCACATTTTGTACACCTACCACTAACAGTAATATTCGCAGTAAGCTTTCTTTCAACAGAATAAGGATCTCTCCACGTTTCTCCTGACATCCAAATATTATATGAAATTAAACTGGATTGTCAATTGGCGCCTACTTTTGTAAGTATTTTTGAGGCGTATATTGTTCCACCCTCCATAGCTTTTTCTATATCTGCCATCTTGAAATATTCAGCTATAAAGCCCGCCGTGTAGGCATCACCTGCGCCGGTTGTATCGACAATTTTTTTAACCTCTATAGCTTTTTGATGATAAACTTTTCCTGCCGCATAGCCAAAACTTCCGTTTTTACCTTCGGTAATGATAATTATTTTGTCCTTCAGATGCGGAACGTACCACTCTACGACATTTTCTTTAAAGTGGATATCCTGATATTGAGCTTTGACAAGCTCGGCAAATTCATGTCCGTTGACAATCAAAACGTCAACTTTTTTTAAAAAACTTTCAAGTTGATTTTTTGGCCGTCGACAATCATCAACACCTAAATTTACAACAGTTAAAATATTATTTTTCCTGCACATGCTTAAAGCCAGTTCGCGCTCTGTCAAAGAAACATCCGGTAAATTTCCCAGATATAGAATTTCTGTTTCAATTAAGTGTTTAATCGAAATGGCTTTACGTAAAATATTTCTGTGAGGAGTCGAGTAATGTATAATCGACCTTTCTCCCTTGTCTGTAAGGAGAATACAGGATAGATTAAAATAATCATCTTCAATCGGGCAGAGATCCGTTGAAACATTGTGAGCCTGAAGCATTTGGACGACCATTTTTTTAAAAGGATTGTTGCCGATGGCGCCAAGAACTGCGGTTTTCAGATTATATTTAGCAGCCCCTACTGCTACATTTGCTCCACCGCCGCCTATACTTGTATGGAACTGATTTGCAAAATACTTTCCACCCACAGCCAGCTGAAATCGATTGTCTTTAAAAGTCAGTGAATCACCCCTAAAAAAAAGGTCGATGCTGATGTTGCCGATTGAAATTAGATCGAACATATTATCTTAATTTTAAATTTTTAATTTTCAATTTACAATCAATTTTAAATTTTAACAGGACTTAGGTACTTTACTGTCATTTGTCATTGCGAGGTTACGAAGTAGCCGTGGCAATCTCACATAGGATTGCTTCGCTTCGCTTGCAATGACAGGCTAAACTAAAATTAACCGCGTACTTATATTTTAAATTAAAAATTAGGTCAATCTCTGCTTATTTGTTTTAACCTATATTCTTCAAGCCGTCTTTTAATCTCGGGAAACTTTTCTACTTGGTATCTATCGGTAAAATAATTTACGGCTTT
>MFZO01000004.1:10326-11681 GCA_001788015.1 Candidatus Roizmanbacteria bacterium RIFCSPHIGHO2_02_FULL_38_11 | reverse complement strand
CGGCAATCTGCATTCCATTTTCGGTTTTGGCGAAAAACTGGAGGCGTTCTAACACTTCTTCTATTACTGATTCCGTGTAGAGAAAACAGTAGGATTGCTTTTCGCCTCTTCCGACCCTGCCTCGAAGTTGATGAAGTTGCGCAAGCCCGAATCTCTCTGCCGCCTCAATAATCATGATGGCCGCATTCGGTATATCTATCCCAACCTCAACCACAGGAGTGGCCACCAGAATATCGAATTTATTTTCTTTGAAGTCTTTCATGATCCTATCTTTTTCGTTTGATTTTACTTTGCCGTGAAGAAGCTCTAATTTAAATCCGGAAAAAACTTCATTTTTAAGCCTTTCGAATTCTTTTGTAGCCGCTTTTACCGATTTCATGGTCTCAACCTCGGACTCTTCAATTAAAGGACAGATGATAAAAATTTGAATGTCTTCTTCTTTTATCATTTTCTTAATCCATAAGTAACCTGACTCTCTTTTAGCTTTTGGGACGAGGAAAGTTTTCACCGGAAGCCTTCCCTTTGGCATCTCGTCAATTACGGAAAGATCAAGCTCTCCATAGAGTGTCAAAGCCACAGTACGAGGGATCGGTGTCGCGGTCATGGTAAGAAGATGTGGATTTATCCCTTTTTCTTTTAATTTTGCTCTCTGAACGACTCCAAAACGATGTTGTTCGTCTATAATAATCAAACCTACACGATCAAATTTTAATTTTGAATTTAATAGAGCATGCGTTCCAATAATAAAATCTGCTTTATCTAATTCTTTTTGGATAGGTTTGTGGGTCCGAGTTATCAAAATTATGTTTGGGGCTGTTGTGGCACTATTTTCAACCCCCGGTGTTGAGAATAGCGATTTGACAGTCTGGAAATGCTGATTCGCTAAAATCTCGGTTGGAGCCATGAAGAGTGATTGAAAACCGTTCAGATATGTTAGATAGCAAGCAATAGCGGCAACGACGGTCTTTCCTGAACCAACGTCTCCTTCTAAAAATCTGTTCATGGGTCGTTTTTTTTTAAGATCGTTTACAATTTCATCTACAACCCGTTTTTGGGCAGATGTTAATTCAAAAGGCAAATTGTTTACAAATTCTTGTAGAGACGTCATTAATGACGTCTCTACCATAAACGGATTACCAACATTTTCTTTATCCCACTCATTACGTACAAGATGAGCGGAGAGTTGAATAGTAAACAATTCATCAAACGCCAACCTTTCGCGTGCATTTTTTGCTATCTCTAAATTTTTGGGGAAGTGAATTTGACTATAGGAATCTTCTTCATTTAGAAGTTGGTTGTATGAGACAACTTCAGCGGGAAGAAATTCTCCTATACCATCTACACCACGATCGTTG
>MFZO01000004.1:2390-10320 GCA_001788015.1 Candidatus Roizmanbacteria bacterium RIFCSPHIGHO2_02_FULL_38_11 | reverse complement strand
TGGTTAAGAATGGAGAAAATTTTTTCTCGCAAGAGCCTTGAAGAAAGACCCTTTTTTTCAGGATAGATAGGAACCAATCTACCGGTGTGAATGGTGTTTGAATCAATATTATTGATGATTTCGTATCCTTTTACTTCAAAAGAAACCTTATGAAAAAAACCTTTGACTTCTCCGGAAATAGAGACGTAAACTCCTGCTTTAAGAACTCTCCAAAGATATTGTTGATTGTACCAAACGGCATCTATTTTTCCGGTAGCATCAGCAATCGTAGCTTTCTGAATCCTTAACCCTTTTTTTGTAAATACATTTGTAAATTTCAATATTTTTCCTTTTATCGTCACGGTCTCTCCATTTTGGACCTTACTTATGGCCGATATTAGGGAGTAATTTTCATAACGGAAAGGGAAATAATTGAGAAGATCCCAATATGTTTCTATTCCAATAGATTTAAACCTTCGGATCGTGATAGAGCTTGTATTCGGAAGAGTTTCTATATTCTGATCTAGAGCCATATAACATGTAACATATAACATGTAACACAAGAATAAGAAGAATCATATTTTTCTTTATTTAAATGTTACATGTTTCATGTTTTGTGTTACATTCTAGCTATCGCACAAATAAAAGCGGTGCAATAGACGATATGATAAGCAGAATTGAAGAGATTACAACAATTACTTTCCAGACAGTTTCTTTTTTTATTTTAAAAATTTTTTTAAACCCCATATTGTTATTCTACAAGGTAATTATTAACTTTGGACCACATTTTTGCTATACTAGATAGGTGTATATTCCAAGAAACCAAGCAATAAGACAACAATACGCCAGGCAAAGGGTAATAGTTTATGGCCTTATCTTCATAACCTGCTTGATCATTATCTCGTTTATTTTTGCCTTCTTGCTTTTCGCCTGGTATGCTCATGACCTTCCCTCTCCCGGCAAACTAGCTCAAGTAACCGGCAATTCTACTATATTTTATGATCGCGAGGATAAAGTTCTTTTTGAAATGTATAAGGATAAAAATCGTTTTCCAGTAAAACTGGGTCAAATTTCCGATCATTTAAAAAAAGCGACGATTTCAATCGAAGATAAAAATTTTTACAAACACCAGGGTGTATCACAGATAGGAATTTTACGTGCATTTATAAATATCGTATTGGGGAAAGGATTGCAGGGAGGGTCCACGATTACACAACAGCTGATTAAGAACGCTCTACTTGATTCCAGAAGAACTTTCTCCCGAAAAATCAGAGAAATTATTTTAGCTTTTGAAGTAGAGAGACGCTACTCAAAAGAACAGATTCTTGAAATGTACCTTAACGAAGCTCCTTACGGTGGAAGTTTTTGGGGAGTAGGGTCGGCCGCCAAAGGCTACTTCGGCAAAGAACCAAAAGAATTGACCCTGGTAGAATCAGCTATTCTGGCCGGGCTTCCTCAAAGTCCAAGCGCTTATTCTCCGTTTATAGGCAGGAATGACGCCTGGAGAGAGAGGGCAAAAGACGTTTTGAGACGAATGAGAGAGGATCGGCAAATAGATGAAAATCAGGAAGACGACGCGCTCAAGAAACTCGATGCTATTAAATTCTCAACTCCAAAGTTGTCGATAGAAGCGCCCCATTTTGTCTTTTATGTCCGTGATCAGATTGAAAAAGAATACGGTAATAAGCTCCTGGATCAAGGTGTAAAGATAAAAACTACATTAGCCTTAGAAACCCAAAAAATCGCCGAAAAGATTGTTCAGGAGGAAATTAAAAAGTTAAAAGACTTTAGTTTGTCTAACAGCGCTGTCGTCATTCTCGACTCACAGACCAATGAAGTTTTAGCCATGGTAGGTTCTTATGATTTTAACGATGAAAAATTCGGAAAATTTAACGCCACGCTTGGACTTCGTCAGCCGGGGAGCGCCATAAAACCTATAACTTACGCCCTCGCTTTTGAAAAAGGCTATACGCCTGCGACGGTAATAATGGATTTAAAAACGGCCTTTCCCCAAACAGGGCAATCTGATTATATGCCCGAGAACTACGACGGAAAGTTCAGGGGGCCGATGCAGCTCAGATTTACTTTGGGTAATTCTATTAACGTCCCTGCCGTTAAGCTCTTAGCTATGGTTGGGATAAGGGATTTTCTCCAGAAAGCATCTGATATGGGGTTGGAGACGCTAGCGCCAACTGAAGAAAATTTACGGCGCTTTGGACTTTCGATAACTCTTGGCGGAGGAGAGACTACGCTTCTCGATCTTACTTCGGCTTTTTCAATTTTTGCAAGAGGTGGAGTAAGAAGACAGTTGACTTCACTTGAAGAAATCAGCGATTTTGGCAGTAAATCAATATTTAAAAAAGCCAGACTAAAAGAACAAAGAATTCTTTCACCAGAGGTCTCCTTTCTCATCTCACATATTTTGTCTGATAATAATGCAAGGCTTGACGTATTTGGAGCAAACTCTTATTTGAATATCCCCGGTAAGACAGTTGCCGTAAAAACAGGTACGACGAACGATAAGCGGGATAACTGGGCGGTTGGATTCACTAAAGGAATAACGGTCGGCATCTGGTCTGGCAATAACGATAACTCACCGATGAATCAGAAGATAGCCTCCGGCGCCACAGGAGCTTCACAGATTTTTTATCGATTGATGATCGAACTCTTAAAAAAATACCCGGACGGCATTATGGAGAAACCGGATAGGGTAAAGGCACTCACAATCGATTCTTTCTTGGGGGGATTGCCTCATGAGGCTGTTCCTACAAGGTCGGAATATTTTAGCGAGGGAACCGAGCCTAAGGATTTATCACCGTTTTATAAAAAACTAAAAATTTCCAAATCCACCGGCAAACTGGCTAATGAGGTTGAGATTAAGACCGGAAATTATGACGAAAAAGAATTCATCGTGATTAGCGAAAACGACCCGGTCTCGCTGGATGGTAAAAACCGCTGGCAGGAGACAATTGATGCCTGGACGCGAGATCAAAAAGATGACAAATATCATCCGTCATCCGAAACCTCGGATTCATCTTCCGACTTGGTTGTAGTTCAGATTAAATCCCCCAATGATAAAACTACAGTCAACTCCAACAACGTTGAAATCAAGGGAAAGATCGGCAGCGTAAATCCTATAAAAACGACTAAATTTTATATCAACGGCAGTGAATTACGTATTCTTGATGGTAATATCAGCGAATTTAATGAAGCGTTTAATCTATCGGACGGAGTTTATGAAATTAAAGTCATGTCCTGGAATGAAAAAGACAAAAACGGCGACTCACAAATTAAAATTGGGATAAACAAGCCCTGGGATTTTGTTAGCCCAACGCCTACTGTTAGCTCGACACCAATTCCTTAATTTTAAAGTATTTATGTCTCAAAGAAGTTTGGCACAACTAAATCGTAAGAAACAACATAAGGAGAATTATTAAGTTCACTGCCATCAAAAATACTTATAAAATCGGAATGGTCAGGAAATTTTGCTTGATGAACTGAATATAGTTCTTGACCACGCATAATGTCACCAGCTAAACATGCTACCGCTTTATGTATCAAACATCGCAAATAAAAAACATTCTTACTTCTATTTAGTGCGTCCCATTGCTATTTTTCCATTACTTAATTATAACTTATTTCTTATGTTTGTCAACTCCTTTTTGGCTTCTTCTTCTGTTAAATTCCTTTCAGGTGATGAAAAATAAAAACGAAGCGTAATTTTATTTTTAAAAACAGACTCAACTTCAATTTTCTGCAGAAGTTTTGAAGTCTCAAACGCGAGCTTTTTTATATCCCAGAACGTTTTTTTCGAACTGAATTCCATTGTCAGATCAAGCTTTATTGTCGCAAAAGGATTTATGGGATTATAGGAGGAGAGGAGTTTTTGATATTTGATGAGTGTTTTGAAATCAAAAACTGCGATATAAACATTTCCTCTTATTTGATAATTTGATTTGTGCTGGCTGGAAATTTCTCCATATTTAACGATCCAATCCTTTTCCACAAACATTTCCCCTTGCATATTTTTAGACAAGAACGGATAAGAAGTATTCTTTATCACATAATTTGTTATATTTAATTCAACAATCAGAGCGTCAATTAATCCTTTTAGATCGGTCAAACTTGTATTTATTACAATTCCTAGCTTATATTCTTCTTTTGGTAAATTATTTTCTTGCGGTTTATAAGTTTTGGCTATTTCGAAGAATTTTACTTCTTTGACCTTTCCTTCGTTATTCTTAATATTTACAAAAAGAGAAGGAAGAAGATATGATCGCATATATCGAATTTCATCAGAAATTGTATTTTTTAACTCCAGGTGGTCTTCAACTCTTAATTCAGAGTTGTCGATCATTTGTTTTGATATCATCGAGTAGTTCATAACTTCGTTAAGTCCTAAGTGCTTCAAAAAATGTTTGACCTTTGATTGAAGCTCAAAGAGTTGTTCGACCTCTTTTGGCTGCTTTACGTAAACCGTTGGTTGGATGTTATTGGGGAGATTATGATAACCATAGATTCTAGCGATTTCTTCGATCAGGTCTTCTTTGATTGAAACATCTCTGCCTCTGTAGGAAGGAACTTCAAATACCATCTTTGTTCCAGGTGGTCCGAGATGGTATATGAAACCAAGGTTTGAAAGAATTTTTATGATAATATCTTTTTTAAGAGATATGCCAATTATTCTTTGAACGTCATTAATTAAAATAGAAACTTTTTTTGGTTTAAGAGGGTTTGGGTAAATATCGTACAATTGAGAAGCAATTGTTGCTCCGGCATATTTCTGCAAAAGTTCAACACCGTAGACAGTGGTTGGTTCGACTCTTTCCTCGTCGAGCACTTTTTCAAAATAGGTTGCGGCAACAGTTCTTTGCCCCGTAAGCATCGACGTCTTCCTTATTTTTTGAGAATCATAGGTTTGGACAAAAAGAATTACTTTGTTTGTTTTTGGGTTAACAGCAGAATTAAAGCCTCCCATAATTCCACAAAGATCGATGAGTTTAGCATCCCCATCCTCAATAACGATATCACCGCCGGGAAGCGTTAATTGTTTTCCATCGAGCGTAATAATTTTCTCTTCCTTTTTGGATTCGCGTAAAATCATTGTAGGGAACGGTCGCGACCGTTCCCTACCGATAGAATCATAATCAAACACATGGACAGGTTGACCCAACGCTAGCATTAGGTAGTTTGATATATCAACTACATTATTGATAGATTTGATATCGCAGAGGTTGAGTCGATCTCTGATAAAGTTTGGAGATGCGCCAATTTTGACGTTATCTAGTACTATTGCCGTAAATCGAGAACAAAGATTTTTATTTTTAATCTCAATATTTAATCTTTCCTTGAGCTCGCTTGAAGTTTCAATAGAGGAGAAGGTATAGGATTTCAAAGGATTGAATTTTAGTTTAGCTTTTTTTCCAAACTGGGGTAATATCGCTTGAGCCTCCTGAGCAAATCCAAAAACAGACGCCATGTCTACACGATTTGAAGTTATCTCAATATCATAAACATAATCACCGTCAACTTTTGTTACTCTCTCTACAGAAGGACCGCATAAAGATAGATACTTTTGTATTTCATAGGGATCAGCATCAGTTTCCAGATATTCTAAAAGCCAATTGTGGGTAATTTTTATATTCATTTTTAAAATTGTGATAAAAATCTTATATCGTTGTCATACAAAATTCTCATATCATCCAACATGATTCCTTCTTTCATCATGGTTACACGTTCTATCCCAAATCCGAAAGCCCATCCGGTATATTTTTCTGGATCAATACCACCCGCGCTAAGAACATTCGGATGAACCATTCCTGCTCCTGCCAATTCTAGCCAACCCGATTTACAAACTCGACATTTTCTTTCATTGATTACCCCTTTACCAAGGCAAACACCACAGGTAATATCAGGCTCAAAAGAAGGTTCTGTGAATTGGAAGTGAGCCGGTCTTAACCTTATTTCTCTATTTTCTCCAAAAAATTCTTTAGCGAAATAATCGATTGTGCCTTTCAGGTGAGTTATATTTATATTTTCGTCAATGCATAATCCTTCAAATTGGTGAAACATCGGAGTGTGGGTTGTATCCCAATTTGGACGATAACATTTAGCGATATTGATCATGCGTATAGGCGGTTTTTTTACTCTCAACATCTCTCTTACCTGTCCCGAAGAAGTATGGGGAGAAAGAATCATTTTTCCGTACTTTAAGTTTTTTGGCGAATAATCGATGAAGAAAGTCTCAAAATCGTCTCTGGCCGGGTGCCCTGGCGGCATATTTAAAGCGTCAAAAGAGAAGTATTCCCACTCAACTTCCGGGTATGTCATACGGATAAACCCTATTTTTTGAAATATTTTGCTAATTTCTTCAATCGCATAAGAAACAAGATGAAGACTTCCTTTCGGATACTGTTTACCTGGTAGCGTCATATCAACATAAGAAGTCGATTTTGCTTTTTTTAACACTTCTTGACGCCTTACTCCAATTAATTGATTAATTGAAGTTTTGAGTTCATTTACTTTTTTACCTAATTCTTTCTTTTCTTCTGGCCTTAATTTATAGATAGATTGAAGTAACTTGTTAATTAATCCTTTACGACCTAAGTACTTTATATGAAGATTGTCAAGATCTGAAGTGGAAGTCGATTTACTTAGATCTTTTTTAAACTGCAAATGGAGTTTATCAACGTTATTCATTATAACTTATGTCATGCTGAACTAGTTTCAGCATCCGTCTTTAAATTCAGATCCCGATATAAATTCGGGATGACGCTAATGCGTCACTTTCTCAACAATTTTCTCAAAAACTTTAGGATGTTCTACGGCAATTTTAGCCAAGATTTTTCTGTCAACTTCAACTTTATTTGATTTTAGGCGATTAATAAAGAAGCTATAAGTCATCCCAAGTTCTCTTATTGCTGCGTTTATTCGTATAATCCAAAGCCTGCGAAAATCACTCTTTCTGTCTTTTCTTCCTGCGAACGCATATTCGCCGGCATGAAGCACTGCCTCTTTGGCTTTTTTAAAATGCTTATGCCGAGTCATCCAGTAACCTTTCGCCAGCTTTAGAACCTTCTTGTGTTTCTTTTTTGTTACGATTCCCGATTTTACTCTAACCATATATATAAAAAAAATTCTAAATTCGAATATCGAAATCCGAAATGGTTCGACAAGCTCACCATCCTGAGCGAAGTCGAAGGACAAATTCTAATTTTCTAAATTCAAACTGTTCAAAACAAATTTTTTTTGAATTTTGGTAATTTGGATTTTGAACATTGTTTCGAGTTTCGGATTTAGAATTTCGGATTTTACTTTCCTAGCAATTTCTTTATCTTCTTCTCATATCTTCCTTTTACCTGTTTCATCTGCTTCAGTCTTCGAATCTGCCTTTTATTTTTTTTTGATCTCAAGTGTCGAAAGTAATTAGATCGGTGTAATAGTTTACCTCTTTTTGTTATCTTAAAACGTTTAGCCGCTGATTTGTGTGTTTTTTGTTTAGGCATTGTCTTCGTCGTCCTGAACTCGTTTCAGGATCTGATTAAATTGTAATGGGATCCCGAAATAAATTCGGGATGACAAGCAAATTAAGGGTATTATGCTTGTCACTTTCTTCGTGATACTACCGTACTGATAATCCTTCCGATCATTCTTGGCTCTTTTGAAACATTTACTTCCCCTAAATTCGTTATGAATCGTTTTATAAGTTCAAAGCCCATTGCCCTTTTGCCAATTTCCCTGCCTCGCAAGCCTAAGTTTAATCTCACTTGGTTACCCTCATCTAAAAATTGTTTTGTTCTTTTGATCAGTCTTTCTAAATCGGCTTGGGCAATGAAAAGAGAAATTTTTATATCTTTGACAATACTTTTTTTAATCCCTTTTTTTGCTTCCTTCTCTTTTTTTTCTTCTTGGTATAAGAATTTTTTAAAGTCAATAATTTTAGCTACCGGCG
>MFZO01000004.1:0-2334 GCA_001788015.1 Candidatus Roizmanbacteria bacterium RIFCSPHIGHO2_02_FULL_38_11 | reverse complement strand
ATCGCTTCAAACTTACTTAAAATTCCTACCTGCTTCCCTTCCTTATCTATCACTCGCAAAGTTGATGCGTCAATCCGATGATTTACAAAATAAAATTTCCTTTGCGGTTTAGGTTTATAAAAACGTCTCAATTTGGCTTTTTAGTTTTTTAATAAACTCATAAAGATTCATTAACCCCAAATTTTTTCCTTCACGTGTTCTTACTGAAATATAAAGTTTATCTTGTTGGTAATGGGATCCTTTCCCGATTGAATCGGGACTCAGGATGGTGCTTCGTCGAATCTCTTCAGCACCAATTATAACCATGTAAGGAATCTTTTGCAAGGTCGCTTCACGAATCTTTGCGCCAATTGTTTTATTCTCGTCGTTTAGCTCGACTCTAATATCATCCTTTTCCAATAATTCTTTTATTTTTTTTGAGTAACTAATGTGTTTATCAGAAATAGGTAAAATCGCAACCTGGATAGGGGAGAGCCATAAAGGAAAAGCCCCAGCATAGTGTTCTATAAGAATTGCCATAAACCTCTCGATCGATCCGACCATAGCGATATGCAAAATTGCAGGATATACATCTTTCCCTTTTTCATCAATGTATTTCATGCTAAAGTTTTTCGGTTGATTATAGTCAAGCTGAACAGTAGAAAGCTGCCATTCTCGACCAAGATTGTCTTTAACCATGATGTCAATCTTTGGTCCATAAAAGGCTGCTTCACCAACTCCTTCGTTATATTTTATCTGTAAGTGCTTAGCGGCATTTTTAAGAGCATTTTCAGCTCTCTCCCATTCTTCAGGTGATCCTAGATATTTTTCTGGATGTCTTGAATCCCTTAGGGATATTCTTGCCTTAAATTCCTTAAAACCAAATTTATCAAAGACGTCCTTAATCAACTTTAGAACCCTATTTAATTCATCGTAAGTTTGACTAAATCTAATAAAAGTATGAGTATCATCGATAGTCAATGCCCTCACTCGAAGAAGTCCGCTTACTTCACCACTTTTTTCGTGCCTGTAAACTACGCCGTTTTCCGCAATTCTAAATGGAAGTTCTTTATAGCTTCTTGGTTTATCCAAAAACACTTGAAAATGATGAGGACAGTTCATGGGTTTTAAAACATATTCTTCTTTATCAAGCTTCATTGCGCTAAACATCGCATCGTATTTTCCCCAATGTTGAGAAGTGTGATAAATCTGACTCCTGGCAATGTGAGGAGTCCAAACAAATTTGTAACCGTTATCTTTTTTTAGTTTTATTAGGTATTCTTCAATTAAGCTTCTAACTACAGCCCCTTTAGGCAAGAAAATAGGAAGTCCTGGTCCCACTTGATCGGAAATTAGAAATAAACCTAAATCACGACCCAACTTTCTATGATCTCTTTTTTTTGCTTCTTCCTGTTGCCATAAGTATTTATCTAGTTCTTCCTTGGTTGGAAAAAGTGTGCCGTAGATTCTCGTCAACATCTTCTTCTTTTCATCGCCTCTCCAATAAGCGCCTGCAATTGACAGTAGTTTAAAGTTTTTTAATTCTTTTTTTGGGTCGTGGCTGTGTCCACCTTTACAAAGATCAAGAAAATTCCCCGGATTGTTCTCAGTGATCTTCTTGTCTGCTTTTGCAAAATCTTTAATAAGCTCTACTTTATAGGGATTTTTGGCAAAATCCTTTAAAGCTTGTTTAACGGAAACTTCTTTTTCTTCAAATGGCGCCCACGATTTCAAGAGCTCACGCATTCTTTTTTCTATCTTGGGAAAGTCAGCCTCAGAAACAGTCCATTTAACCATATCGAAGTCCTGATAAAATCCGTTCTCAATCGACGGTCCAATTGCGTTATGGACGCCCGGGTGCAAGTCTTTTACCGCCGCAGCCAAAAGGTGCGCACAGGAATGGCGGAGATTATTTAAATAATTATTCTTTTTATTCATAGATTGAAACTAAGATCTGTCCGATATTCATCGGTCGCTCGAGAAATAAAAGTGACCGCTGAGGGACTTGAACCCCCGACCTTCACAACCCGCCTGCCTTCGCCTCTGTGAGCCCAGGTGGACTTGAACCACCGACCTTTACAATGTCAATGTAACGCTCTGGCCAACTGAGCTATGGGCTCAGATTCGGCGGGCAGGTGTCAATGTGACGCTCTAGCCAACTGAGCTAAGCGGTCATGTCATAATGATGAATTATAGTCAATTTTCGTTCAATCTTCAAGATCGGATATTTATCTAACTATAAGTTTATCAATTACTTTCCCTGAAATTAGAATATGTTAAGTATCGTGTTGCTAGGTAAAATAATGTTACCGAAGAAAAAGTGAATAAAGTACGCTGCTAGGTTTACGAATGTTA
>MFZO01000003.1 GCA_001788015.1 Candidatus Roizmanbacteria bacterium RIFCSPHIGHO2_02_FULL_38_11 | reverse complement strand
GCCCGCCTCCGCCGCCAAAAAATTATACGGTTCCTGCCAGCTAAAACGCACTTTTTTATCGTCTATTTTTTATTTTTCTTTTCTTTCCTCTGTTTTTAATGTGCAGCTTGTCGCTCTCATAATCACGTTGTTTTTCATCGGCTTACTGGTCGCATTAAATCTAACAAATAATATCTATACCTTATGAAGCCAATCAAACTTTGGATCTTTTATACCTTCAATGTATTCCCTTACTCTCAAATACTCTTGTGCATCAGCAGGATCCATAACAAATGGATAATCTAAGTTTTCATAAGGTTCTGGATAATGAGTTGTAAATCGTTCAGAAAAATTCCCAAACACTCTTTTTTCAAATATTGCCCTTCCGTTAAAATTTCTGTCTTCACCTTGCGATGCTGTCCAATCAGGAAAAACTGGTTTTCCGTTTACATAGACCTTTCTGTTTTCGTCGGGAAGTCTATTCGCCCAAAGCTCCCAATACAATTCATCAGCATAATATGGATCTAGCACAGTTGAAGTGATAGTTAAATCAACATCTCGTGTATTAGTGTCTGGGACCACAAGATTTGCTCTTAACTTTTCTCTTCTGTCTTGAGTAAAAACTAAATGACCGTCTTCATGCATGTACGAAAATAAACTTATTATAGGTCCCATTTCTTCTCCATAAACCTCACGTGCGAATTTTGATGCCTGTAAATTAAATGTATTAAAAAATGGTGGTATAGTTCTCGATATGACACCTGATAGTCTTGCTATCCGTGGTAATAAATTTCCAATTTCTAGATGTGTTCTTACCATTACTGTGGTAATTGGAATATCCTTAAGATTTAAGATTCCGTGTCGTTGTCTTAACGATTTTAAGGCAACATCTGTTTCCTCCGTTAATTCGTGTGCTAATATTGTTTCCCCATTAGTCGGTTTTTCTGGAAGTATTGTCATTACATCTCCACACATAACAACTCGTTCAGGAGTTTTAACAATGTTTTCAATCCCTGTATAAATAGCAATGCCCTGAGCAGATTCTAAATAACCCTTTGAAGTTGTACCTATGTTGTTACTAGTTGAAAACTTCAAGAGCTCTAGTTGTAATCTGACATGCTCTTGATATGTTAAGACTTTTGTGTCTTTACTCATTTCTGCAGCCACTAAATCTCCACCTA
This sequence comes from Candidatus Roizmanbacteria bacterium RIFCSPHIGHO2_02_FULL_38_11, assembly GCA_001788015.1. GTDB lineage: Bacteria > Patescibacteriota > Microgenomatia > UBA1406 > GWC2-37-13 > 2-01-FULL-40-13. The sequence continues at coordinate 10,585 of MFZO01000003.1, read as the reverse complement.
AATCAGGTTGTCCCTCTTTTGTTTTAAGCTGACCAACTGAAGTTAACATAGGGGTAATTTTATATTATAAGCCTCAATTACACAATTCGGCTTTGAATTATTTGTAAATATTGCTAAAATCATATGACTAAAAAGTTTTTGGCTCGAACCGGAAAAGATTTTTATAAGCGAAAGCGCGAGGGGCAGAAAGTTGGGTGTGGCGATCCGCCAGCTGGCGGACCACTCGCCGCACCTATCGCTTTTCTTTAAAATAAGTTCGAACTTTTTCCAGGAGGGCCGACAAAAATATACTACGACCTAAGAAGCTAGAGAGTAGTTGACTACGGTGTTTCCTTCTTTATCCTCGATTGACGAAATAATAATTTCCCCAACTTCTTTTGTGGATTTTACTTGAGTTCCTCCGTCTGCGACTGCTCCGACAGTTTCAAGCCGAAGAGTTCGAAGCGGTTTGTTTATCGGTAATCCTGGTTGTAAATAGATTGCTTCTTTTTGAAGCACTTCAAAAGGTTGAAATAGAGTAGTAAACTTGAGATCTTTTTTGACGAGTTCGTTAGTTTTATCTTCAAGTCTTTGTTTGACATCCTCGTTAAGAGATCCTAGATAGACTATATAAGACTTTTTTCCGTGATCACCTTTAAACGGCATAAGAGTTTTCGGTGAGTAGCCTAAAAGATACATAGCAAAATCTACTACGTGTCCGGCAGAATGAACTCGCATATTTTTATATCGTCGATCCCAATTGATCACTCCATGTAAGCTCATTCCAATCGTCGGCTGATCTGACGATTTGAGATGGTGCCAGATTTCTCCATCTTTCATCAGAACCTGATAAACCTCGCTTTTCCATAAATCAGAGGTTAATGTTCCTTGATCGGTAGGTTGTCCTCCGCCCATAGGGTAAAAAACTGTTTTATCTATAATTACTTTCCATCCGTTTCCGTCTGGTTTTACATCCAATACTTTTGCCTTCATTTCTTTGAGGTAAGAATCTTTAAGATAGAGAGGTTGAGTCTTCATGATTTGAACCATTATAGCATGTTTATGCTAGACTTAATTTGATTTATGAGATTTTTATTCAAAAGGTACAGTTTGTTAGCTTCGGTTTTTATCACGGGTGCTGCGGTTTTAATCGTTGAGGTCACTGCAACCCGTATCCTTTCTCCTTACTTTGGCAATACGATTTACACAGTCACAAGCGTTATAGGCGTTGTTCTTACTGCCTTAAGCCTTGGTTATTATATCGGAGGAATAATCTCAGATAAGTACCCCTCGCAAAAAATATTTTTTGCCATAATCATTGTAAGTGGTTTTTTTATTCTTTTTCTTAGGTTATTGATATATTTTTTACTCCCCTTTTTGGCAAATAATTTTTCAATAATCAGTGGGCCGCTGATTTCCTCGCTTTTTTTATTTTTTATTCCGAGTTTTTTATTAGGCACGCTGTCGCCTTATGCGATCAAATTACAGCAAGTTAACGTAGTAAAAGAGGGCGTTGGTAAAGCTGCGGGAGAAGTTTTTTTCTGGTCGACTTTCGGAAGCATTGTGGGAACTATTGCCGCAGGATTTTTTCTAATTCCCCGATTCGGCTTAGACAAAATTGTCTTGACAGTTGGTTTTATTCTCATCCTTTTGGGAATAATAGGATTTGCAAGGACAGACAAAAAATCCGGTAAAAAAATTTTGCCTGTCATTATTTTAATATTGGGTTTGTTCAGTCTCTTCCAATTACTCGTAAGAAAAGAAAATAGTCTTTATAGCAAAGACGGCGTTTACGAAAAAATCATGATTTACGACGGATTGACTGAAGGCAGGCCGACTCGTTTTTTCCAACAGGATAGGAGCTCTTCGGGAGCGATGTTTCTGGATTCAGACGAACTGGTCTACGATTATACAAAATATTACGAGTTGTATAAATTGGTAAATTCCAAACCCAAACATTCGCTTGTTTTGGGTGGAGGTGCATATTCGGTGCCGAAAGCAATCCTCAAAAGTGTTCCAGATGCATCAGTTGACGTTGTTGAGATAGAGCCGTCATTATATGATTTGGCTAAAAAATATTTCAGGCTTCCGAATAATTCCAGACTCAAAAATTACATTGGCGACGGCCGCCGTTTTCTCCGTGAATCCAACAAAAAATACGACTTAATCTTCAGTGATGTATATTATTCTTTTTATTCCGTTCCGATACATTTTACAACCAAAGAATTTTTTTCGTTGGCCAAGGAAAAACTTTCTGGAGACGGAGTAATTGTTGCCAATTTCATAGGTGACCTTGAAGTTGGTAAATCTTCATTAACATTCTCTTTGATAAAAACTTTTAAATCGGTTTTCCCAAACTCCTTTTTTTTTGCCCTTGATTCACCAAATTCCAAGAAGGGACAAAATATTATTTTTCTAGGAATAAATAACGATAAAAAAATAAACTTTGCTGATTCGAGCGGCAAAGATTCTAAAGAAAAGATTTTAAATAAATTAGGAAGCAAACTTATTGATCTAAGCCGCATAGATCTTAACTCATATCCTGCGTTAACCGACAATTACGCGCCGATCGAATATCTTACCGCACAATTACTTAAAAGAAGCCTTGAAAAAACGACAACTGTTTTTGATGCTAATAGAACATTGGATTACATAAAACAACAGTTAAATTTCGGATCCAGGAGTTTAAGCGCTCAAGGACACAGTCGCATCCAAGATTTTTTAGTAACGGAATTGAAAGATCTGGGCCTTGATGTTATGACTCAAAAATGGGATTACTATTCGGCCGATGGAAAGGTCAATACTTTAATGAATATAATTGGACGCTTCAATCCTCAGGAAAAAAAAAGAATACTTTTAGGCTCTCATTACGATACCAAAAGATTTGCTGATAAAGACAAAGAGTTTCCTAAAAATCCGGTTCCAGGAGCAAACGACGGAGGTTCGGGTACCGCGATGCTTCTTGAAATAGCGCAGTTTTTGTCAAACATAAATATTCCGCCTCAAGTGGGAGTTGATATCGTATTTTTTGACGGCGAAGAAGGAGAAGAGAACCTATCAAAAAAAGATTGGGTACCGCTTGGCTCTCAACATTTTGCCAAAGAAGTAGATACGATCTATCCTAATGAAAAGCCAATAATCGGAATAGTCGCCGATATGATCTGTGATAGGGATTTAAATATCTTTATGGAAGAGAACTCGCTTGATTACGCTGACCGGCAGGTAAAAGATTTTTGGCAAATTGCGTCCAGAAACTGGCCGTTTAATTTTTTCCCGAAAGCAAAATATAGAATATCCGATGACCATACTGCTTTAAATAATGCAGGAATTCCCAGTTTTCTGATCATCGATTTCGACTATCCGTATTTTCATACGACGCAAGACACGCTTGACAAATGTAGTGGAAATAGCTTAAAAGCAGTCGGAGAATCAGTTCTAGGTTATGTCTACTCTCTTTAATTTTTTATTATCTTTTGTATCCTTCAGAAAAGGAAGAGATCCATTCATCCTTTAGTAATTTTAAAACCAAAATAGGCAAATACAATGGTTGAAAAAAAAGCGATTCCCAAAACTGTTGTGACGTCGATATTCTCAGCATAAATTATCATAAAAGCTGTTGCCAGCCAATGAACTACAATCACAATTCCCACCCAAGGATACTTGCTATAAAAATTTAGAAATTGATTAAGCATAAGATTTTTAATTAAATATTGTATTTCGAAATATAGTTATTCACAAGATAATAAAGTTTAGGATCTATTTCAATAAGATAAGTTAACCAATTGTTCAGCCGTTCGATTGCTTCTTCTCGATTCATACGTTTGTAAGGAATGACGCTTGTATCAATTTTGGGCATTTTATTTTCAGGATATTTTTTAAAAAATTGGATTATTAGATCAGACCACATGAAGCCATAATTCATTTCTTTTGCCAGAAAGCCCATGATACTTAAAGCTCTTATAAAAATAACCATTTGTTTTGGCAGCTTGATTTGGTAGCGTTGGACAAACTTTAAGGTTTGCAAAATCATCGTAGTATAATCCATTTTCATAAGTTCAAGGTCTTTCCTAATTTGCATTTCAACCTGCTTTTGATACTCGGCAAAATGTTTCGCTAGGATTTTCATGAACTCCTCAATTTTTTCTTGGTTAACGTTAGCAGGTATGACACTGCCTATAATTTGTTCGATGTTATTTCCGGCAAATTTAAAAAAATAATACCCGATCTCTTCATAGATTTTTGGATCTTTTTCATACTTGCTTCTTCCTCCTGCGAAAATAAATTTCATTAATGCAGATTTTTGAGGAGCGGATTCGCCAACTATGCCAAAGTCGATTAGTCCAATTTTCCCATTTTTTAAAAGTAAAATATTTCCAGGATGAGGATCGGCGTGAAAAAAACCATCGATAAAATACTCTCTCATAATTTCAGAAATCATGGTGGTAGGCGTTTTTTTAATATCTATTTCCATTTTTTTCAATTTTTCCGCATCCAGATTACCTATTCGCATCTCTCTTAGCACTCGACTCAAAGGAACGCCATCGATGTATTCTTGCACCAGGATTTTTTTGGTTGAAAGGCGATGGTAAATTTTTGGAACGATAACATCAGACACTCTATGTAGAAGAATATTGTTATAAATTTTTTGCATATTTTCTGCTTCGATTTGAAAATCAAGTTCTCTTTTAGTCCAAATTTTAAACTCTTTAGCAAACTCAACCCAGGGCAAGGCCTCTATTTTGAAAAAGAAATCGACTGTTAAAGATAATAAGTCGATAATAAAAAAATCAACACGGACATTTTCTCTTACACCCGGGCGCTGAATTTTTATAACAACAGTTTCGCCATTTTTTAGTTTGGCCCCATGAACCTGGGCAAAAGAAGCAGAGGCGAAGGGGATTTTTTCGAAATACTTAAATATCTTATTTGGAGTTGTTCCTAATTCTTCTTTAAAAGTTTGTTCTACTTCTTGATATGAAAATGGTTTATATTGGTCAAATAAGTCTATTAGTTCAAGTGAATATTCTTTTGGCAATATATCAATTCGTAAAGCCAGGATTTGTCCAAATTTGATAAATGCTCCTCCAGCCTCCTCAAAAAAACTTTTCATAAATTTTGGTCCTGGTTTTTTGTAAAGACCTATTCGGAAAAGGAGATAAAGCAAGAAGTACTTATTCAAAAGTAAAAGGATATAAAAAAATCTCAGCATATCTAGCTACGAGCAAATCCCAATAAAAAAAGAATGATAGCCGTAGCTGATGTATAGACATAGATTACAGTAGGATCAACTATTCGAAACGGTACAACAATTAAGGTAGCAGCCCAGACTCCGCAGATTGCTAGACATACCCAGGGATAGCGCATGGGAAGATTATACTATTTTTTTAAGGCTTCGATTCCTGGAAGTGTGCCTTTTTCGATAAACTCGAGCATGGCGCCGCCGCCGGTTGAAACATGAGTAATCCTGCCAAGATGCTCTTCATTCGAGATAGCCGAGAGGGTGTCGCCGCCTCCGACGATTGATACGGCTTCTTTATTGCCGGCAATTGCGTAATAGATAAAATCCGTGCCTCGCCTGAAGGCAGGATTTTCAAAATAACCAATCGGCCCATTCCAGATAATCGTTTTTGCCTTGGCGATGATCGAGCCAAATTTGGCTTTTGTTTCCGGGCCGATGTCAAGGGCTACGGCACCTTTTGGAATTTGATCAACTTTGACTACCTTGCCGCCGTTTTCGCTGTTATTAGGATCGCCAATGACAACATCCGAAGGCAAAACTATAGCGGTGTGGGTTTGGGCGGCTAGAAAAAGCAGTCTTCTGGCTTTGGCGACTTTCTCATATTCGCAGTAGCTTTTGCCTATTTCATAGCCATGAGCACATAAAAATGTATTTGCCAGTCCGCCGCCAACCAACACATAGTTTGCCAATTCGGTAAGTTTGCCGATAAGATTTATTTTGGTCTCGATCTTGGCTCCGCCGATTATAGCAACAAACGGTTTTTTTGGTTTTTTGATGGCTTTAGAGATTGTCTCGATTTCTTTTTTGAGAAGCAGGCCTCCATAAGAGGGGAGATATTTAGGCACTCCGGTAACAGATGCTTCTGATCGGTGACACATGGCAAACGCGTCGTTTACATAAACATCTGCTAATTTAGCTAGCTTTTTGGCAAAAGCAGCGTCATTTTGTTTTTCCTCCGGATAAAATCTGATGTTTTCCATAACTAAAATTTCTTTTTCATTTTGATTTTCAAATGTAGTTTTTTCCTTAGATAGAAAATCATCAATGAGCTTTATTTTATAACCGGGAAGATATTGATGGAGTCTATTAACTACCACTTTTAGGGAAAGTTTAGCATCACGACCCTTGGGACGATCGAGTTTGGCCACGCAGATTAGTTTGTTTTTCTTCTTGAGAAGATATTTGATAGTAGGCAGATTATTTCGAATGCGCGCGTCGTCGGCAATAGTATAATTTGGATTTAGAGAAACATCGAAGTCCGCCCGAAGCAAGACCCGCTTATTACTGATATTGACTTCATCGATATAAGTAACTTTGGACTGGGGCATGGTGACTATTATACAACATTGGTTAGTATTTCAACCAAATCAACCAATCTTGTGGAGTATCCCCACTCGTTGTCGTACCATCCGAACACTTTGATAAAATTGCCGTTGATAACTTTGGTGTAATTTGCATCAAAAATACAAGAGTAGGGTGAACCGATATAATCTGATGAGACTAGGACTTCCGTCTCGTAAGCTAAGACTCCTTTCATCGAAGTTTCTGAAGCTTGTTTATATTTTTGATTCACCTCTTCAACCGTCGTTGGTTTTTCAACAACTACGGAGATATCTGAAAAAGAGACCACTGGGATAGGAACCCTAATTGCCATACCGTCAATTTTTCCTTCTAGGTGGGGAAGAGTTTTGACTACAGCTTTGGCTGCACCGGTTGTTGTTGGCACAATGTTTAATCCTGCCGCTCGTGAACGATCTGGTGATTTTCCCGTATCGTCTAATAAAGGTTGAGTTTGTGTATAGGCATGGTCGGTGGTCAGGAATCCGGAAATGATTTTGAAGTTGTCGTCAAGAATTTTAAACAGAGGTGAAGCGCAGTTTGTAGTACAAGAAGCGTTGGATATCACATCATTATTTTTAAAGTCGAGTTCTTTATCGTTCACTCCCAAAACTACATGGGGAGTTTCGTCGTCCTTTGAGGGAGCTGTCAATACGACTTTTTTTACCGATCCTCGCAGATGTTTTTTGAGGTCTTCTTTTTTGCTAAAAGCGCCGGTTGCGTCAACAACGATATCCACCTCATATTTTTCCCAAGGAATTTTAGATGGATCATCGCCTAGAGTGGTTGTTATTTTTTTTCCATCGACGGAGATTCCGTCTTTTTCTTCTTTCACTTGCAGATCAAAAGTTCGATAGACAGAGTCGTATTGAAGAAGATAAGCGATTATCTTGTTGGAGGTTTTTCGAGTGTTGATTAAAACAATGTCGAAGGAATTCCGTTTTAAAGCGATTCGTGTGAATGATCGTCCGATTCTGCCAAAGCCATTAAGTCCAACTTTAATTTTTCTCATGAGTAGATTGTTTTTTTATGTCATCCTGAATCCTTATTTTCATCAGGACAAGTTTTATTTCAGGATCTGATTGTCATTCCCGCGAAAGCGGGAATCCAGAAAAAAACTGGATCCCCGATCAGGTCGAGGATGACGAGAGATGCTGAAACAAGTTCAGCATGACAATCATTTTCACTAATCATTGTACTAAATTTTGTGATAGTGATGATGGGTAGTAATATAACGAACAGTTCCTGAAATTCCTCTGATTACCATCGAGTGAGTAACGATAGTGTCTCTTTGAAACTCGACCCCCTTAAGAAGCGGTCCTTCGATTACGCCGGTTGCGGTAAAGGTAAGTTGTTTCCCCTTAGCTAAATCTTCCGAACTATATATTTTATTCAGGTTTTTTATTCCGGCCTCCTTAATTTCTTTAAAGTGAGATTCTTTTTGGGGTTTAAATCGTGCAAGGATTTCGCCACCAAGAATTTTTATAGCTGTTGCTGCGAGCACTGCTTCAGCACTTGCGCCGATACCCATGAGGATATCTATGTCTGAATCTGGTAAAGATGGAGCTATGGCTCCGGCTACGTCTCCGTCGGTTATCAATCTGACTCTAGCGCCAACAGCTCTTACGTCTTGGATAAGTTTGGCATGCCGGTCGCGGTCAAGCATGAGAACTGCAATTTCTCTTATGTCCTTTCCTAAAGCTTTTGCTGTTTTTTTTATCGTATCTTTTACTGGAGCATCGAGATCAATTTTATTTTTTGCTGCCGGTCCGACCGCTAACTTTTCCATGTAGGTGTCTGGGGCGTGAAGAAGAGTGTTTTGAGCCCCGGCTGCAATTACGGAGATAGCATTATATCGACCATGCGCGACGCTGTCTGTGCACTCTAGCGGATCTACCGCAAGATCCATCTGTGGCTTTCTGCCTTTTCCTACCTTTTCGCCTGTAAAAAGCATAGGCGCCTCATCCTTTTTACCTTCGCCAATTACCACCGTACCGGAGAAATCAATCTGATTAAGGCGGGAGCGCATGGCGTCAACCGCAGCCCCATCGGCGGCATTTTTGTCGCCGCGGCCTATCCATTTTGCCGCGGAGATCGCGGCTGCTTCTGTAACTCGCACAAATTCAAGCGCTAGATTGCGATCCATATTTTAATCAATGAATATATTTTTCGACTATCCGCTTTGTCCCAAAAACATTAAGATGCTTAAATAAAAATTCAAATTGTTTTTCAAGAGCAGTAAGAATTGGTTTTTTTTCTTTTTCCGACAACTCCCATAATTTTTGCTTAAACGGGCCAAGTGCTTTTTTTCGCATTTTGTAAATAAACTGATCATCATTCCAAGATTCCTTTCTTTCGTCTTGACAATTTTTCTTTACCCATTCGTACATATCTTTTTTTAACGAGGCGGGAAGATGTTGATAGACAATATTTTGGAATCCGGTTGCCAGATGTATTTCAAGCGTTCCAGTTTTAGGGAACTGGTGAAACAGTCCGTCAGGTAGAGTAGAAGCGCCGTGTTGGACAGGTCCTCCTATGTGATAAATTTTACGAGCTACCTGGCCTATACTCTTTAATACTGCAAAATCAAGGTCGACTTTGGCGATGCTCCCATCAGGTAAGACGATGCCACCGTGGGAAGTCCCCGTCTGTACGCTTACCTTACTTATCCCAACGATACCTTTTACCAGTTTTAGATAATTATCCATAAAAGCTTTGAACTCTTCGGGGGTGGAATTTTTGCCTCCGATGTGTCCGATTTCTCCTCCTATTGAGATGGTTATTCCTTTGGCCTCGAGCTGACGAATATATTTTGTCATCAAAGCGGTTACCTCATAATTATTACGCTGTTGTTCAGATAATTTTTTTTGTTCGAGATCAACTAAAGTAGAGCCGTCAATATCGATATTGTAAAAACCGGCTTCGACCGACTCTTTAATTAATTTTTTCATGTTATTGATTTCTTCGGTTCTATCCTCTTTAAATTTTTTAGCTTTGAATTGGTAGTGATCTCCTTGTAAAAATACTGGGCCCTTGTATTTTTCTTTTACGGCCGCGGCTAAGACCGCTACAGCATAAAGAGACGGTTTTTGGTCAGTATAACCTTGTTCTGATTTGGCTATCTCAAAAATCAATGCGCCAATTTTATGTTTTTTGGCCAACCTGAAAATTATTCGAGCGGTATCATATGTAAGCGTTCTGATATTCATGGCAGGAACGGTAAACCCTTTTATTTCTCCTTTACCTGCCGCCAAATAAAAGTTGTGAATGGACGCAGGCGGTGATTGATTATCTTTAGCCTGTTGGTAAATAATCTGGGAGGTTTTCTTTTTTACTTGATCATCTGGAGAAAACATTGAGGAGTAAACGATGTCGTCAATCGAGAGCTTTTTTGCTAAGGAAAGTTGATCTAGCGTTTTATAGATCATACTGGATGCTATGATACAATAAGTTAAATAAAATTGCAAATATGCAAGATTGTATTTTTTGTAAAATAGTTAGAGGAGAACTTCCCTGTTATAAAGTCTATGAAGATGAATCTTTTTTAGGTTTTCTAGATATCTACCCTCGGGCTGTTGGTCATACACTGATTATTCCAAAAAAACATTATCGTTGGGTGCACGATGTCGAAGATGGAAATTATTGGGAAGCAGTTGTAAAAGTAACTAAAGCAATAGATAAAGCTTTACGGCCAGAATTTATTAATTATTTTACATTCGGACTTGATGTACATCATGCTCATTTTCATATAATTCCTCGATATGGAGATGTTTCAAGCGAGGGTATAGTTCCAGGCGTAAAAAAAATATCTAAAGAAGAGATGTCCGAAATCGCAAAAAAAATTTACAAGGAAGGACTAAATATTAATATTTAGTGTCATGTCATAATCCACTATGAACCTGACAGGTTAATATTGGGTTATTGATGAGCTCAGAATTATATAATTTTTCCATGTTAAAAGCTGATATTAATAGGTTACGAATTGCAAGGTCAATAACGTTACTAAAGGTAAAAATCTACAGGTACGTT
>MFZO01000002.1:6975-46887 GCA_001788015.1 Candidatus Roizmanbacteria bacterium RIFCSPHIGHO2_02_FULL_38_11 | reverse complement strand
TCTTTCAGCAGTCAGAAGTCAGCCAGCATTTTGAGTTGGCTTTTTACTTTTCGTCGGTTACAACTATTGCCCGCATGCAGCACCTACCCACATATAAAGAGAAAGTTAAACAGTACCCAACCCACAATACTATGGCTTTATTAAATTATCCTATTCTCATGGCCGCTGATATTTTGGTTTATAAAGCCGGGCTGGTACCAGTTGGCATAGACCAAGAACCACACCTTGAGGTTGCTCGAGAAATTGCCCGCAAGATGAATCAGCTTTACGCAACTGACTTCCCAGAACCAAAAAGATTCGCAACAAAAGGCGAATATATTCCTTCCTTAAAAGGTGAAGGTAAAATGAGCAAATCTGTTGAAGGAAGCTATATTAATCTAACCGACTCACTTGACGAAATAAAGAAAAAGGTTCGCTCAGTTCCAACCGCAACTCAGGCCGGTGGAGAGATGAACGAAGGCGTAAAAACTCTTTATAAATTTGCCGAACTTTATATTCCAAACGAAGTTGAAAAATATAAAAAAGAATTCAATGACGGAACACTTCAATTTGTTAAATTAAAAGATTCTATAGCTGAATCAATTTATAAAGATCTCCAACCTTTTCAGACAAGAAGAAAAAAAATTGAATCTGATCAATCATATGTCGACAGAGTAATCAAAGAAGGCGCTGAAAAGGCTCGTACAATTGCCTCCCAAACGGTGAAGGAAGTAAGAGAAAAAATGGGTTTATTATAATGTCATGCTGAACTTGGTTCAGCATCTTTTTTTTTAGAATCAGATCCTGAAATAAATTCAGGATGACGAAGATGATGTGATAAAATGTCTTCATGTCAGCTCCACTTGCGGATCAACTCCGACCAAAAACTTTGGAAGAATTTGTCGGACAGGAACATCTGGTAGGCATTCATGGGCCAATTCGAAAAATGCTTGAAGGTGGAAAAGTAACTTCGATGATATTGTGGGGACCTCCTGGCTGCGGTAAAACTACTTTGGCAAAATTGATTGCAAAATATGTTAACGCTGACTTCATTGCTTTTTCTGCTGTAACAAGCGGCGTAAAAGAAGTAAGAGAAATAATCAAACAGGCAAAAGAACGAAAGAAAATGTTTAAACAAGACGCTGTCCTTTTTATCGACGAAATTCATCGGTTTAACAAGGCTCAACAAGATGCTTTTCTCCCCCACGTGGAAGACGGAACTATAGTTTTAATCGGCGCGACGACCGAAAATCCAGGTTTTGAAGTCAACGCCCCCCTCATTTCCCGCAGCCAAGTTTATGTCCTAAACTCGCTAAGTGAAAGCGAACTAGAACAAATTGCCAAACGAACAATAAGTTTTTTCCCAAACCATAAATGGCAAACTACTTCGATTAAACACTTAATCGAAATGTCAAACGGCGATGCAAGGACCCTGATAAATGCAATCGAATTAGCTGCATCAATAAGTAAAAATATATCTTTAAAAATAGCTGAAGAAGCTATCCAAAGAAAAGCAATTTTTTACGATAAAAAAGGCGACTGGCATTACGATACTATTTCTGCCTTCATAAAAAGCATGCGCGGAAGCGATCCCGACGCTACACTTCATTATCTGGCTAGAATGATTAAAGCCGGAGAAGATCCAGTTTTTATTGCCAGAAGAATGGTAATATTTGCGGCTGAAGATGTCGGTAACGCCCAACCCACAGCCCTTGTTCTTGCAACTTCCTGTATGCAGGCTGTCCACATGATCGGAATGCCGGAAGCATCTTTAATAATGGCTCAAACGGCAACCTATCTTGCAACTGCTAAAAAATCTATAGCTTCGACCGAAGGAATTTCAAAAGCCATTCAAGATATTGACGAAGAAAATCTCGATCCGATTCCTCTACATCTTCGCAATCCAGCAAACAAAGTCATGAAGTCTTTCGGTTACGGAAAAGGGCATACCCGCTATCCCTGGCTCGTCGAAAAACAAACAGGCCAGAAAATAATCCAAGACTATTTACCAAAAAATTTAAAAGGTAGAAAATATTATATCCCCGACTGGAAATAAGCTTAATATTTGACAGCAAGAAAAATCCTGTTATAATAAAAACAATGAAATCACTTACCAACCGAACCAATTGGTATCATTATCATCACCTCTCTGGGGAGGTTGGTATTTTTGTTGACCTAATTATGAGATAAAAAGACAATTTAGATTTATTAATACTAACCTCCCGCAAGGGAGGTTTTTTTATGGTTTAAAAATTGACTAAAAAATATGACAGAAAAACAAGGGCAATCATCAGAATCACAAGTAAATGATAAACAACAACGACAGCTATTTACGAATACTGTTGTAACTTTATCTCAACAGTTAGGTCAGATCGCATTAGATGACAACCCTGGAACATTTCCAGTTATCACTAATTCTATTCTGAAGAGCGTTCCTGTGCTGGACTTTGTCACCGACGGTGACTTAGCTTTAGTTCCAAGATTGAAAAGGAAAAAAAATGCCGGATTAGAATTACAAGCTAGTAAACTTAACGGGTCTAAAGTTTCTACAAGAATCGACATTCTTCCTGTAGGACAAGTTCAATCAGGTCAAGCGAAATTAGATGAATTGATAGATATTGCCCTAGCAATTTCATTTCCTTGTGCTCAAAGGTTAAAACCGTACTTGCAAATTACATTGCCAGATACAAGACAAGGTTTAACGGTCTTAAAAGAAATCTCAGCAAAAGTCAGAGAACAAATACCAGCAAAAAAAAATAGTGAAAAACTGGCAGAAAATTTTATCTTATTAGAGCAAGTGTTAAGGCTATTAGAGGATGAATTAATCAGCAAGTTTTTGGAAGATCCGCAAACTGTTGCTGGACTATTAGATTTAGCAAGATCTGAAGCTCAAGTGCAGCTTTTCGAGGCAAGCCGTAGACGTAACGCAGACCAAATAGACGGATTAAAAAATGAAATTATCCAAAGAAAAATGGCCAAGCTTAAAGAAACAAAGGTCATTGAAGTTATCGAAGGAGAAGAAAGAGAATTTTCAGAGTTAGATAGCAAATTGTACAGAATTATTGAAGAAAGCGGACTTGCAGATAGACTACCCGACGCCAGAGAACAATTAAGACAAAATATCGAACAAAGAAAAGCCGAAGTTATAGATGCAATTGTAAAAAGAAGGGCCATCAGAAAAATAGCTGGACTTATGTTATCAGATCATGAGTTGCGAGGAATGGCGACAAAAATTAGTGGCTTAACTGAAGAGGAAATTCTTGCATTGAAAGACGATGAGGGTGTAAAAGTAAGGTCACGAATAGCGAGTCAACTCATTGATACTTCGAGCCGAAAATTGATGAGACTTGGATTTACTACTTTTCCAAATTTTAAAAAAATATTTGAAGAAAAAAGACAAAAATTAATCCAAGCATTAGAATCAGGCGACCCATTTCTTTTTATGGCTCAATTAAGCGTAGGAGAATTTGAATTAATTAGAACGAGAATTCCTAATTTTTTCCGAAGAAGAATGAGCGCAGAAAATAAAGCTCTTTTTGCTCTAGCCAAGGAAGAATTGCAAAAAAAATTAGGGGCTGGAATCACAGACGAGGAAATTTTAGAACTATTTGCCGAAAAACTTTTTCGCTCCATTTTACGAGAATTTAGTCAAGAAGTTGTAGATCGAGCAATTCAATCATTGGGTTTAGATTTTCGACGTTTAATTAATGATCCATATTCATTATTTGATGTTGCTGACGAAATTTTAGAATCAGTTGGAGAAAACAAAAAAAACACTCCAACAAAGATTGTAAGGGCTGATTCTGTGGATCTAGAAACAAAGGCTAAAGAGTATGAGTTCACTATACCCTCTATAACTACAGGAAAATGTCAACTTGTTTCAGCAGAAAGTTTATTACGATTTGGCATCGCCCTTGCCCCATTACAAAGATTAGAAGACTTGGAAGCAGCCATACAAACATCAGAATTCGCTCCTTATTTTGACGATTCTACTTTTAGACTATACCCGCCAGAAAGAAAATTGGAAATGATTTTTTCCATTGTTGGTAGAGGCGCAGGAAGCAAATTAGCAGGTTCTCCCCTATTTGTATTAAGAGATGATGTGGATGGTTTAGAAACAAGTATGGGTGCCTCAAAGGGTGAAGATATCTCTACGCAGGAAAGATATGGCGAAAGAGTTTTTAAAAATTCTGTTCGTATATCCCCTTTAATGGGAGTAATCGGCAGACCGTTTAGTGCAAATTTACCTAAAGCAACCCGAGTCATTACCGAAGCTATTGATACTGTATCAGCAAATCTTGAAGAAACATTAATTGCAACAGGTAGAAAACGTATAGCAGTAGAGGAAGCAACAGATTTTATTAAAGATAATTTACCGAGTTTAATGAGGCCTACAGCTGTAAGCAACCCAGGAAGGGAAGTATTACAGATGGATTTTTTCTTGCTTTACCCGCCTGATGTAAGACGAAGAATGATCGAGACATTTATCGAAACGGGCAGTCTGGAAGGAATGAGAGATGAACTAAGTGAACTCACAAGGGAAGGAATTATGAGAGCTTCAGTATTTGATATTTCTGGAGGAGCTGGGGGAGTAGGCATAACTGAATTTTTAGCAAGAAGATTTTTAGGCAAACCTTCAGGCCACATGGAGTCATATTTAGATGCGGTATTAGGCGCAGCAGAAGCAAGATTAGGAAAACCGCCAAGAAGAGCAGTGATTGCGCCTCGATCAGCTGACTTAACACTTATGAATTTTGAGTATCTTCCGGCAGAACAAGCTTTGAGGCAAAGAGATATGTCTGATGTTGGCATTTCAACCCTAGAATTACTCCAAACATCGCTGGAGTCAGGCGCTTCTCAACTAGGCGTACCAACATTAAAAGGAACGGTTATACAACCTGACACTATACTAAAAAGATTCACATTTCCAAATGAAGGTAGGGGGGCAGGTTATCGAGGTGATTTATTCCTAAGATTACCAGACGGCGTTGTAATGACACCATTAAATAGCTCTAGAATAGTTGCTTCTGATAAAAGAGTTAATTTGCGCATTGTGGAAATGATGAGAGATGAGTTAGCGCAATTTGGAATTGATCCAATCCCCTTTTTGGATATAGATCTTAGAAAAGGTAATTTTGATACCCTTAGCGATGAAATAACTGAATTTATGGTTACCAATAGAGCAGCATATCCAGAAATTGATTTTTTTGGAGTAGTTGTAAAAACAGGAGATAAAATACCAGGGCGTGAAAGAATTGCGGGCGAGGTAATTTCAGCTTACCCAATTCCAGCTAGTGTTCTACATAGTGAAGAAATGCGCAGGGCTTTCATTGTTAAAAAATTAAGAGAGCTTTATTTGAGAGGAGTATCGGGAGTAATAGTTCAGCCAAATATACTGTCTCTTGTAGCCGATAACAACGGCACTATTGCGCCTAAATTTGAAGTTAAAATGATGGCTTTTGCAAGGCCAAGGAGGTAAATTCTATGGCGACAGAAATAAAACAACAAAGTCGATGGACTGAATCTTCAGCATTGGAAACAAAAAAACTAGCTCTTAAAGAAGCTGTAAAGCGGCAAGTACTTGCAGATAAAAGATATTTTAATAAGCCAGGCCGTACTTGTGATATCGAACAGGAAGTCCAAGCCTTAGATAGTAATACCGGTAGGCCAATTGATGTGCAAGATTATTTCTCAACCAACTCAATAGGCGCTAGACCAGACACTACCGTATTCAATATCGAATTCGACGCAAATGGAATTACCTCTCTAACTGCGGATGGAATTTTATCCCTCTATAAATCAATGACACGTAGAACACAACAAATACAGGCAGGATTAAGAGGATTAAAACCTGACACGATTATAGTTCCTATAGGTTTGCAACCATTTTCAACTTCAGAGGAAGCAAGAGATTTGATAGTAAAAGATGAAATCAAACGAAAACGATATGATTTGATGGAAAAAAGAACATTAGAGGAAAATCCGATTAAAATAATTCGGGTTGTTAATCCAAAAACAGGCAAAGAATTGATCGAACCAGCATCAAACTTAACCGCAATGACAAGATGTTCAGGAACGCAAATTCACATATCTGATTGTACGATAAAAGACGCCTTACAAACACATAATATTTTAATTGCTGTAACGCCTATTATGGTTGCTTTGTTTGGTAATTCTATATTTGCCGGAGGAATGGACACAGGAAGAGTTAATACAAGAATAGAACTTTTGAGGCAAGCCGAACAGCTGAGAGCTGGTTTACCTCTTCCTGCTTTTTCTTTATTGGAATACTACCAAAATCAACTTAGAAATACTTTGCCGCCATTTATAGAATTGCACAATCCAGCGCTAGCATTGGATTTGGCTCACAGCGCAATTCACACAACATCACGCATCCGAGTTGATATCGAAAATGGAACTGTGCGTAATGAAATTAGACAAATAGACTCGCAATCACCTTTCACAACCATACAGGCATTAGTTTTGACATTTGGAGCTATAGAAGGATTAAGGAATCATGTCTTACCAAGTTTTGAGCAATCTAAAACTAATTTTCAAAAGGCGGTATTCGGTCTATATGCTCCTTTGCAGTGGGGTAAGCGCACTACTACTATACAAGATGCGGCTGTTAGTTTAATTCAGCTTGCTCGAGAATCTCTAAAGAAGAGGGGCATGAAACTTTTATCTAAAGACTTTTTAGACCCACTTGAAAGTGATATTCTCATTGGAATATCTCAAGGAAATTCAATCAGAAAGATTGTTAGAAAATTGATAAAGGAAGGTTACAGTAGGCAAGAAGCTATAATTGTGGTACTAAATAAACTAAATCGACAAGCTTTACAAGCTTAATCTCTTATGAACAAATTACATTTGGAACTTATTAATAAGATAAATAATTTAAGCCTGGATGTATATAAAATCTACAATCAGGTTGTAAGAACGCCTATAAACTGGAAGTTAGAAAGAAAGAGACTATTAGAGAATAACAAAAGTCGGACTTTGTGGAAGTATGATGTTCCAAGTAACTTAGAAAAAAGTTTAGAACAATTAAAACACCTAAATAAGCAGTTACAAACAAAAAAAGTGTCATTTAATCATTCTATCTATTCCAAATTTTTACTCGATGTAGTTAACGCCACAATAAAAACGGCAGTAATCAAAATACAGATACTTCAACAATTAAAATCTAAGAATTTTAAATCGACAATAAAATTGAGAGAGGATTTTTTTAACCTTAATTACGATTATTCTAATGTTGAAAAAAGATATAAGAATCTATTCAGTAATCCGAAAATAGGAAAAATAGGAAAAGAGTTAGGAAGACAGGAATTACTTCCAAGCGAGGCAACTAAAATTATCCAAACGTCAATGCAAAATATTAAAAAAAAGATAGATAAAGTAATATTATTCCCTAATAAATTTAAAAAAGACATCCTGCATGAATTTACTGCAAAAGTCGAAATAATCGATGATCCTTCTTTTTCTATGCGCTGTATAACAGATCCTAAAACACTAGCGACTAAGATACTCTTAAATAAAAATAGAAAATATAGTAAATCTTTATTAAAAATCGCATTTCTTCACGAATTCTGTGGTCACGCCCTTGAAATGGCTATTTTTGACGGAACATTAATTAAGAAATATAAATTACCTAAAATTTTTGGCTACGCAGGCGTATCATCACCAAATATTTTTGATGTAAAAGCAGAAGTTTTTGCTGATTTAATGGTAGAACCGTTTATTAGTAAAGAAGAAGAGAAATTTGTAGAATATCGAAGAAATGTATGGCTAATGTGCAGAGCTATGGCTGACTATTTGTACCATATAAAAGGAAAGACTATTTTTGATGTAATGAAGATATACCAATCAGTGGGATTAGGCGATTTTGCATTCGACGAAGCAATCATGACTTCCATTTTTATTGATGGATATCAAGGAATGTATTTATTTGCAAACGAGGAAATTGAGCGACTAAAGGATAGAGTCAAAATCACAAATAACGAATTTCTTACACTGTTGTTATTTTTAGGAAAAATTCCTGTTAATAAGTTTTCTAAATTTTCGAAATATTGGAAAATGATTGACATTTTTACGCGATCACGGAGTTTTGTCAAAATTGATTAATGTTAAAAGTTAATTTTTCTCCCTTCCCCACAATCTTACAATTTTCTCCTTTAACCAAAACTGCTTGCTTGTCGTTTAACGCAACTATTGGATCTTTTGTAGTTTTTGCGGCTTTTTCTATATCAGGCCGCCATTTTTCTGTAAAATGGGCAATTATCCAAAACGGGACTAAATTTAGTGACTTATAATCAGTTACTCCGAAAGTTTCTTTATCAGGATACTCCTGTTTCCATAATCCTTGCTCGATGGTTGGACAAACAATATAACTTCCTGCGCTTGCACCGACATAAATTTTACCTTGCTCGAGTAAATCATTAATTATTTCCTTAAAACCGCTCTTTCTTACCCAATTTAATAGATAAAATGTATTTCCACCTCCTACATAAATAACATCATAGTCGGATAATTTTTTATACAAGGAGTTTTTATTTTCACTTTTTAAGTCCAGTTCTCTTATTTTTAACCCCGCTTCTCTGAGTTTTTTTCTATCAGCCTCGACAAACCCTTTATCTTTTTCTGGATCGGCTGCGGTCGCTATAAAACAAACTATGCTATTTTTTGGATCTTTTCCAAGTAGTTGTACAAACTCATTTCTTAATTCTCGAACAATACCGGCGGAAGTAAGAAATAATTTTTGCTTCATAAATCCTATTTTATAGTATAATTTCAAAATAATGATCACCAAGGTAAACTCAGAAACGGCCAAAAAAGCAACTACCTACGACTTAAAAACAAAAGAAGAGAATGGATTTCTGATTGAGCTTTTTAAAGACGGTAATAAAACTGTTGCTTACTTATCTTGCGCTAAACCCGGCGCGTTTAAAGGCTATCATCTCCACAGAGTTAGGGCGGCTCGTTATATCTGCCTTAAGGGAAAAATGAAGATTATTTTATATGTTAACGGAAAGCGGGAAGAACATATCCTTACGCAGGATAATTTAAATCGCTTGTATATTCCTCCCATGATTCCTACAGCACTACAAAATGTGGGTGACGAAGATGGATGGCTAATTAATTATCCTGACCCTCCCTATGATCCTGACCTCAAAGGCGAACAAGTTGACTTTACGCAAGAAGAACTCGACAGCGGAGAATATCTTAAGAAAGTTCGTGGCTAAATATTAATTATTTTATCTGACTTCTAGCCTTTAATACCGTTCTTCTTCTCGCTACTTCCTGATACAATAATGCTGCTGTTGTATGATCATAATAAACCATTTCACGTTTTTCCGCTTGCTTTAATAGTTTTTCTATTTCTGTTGGATCATAAGGAGATACTTTACCTGGTAGTCTTATGACTTTAGCTTCAAACATAAAATAGTTTTCCCCCCTTGGTGCTAGGGGCGGGAATCGAACCCACGACCCGTCGCTTACCTGCTCGCCGTACGAAGTGGCTGGAGGGAGATTCGAACTCCCGACCTAACGCTTATGAAACGTGTGCTCTACCTCTGAGCTATCCAGCCTAACGTACTTCGGCAGGCGGGTGAAACGACTGCTCTACCGCTGAGCTACCCTAGCTAATGATATAATTATACTATATGTCAAAGCCGGACCTTTCTATAATCGTTGTTTCCTACAACACTAAAGATATTACTAAAAACTGCCTGGAATCAATTCTAAAATCTTTAAAAAATTCTTCTTGGAATTATGAAATTATTATTGTCGACAATCATTCAACTGACGGCTCTGTTGAAGTTTTAAGAAAATACTCATCCAATTATTCAAATACCCGCCTGCCATCGCTAGGCTCAGGCTTAAGCGGGCAGGTTCGAATAGTTGAAAATAAAGAAAATTTGGGGTTTGGTAAAGCAAACAATCAAGGAGTGAAAATCGCTCGATCTGATTATATTCTCTTTCTCAATTCAGACACATTGATTTTAGAAGATGCAATAGAAATATTGTATAACTTTTATAGACAGAAAGAAAATTCGATCAATTTTTTAGGTGGAAAACTTTTGAACGAAAACATGACGGAACAACCGTCTTGTGGGCCGTTTTATACCCTTCCAGTTATATTCACTGCACTATTCTTGCGTGGAGATTATATAGGTATAACGCGCTATTCTCCAAATAAAGTGAAAGAAGTAGATTGGATATCAGGAGCCTGTATCTTAACCAAAAAACAATATCTAAAATCAATCGAAGGCTTTGACGAAAATATATTTATGTATATGGATGAAATCGATCTTTTATTTCGAGCTAAAAAACACGACTACAAAGTATTTTTTTATCCGGAGGCTGAATTCATTCACTTCGGCTCAGCCTCAAGCAGCGGAAGAACCTATCCGATTATTCAAGTTTTTAACGGACTTATGTACTTTTATAATAAACATTATCCCAAACAAGATCAAATTTTACTTAAATTTATGTTAAAATTAAAAGCATTGATTGGCCTGGCAATCGGACAAATATTCAATAACAAATATCTTAAAGAAACTTATGCAAAAGCTTATCAAATGGTTAAGTTGGTTTGACGATAACCTGGTAAAAATTCTTGCAGTCGGATTTATTTTTTTAATTCCTCTCTATCCGAAATTCCCCCTCAAATTCATAGATTATACTTATATTGCAATCCGCCTTGAAGATCTTTACGTTGCTTTTTTAACCTTGATCTTTGTGGTCCAGCTTTTGAGAAGGAAAATCTTGCTAAATAAGCAGTTTTTATTGCTTATGCTTGCCTTCTGGGGAGCGGTAATGCTTTCTTTTTTTTGGGGTGCATTTATCCAAAAAACCATAATTTATAAACATTTAGGTTTTCTTCATGCTATTAGAAGGATTGAGTATTCGCTTATTTTTTTTATCATTACGTCAACTATTAAATCAAGGAAAGACTTTCTCTTCTATTTTTCTTGTCTAATTGTCACTCTTGTAATCGTCAGCGTCTATGCGCTCGGCCAGAAGTTTTTGGGTTGGCCGGCTGTTCAAACCATGAATCCCGAATTTGCAAAAGGATACATACTATATCTAACTCCTGAAGCTAGAGTATCATCCACATTCTCAGGTCATTATGATCTAGCAGCTTATCTCGTTTTCTTGCTGCCAATTGCGTTAGGAGCTTTTTTTTGGCGAAGAAATCTATTATATTTTTTAATTTTTACTTTTGGCCTTTTAATACTCACATTAACTGCATCAAGAAGCTCGTCTCTTGCCTACTTAATCTCAATTACAACTTTTCTCATTTTTATCAGAAAATTTAAAACCCTCTTCATTGTCATTACTCTTTCTGTTGGATTGAGCTTTCTGACAAACAGTTTGGCTTCTCGCTGGGCGCAGTTTTTACGCGTAAAGCAAATCTACGTCAATGAAAAAACCGGACAAGTAGTAATACCGCAAAAAATTACCACCAAAGAACTTCCAGCCGGTACACTTTATCTAGAAATAAACAGGGAAGGTGAAGAAAAAACAAACGCTAAAACTGAAAAACTGGTAAGGGAGCGTATTTTGGACGATATACGAGACGAAGCGAGAAAATCAGGTAAAGTATTGACCGCCTCTCAGGAAGCCCAGATGCTTGCCACAATTTCCGCCGGACTTAAACCAATCAGTACGGTAGTTTCGGATATTTCATTTTCCACACGTATCCAGGTTGAGTGGCCGCGCGCTATCAATGCCTTTTTGAAAAATCCAATCCTTGGTTCGGGTCCATCCAGCATCACTGAAGCGACAGACGGCGATTATTTCAGATGGCTGGGTGAATTTGGATTACTCGGTACCTCAATCTTTTCTTTTTTTATTTTATCAATCGTAAAATTTATCTGGCAAAAGATAAAATCTTTCCCCAATCTCGATAAATATATCTACTACGGTTATCTCTTCGGATTATTCGGTCTTCTTATTAACGCCTCCTATATAGACGTATTTGAAGCTTCCAAAGTTGCCTACACATTCTGGACTGTAAACGCTATCATTATTGGATCGCTTGAAACTACACACCCTCAGGGTGTGAAATGATACAAAGCACACCCTGAGGGTGTGACTTATCAAAATGAAAAAACAAAACTTTCAACTTTACGATGTTCTCCTCCTCTCTTTTATACTTTTACTAACGCTTGTTTTTCGACTTTACAGGATCAACACACCGCTGGCCGATCTCCATTCCTGGCGCCAAGCCGATACGGCTGCCGTTGCAAGAAATTTTGTTCGCAATGGCATAGACTTACTCCATCCTCGTTACGACGACCTTTCGGGACGCGAGTCAGGAAAAGAAAACCCCCAAGGCTATCGAATGGTAGAATTTCCTCTCTATAACGGGATTTTTTCTACCACATATAAACTCTTTCCTTTTATGCCAGTCGAAGTTCATGGAAGACTGACAACAGTTTTATCTTCACTCATCATAATCGGAATTATTTACTACCTTGTATTTAAAGAAAACGGGAGGTTGCCGGCGGTCATAGCCAGTTTAACATATGCCATTTTCCCTTTCTTTGTCTTCTTTTCAAGAGTTGTGCTTCCCGAAACCACTGCGTTGGCTTTTACTTTAACATCTATTTTATTCCTATATCTTTCTAACGAAAAAAAAATTGCCCCGACTAAAGAAACTGTCTTTTTTATAATTTCATTTGTTTCTTTTACCTTTGCTATTCTCATCAAACCCACCGTGATTTTTTATTCTGTCGTACTTTTTTATTTGCTTTTTCAGAAATACAATTTTAATTTTTTTAAAAAAATTAATTTTTATATTTACTTCGCTGCTGCTTTTCTGCCATTTGTTTTATGGAGATTGTACATTAGAAATTTTCCCGAAGGGGTTCCGGTGAGCGATTGGCTTATCACAAGTGTCAATACATATGAAGGGTTAAAAAGTATTTTTTTCCGTCCGGCTTTCTTTCGCTGGATATTTTTTGAAAGAATTAACAATATAATTTTTGGCGGATATCTAACAATTTTTTTTCTATTAGGTCTGCTAAGAAAGAATAAAAAAATTTTCTTTCATACTTTTCTTTTAGCGAACCTGCTTTACCTATTTACATTCCAGGGAGGAAATGTTCAACACGAATACTATCAAATACTCATTCTTCCAACGCTTGCAATCTTTACTGGATTAGGAATACAGTTTCTTCTTACTATAAAAAAAGATTTGTTGCCCCCACTTATCTTATACTTAATTATCGCTCTTATTTTTATTTTCTCATTTTATTTTTCTTTTTACCGGGTAAGGGACTATTATAACTATCCGCAAGACCTCGCTCAAATAGCAAAAATAATTAAAACTCTATCGCGAAATGACGATAAAATAGTAACCGATACCACCGGAGATTCAACACTGCTTTATCTCTCCGATAGAAAAGGGGCGCCTTCCCTTTATAAAGATCCTCCCACCCTTCAAAAACTTGGTTATAACTACATGATAATTTTTAATAAAGACTACGCAGAAGAACTTAAGAAAGATTTCAGCACAGTCTTTGAGAACGATAAATTCTTGATGTTCAAACTATGAAGATACTGATGTTAACTCCTTATCTTCCCTATCCCCCAGCTTCAGGTGGACAAATTAGGACTCTCAATTTACTTAAGTACCTAAGCAAACATAATGAAATTACTCTCATTGCCCTTTACAAGAACGAGCAAGAAAGACCCTATGCAAAACGTCTAGAGTCCTACTGCAAAAAAATATATCTATGTAAGCGAGCTGAAAAACCGTGGCAGATAGGAAATATTTTAAAATCTATTTTTTCGCCGCTCCCCTTTTTAATCGTCAGAAATTTTTCCTCGGAAGCCAAAAAAACCGTGGAATACCTCTTGAGAAATGACTACTTTGACGTTATTCACGCCGAAACTTTTTATATAATGCCTCACATTCCAAAAACCAATATACCTGTTTTCCTTCTAGAACAGACAATTGAATACGAAGTCTATCAACATTTTGTTAAATCGCTGCCAATCTTTCTCAGATATTTTTTTTATTTCGATATCCTAAAGTTAAAACATTGGGAACACTATTACTGGAAAAGGGCCTTCCTTGTTGGAACTGTCTCTGAAACAGATAGGAAGCTCATAAACAAGATTGAACCGCAGATACATCCTGTTGTTATTCCCAATGGCGCCGGTGATGAACTCATAGCTTACAAACTTACAAAAAAGGACTTAAGTTTTCCTACCGCTTTATTTGTTGGCAATTTTGCCTGGTTGCAAAATACAGAAGCAGCTTATTATTTATATCAACTCATTTTTCCAAAACTAATAAAAGCAATCCACAATATCAAGGTAATCATTGCTGGGCAACGGGCTAAAGATAAATTAAACCTGCTGCCAAGCAGAAACGTGGAAATTGTGAATATCGACACGGATAACGTAGGTCTAGTTAAAAAAATTTATGAAAGATCAACTATTTTTATTGCTCCAATATTTGGTCCGGGCGGGACTCGACTCAAAATATTAGCAGCGATGGCAACAGGTCTTCCCGTCATTTCTACCAAAACCGGGGTTACTGGTCTCCTGGTTAAGGATGGTTATAATGTTTTAATCGCCGACACGCTCGACGATTTTCTAAACAAAGTTCAAATTCTGATTTCGGACAAACAACTTTACGAAAAATTAAGAACCAACGCCTATAAGTTGGTGAACGAAATCTATAACTGGAAAAAAATCTCACAAAAGTTGGAAGTTGTCTATGAAGGAATCAAAAAACATGAAATTAGGAATTGACATATCACAGATCGTTTACAAAGGAACCGGCGTAGCTCGTTTCACTCAGGGTTTAACTGATGCAATTTTGAATTTTGATAAAAAAAATAAATGGATATTTTTCTTCTCCTCTCTACGCAGAAATATTGATCCAGAGCTCGGAAAAAAAATCAGCGAAAAAGGTCATAGTTTAATAAAATGGAAAATTCCACCAACACTTCTCTCCTTTTTCTGGAACGATTTGCATTTTATCTCGAAACATCTTACATCTAACATCTTACATCTGACATCTTTCGACTGGTTTATCACTTCTGACTGGACCGAGCCGCCATTGCCGGTGAATAAAGCAACTATCGTTCACGATCTTGTTTATCTTCGTTACCCGGAAACAGTTGATTCTAAAATTTTAACTACCCAAAAAAAAAGATTGTCTTTAGTAAAACATGAGTCTAAGATCATTTTTGCCGATTCAAATGCAACAAAACAAGATCTCATTGATTTACTTCAAATAGATTCCAAAAAAATCCACGTCAACTATCCAGGCGTGGAAGTAAAAAAGCCCTCAAAAGAACAAGTCAACTTAGCGTTAAAAAAATATAATCTAAAAAAACCATTCATCCTAACAGTAGGAAAAATCGAACCAAGAAAAAATATCCCAAGATTAGTAGAAGCTTTTAAAAAAAATAATAAGAAGAGTATAGATTTAGTAATTGTTGGACCTAAGGGTTGGGATATATCGTTATACCCGCCTGCCGGACGGGTAGGTCGATATAACGATATATTAAATAATATTCACTTTTTAGGACTTATTCCCGATATTGATTTATTCGCACTCTATTCAGCTTGTTTAATTTTTGTTTTTCCTTCTATTTGGGAAGGTTTCGGATATCCAGTTGTGGAAGCTATGAGGTTGGGAGCACCGATTGCCACGTCCAATACTTCTTCGTTAAAAGAAGTCGTTGACGACAGTGCCCTACTTTTTAATCCACTTAGTGTGAACGAAATGTATCAATGTATCGATACATTGATACATGATGATAGCTTGAGAATCGAGCTTAGCAAAAAAGCAGTGGAAAGAAGTAAAATGTTTACGTGGTTGAACTATTATGACAAATTCATTTCTGTTTTAAAAAACCCGTTAACGCGTTAACGGGTTAACGAGTTAAACAATAAATAACATTCTCTTATGATCATAGGAATTGACGGTAACGAAGCAAACGTTTCTGAAAAAGTAGGAGTATCTATCTACACTCTGAAATTGCTCGAATATTTTCAAAAAAAAGCAACTATAAATCAACAATTTGTTGTTTTTCTTAAAAATAAACCCAATATTGACCTTCCACCAGAAAATGAATTTTATAAATATGCGGTAATCCGAGGAAATTTACTTTGGTCGCAGACATTCTTACCGCTTGAATTGTATAAAAGAAAGGCGCTTGGGCAAAAAATTCAAGTCTTTTTCTCTCCGGCCCACTACATACCCAGATTTTGTCCTATACCGACCGTTGTCACGATTCACGATCTTTCTTATTTTTACTATCCCGACGAATTTTTAAAAAAGGACCTTTATCAACTTAAAAACTGGACTAAATACTCTGTCGAAAAGTCTAAAAAAATAATCGCGGTTTCAAATACTACCAAAAAGGACATTGTTAGGTTTTATAAAATTCCGGAAGAAAAAATAAAAGTCATATACAACGGTTACGAAAAAGTAAGCGACAGAACCTCCGAGGTTGAGGAGGAGCGAAGCGACGGGAAAACCTCGGAGGTTAAATTAGATAAAGGCAAATATATTCTCTATGTAGGAACTCTTCAACCTAGGAAAAACATAATAACTTTAATAGATGCTTTCTATTTATTTAAAAAGAATCATCCCGAATTCAACCTCGTTTTGGTAGGTAAAAAAGGCTGGCTTTATGATCATATTTTCAAGAAAGTTGAGGACTTAAATTTGAAAAAATATGTCGTCGTTAAAGGCTACGTTACAGACGCCGAACTTTCTTCTTTATATCAAAATGCTTTTTGTTTTGTTTTGCCATCACTCTACGAGGGATTTGGCATACCACTTCTTGAAGCAATGAGTTTTGGCTCTCCTGTGATATCCTAGTTTACCTCCAGCTTACCTGAAGTTGGCGGTGACGCCTGTTTATATTTTGATCCAAGAAGTCCTCAAGAACTCGCCAAAAAACTGAAAAAATTAACTGAAAATCGCAAACTAAGAAGTAAGCTAATAAAAAAAGGAAGAGAACGGATAAAATTATTTTCTTGGAAAAAATGCGCCGAAGACACCTTAAAAATTCTCACTTCGGCATGAAAATCAAAATAATTGATGAGTCTTTCGGCAAAAATTACTATAATAACGTAGCAATTCATCCTTTGCAATCGTGGGAGTGGGGTCAGGCAAGGAAAAAAATGGGAATTGAACTGCTAAGAGTTGCAGAATATACAAATAAACAAATTGCAAATGTGTTTCAGTTAACCCTACACCCTATACCCTATACCCTATTTAAAATTGGCTATCTACCGCGCTCCAAATTTCCATCTAAAGCTTTTCTTGAGTATCTTTATGATTACGGTAAAAAAAATAATGTTATTTTTATAAAAATTGAGCCCTACGTTCAAAAGGGTGATAATGTCATCCTGAATTCATTTCAGGATCTGGATTTAAAAAAACAGATGCTGAACCAAGCTCAGCATGACAAAAACAGGAATCTAAAAATTGTTCAATCACCTCATCCATTATTCCCGGCGTGGACTCAACTCATTGATCTTACTAAATCTGAAGATGATATTTTAAAAAATATGCACCAGAAGACCCGTTATAATATTCGCTTGGCTCAAAAAAAAGGAGTGACTGTTAAAGAAATGTCAGATTCTCAAGGATTTAATATTTTTGCAAAGCTTTACTTTGAAACCTGCAAAAGGCAAAAGTATTTTGGCCACAACTATCAATATCACAAAATAGTCTGGGAAAATCTGAAAAATAACATCTCACACATCATTATTGCTTTTTATCAAGATATGCCCTTAGCGGCATATCAACTATTCTATTTCAAAGATACGATTTATTATGTCTATGGAGGAACCTCCGACAAACTGCGAAATTTGATGGCATCAAACTTACTAATGTGGGAAGCAATACTTCTAGGTAAAAAACTAGGAGCCAAAAAACTTGACATGTGGGGATCATTGCCTCCTAATTACGATCCTCATAACCTTTGGGCGGGCTTTACGCGATTTAAAGAAGGTTATGGAGGAAGATTTATGGAGCTTGTCGGAAGTTTTGACTTAGTTATCAAACCTGTTGATTACAAAATCTACAATTTGCTAAAAAAAATAAGGGACGGTTTTCTTTATTTAAAACGTTTAATTTAACTTTTCCTCATCGTGCGAATGTTTATGAAGTTGGGCAAAGGATTTTTTTGGGATAATTGGAAATCCTTGATGATTCTTAGGATAGGCTAACGCTACTTTCAACACTTCATCCATATGGTTTACAAATTCAAAATCTAAATCTTTAAGAACGTAGGAAGGTATATCAACCAAATCTTTTTTATTGTCTTTCGGCATAATAACGGTTTTTATGTTCGCCCTATGGGCTGCAATAACTTTTTCTTTTACTCCGCCTATCTCAAGAACTCTACCTCGCAATGTTATTTCTCCGGTCATACCGACATTCCTTCTAACCGGAATCCTAGCCAGAGCCGAAACCATGGCGGTGGTAATAGCTGTCCCGGCAGAAGGTCCGTCTTTTGGTACGGCTCCTTCCGGTACATGAACGTGAATATCGATCTTCTGGAAAAATTCCTTTGTCAAGCCAAAAAGATCCCAGCGGGCTCTGATGTATGAAAGAGCGGCCTGACAAGATTCCTTCATCACTTCTCCCAAGTGTCCCGTCAAGGTCAGCCCTCCTTTTCCAGGCATCACTGCGACTTCGATAAAAAGAACGTCTCCTCCGGCCTGCGTCCAGGCTAAACCCGTTGAGATTCCTACGGTATCCTTTTCCTCAATCATCTGAGAAGAATATTTATACGGTCCGAGATACTTCGAGACATCGGTGATTCCCACAGTTTTTGTCTCAACCTTTTTTTCAACTATTTCCCGGCCAACCTTGCGAAAGATTGCAGCTATTTGCCTCTCAAGTTCTCTAACCCCCGCTTCTCGGGTATAGCGACGAATGATATTCCGTAGGGCATTATCGGTAATTTTAGTTTCCTCTTGAGATAAACTATGTGCGTCAAGCTGTTTTTTAATAAGATGGCCTTTGGCTATGCTAAATTTTTCATCCTCTGTATACCCCGGGAAATGGATAACCTCAAGTCTGTCAAGAAGAGCGTCCGGTATAGTATCAAGAATATTGGCTGTTGTTATAAAGAAAACGTCTGAAAGATCAAATGAAACTTCAAGGTAATGGTCCGAAAAAGAATGATTTTGTTCTGGATCTAGTGCCTCAAGCAATGCCGCTGACG
This sequence comes from Candidatus Roizmanbacteria bacterium RIFCSPHIGHO2_02_FULL_38_11, assembly GCA_001788015.1. Lineage (GTDB taxonomy): Bacteria > Patescibacteriota > Microgenomatia > UBA1406 > GWC2-37-13 > 2-01-FULL-40-13. Next base: position 27,688 of record MFZO01000002.1, on the reverse strand, counting down.
GATCTCCACGATAGTCTCTTCCAACTTTATCTATCTCATCAAGCATAAATACAGGATTTTTTGTTCCGGATTGTTTTATCCCTTGGATCATTCTACCAGGCATTGAACCAACATAGGTTCTTCTATGACCCCGAATTTCCGCTTCGTCACGAATTCCACCAAGGGAAATCTTTATAAATTTCCTACTGAGCGCTCGCGCTATCGACCTACCAAGCGACGTCTTTCCCACACCCGGAGGACCGACAAAACAAAGAATTGTGGGCTGATGCTCTTTCTTTTGAGACTGCTGCTTAACTTCTTTCCTTTTGCTAAGTTCCATAACGGCCAAATATTCTAGAATCCTCTCTTTTATTTTTTTCAGTCCATAATGATCCTCATTCAAAATTTTCTCTGCAAGCTTGATATCGACGTTGTTGGCCGACTCTACAGACCAAGGCAACTCTACCAACCAGTCCAGATACGTTCGAATATAGGATGCCTCCGGATTAAATTGAGACATCTGTGATAACCGTTTTAATTCCTTGAGTGTTTTTTCTTCAACATTTTTTGGCATCTTTGCTTTCCTTATTTTTTCCCTGTATTCCATGATGTCCCTATCTTCGCCCTTGCCCCCCAACTCTTCTTCGATGGTTTTCATTTTCTCTCTGAGGAAACTCTCTCTCATTCCCTGTTCAAATTTTTGCTGGGTTTTAGAAGAAATGTTTTTTTCGATTTCCAGTATTTTAATTTCACGATTGATGTAGTCAACTTCCTGCCTTAACCGTAGCTTAAGATCAGTTTCCTCAAGAAGTTTTTGCCGCTCTTCGGTTTTAATATCTAAAACTACGGCTATCTGGTAAGAAAAATCTTGAGGATCCTTGATATTAAGGATATTCATAAGGAAGACTAAATCGACAGTCTTTCCAAGATTGATTGCCCTTTTTACTTGTGAGACAAGATATTTTGCCATCGCTTGCGCCTCTTCGTCGGTGGTGACTTTATCTTCAAGCTTTGAAACTCTTGCTTCCAAATAAGGAATCTCTTTTGTATATTGGATAATCTTTACTTTTTCTTGCCCTTTCACTAAAACATTCATCTCTCCTTTTTCTCCCGGAACAGTTTTTTCAATTATTGCAAGAACGGCAGTATTATAAAGATCCTCCTTTTTAGGATCGTCTATCGAAGAACTCTTTTGCATGACTAGAACGACTCTGTTTCCTCTTTTAATCCCCTCTTCTATTCCCGTCAGACTTTTAGGCCTTCCAAAAACAAGAACGTTTTCCGTACCCGGAAAAACTATAGCGTCTCTCACTGCTACAATAGGATAAACTGACTGTTCTGACTGGCTGGATAATATTGTCATTGTAATTAGCAGTCTAACAAACTAATTGCTAATTGTCAACCGGTATTAATTTTAGACTGCCTCTATAAACCAAATAGTTATAATTGATCAAAAATGTTTAAAGAAAATCGGAATATAAGTTTTCAAAGTTAACAAATCTTTGTTTTTCAGTTAAAGCTGCCTGCGCCAACTGTGGCAATTCATCGCTAAAAGCTTGACGGTGTGATTGGTATAAAATTCCAAGAGGAAATTTTTCAGCCGTGGTCATCTCATTACCCTTTCTCATGGCCTCTTCCAAATTATCTTTTTTGTATTCATCTGGCAATTTATAAGAATGCTGCAGATAATACTTATAGGTATTTATTTTATTAAACGTCACACAAGGCTGGAGAACATTAATCAGGGAAAATCCTTTGTGTTTTATGCCTTCCTTTATCATTTCGACCACATGGTTTACGTTGCCCGCAAATGTTTGAGCAACATATGTGGCTCCTTGGGTTAAAGCTAGTGTCAACGGATTTATTGGAGTTTCGATTATTCCTGACGGCGTGGATTTTGATTTGAATCCTTTTTGTGAGGTTGGAGCGACTTGACCGGTGGTAAGTCCATAGACTCCATTATCGTGGACAATGACTGTGATATCGTGATTTCCGCGGCAGGCATGAATAAAATGGTTTCCTCCCTCACCGTAACAATCTCCGTCACCGACGACTGCTACAACCGGCATCTTGTGATTGGCGAGTTTTGCCCCTATCGCATTGGGCAAAGCTCTTCCATGAAGCGAATGGATAGCATAGGCGTTTAAAAAATCGTTCATATTTCCCGAACAACCTATGCCAAAAATTACCATCACCGAAGACGGATCTAAACCCATCTGTACTAATGCTGTTTTTATCGCAATGCCAATACCCCAGTCTCCACAACCTGGACACCAGGTTGGAGCGTAACCGCTGAAATCTTGAATTGTACTCATACGTGTTGATTCGTGTATTCTACGATTTCTTCCGGCCAAAATGGCCTGCCATCATATTTTAACAATTTTTCTTTTATTTCTATACCTGTTTCCATAAGTAGCAATTTTCCAAACTGGCCATGAGAATTATTTTCTACCAACACATATCGCTTTCCACTTGGGAAAAGTGGAACAACGACACCTTTATCCATGGGATATAAATGAGTAAAGTGGATATAGGCTGTATTCTTCCTTTGAGACGCAAGCATTTTTTGTGCCTCCAGAATTGGTCCTTTTGTCGAACCCCACGATACAAAGACAATTTCTGCTGAATTCATATCTCCAAATATTTTTGGCGCTTCGAAATCTTTTGCTAGATAAGTTTCCCATTTCCTATTTCTTTTTTCAACTTGTTGACGTCTGGCTTGAGCATCTTCTGTAGTATGGCCATCCTCCACATGTTCATACGAATTGACCTGATAAAAATGTCCCTTTGCTCCAGGTATCAGCCTTTCTGAAATTCCATCTCCGCTGACTCTGTAACGCAAATATTTTTGCTCTGTAGGGACATTAACGGTTTTGCCGCGTTCGATCTTGAAGGTAGTAGATAACTCCTCAATAAATTTTTTAGCCATACTTTTATGTGATTCCGAGAGAAACATATCAGACATCACGATTACCGGCGTCTGGTAGATATCTGCAAGATTGAACGCTCTAGCGGTTAAATTTACCATCTCCTCAATATCCCCTGGGGCAAGAACAATCTTGGGAAACTCTCCATGGCCGGCGTGAACCGCAAAAAGGAGATCTCCTTGTTCTGTCCAGGTTGGCATACCAGTCGCGGGACCAGCCCTTTGAGCCAGGAATATGACGATTGGCATTTCGGCAATCCCGGCAAAAGAAATTGACTCAACCATCAGGGCAAAACCTCCACCCGAAGTTCCAACGGCAGACCTAACACCAGCAAAAGATGATCCCAAAGCAGTATTAATTACCGAAATCTCATCCTCTGCGTGTCTCACTATTATTCCAGTTTTTTCTTGCCATGCAGCCATTGTTGTTAAAACAGTAGAAGAAGGTGTCATCGGATAAGCACAGTAAACTCTACAGTCTGCAATAATCGAACCAAAGCAAAACGCGTCGTTTCCACTCATCACCAATTTCTGTTCGGATTCTTTTTTAGTTAGATCTTTTATTATCTGTTGGGGGAAATTTTGTTTAACATGATCATATCCAAGCTGCGCAAATTTTTTGTTGAAGTCGACAACCTCTTGTCCTTTTCTAATAAATTGCTTTTCAAGTATTTCGCTTATTAAAAGAAGATCGGAGCCTAAGATTGCCAGGGTGGCACCCATCGCAATCGTATTTTTCATGACAGGAAGCCCTTTTAAGTCGGAAAGAAATTTTTTGAAAGGAACGGAAATTTTTATAAAGTTTTCTTCTTGTAAAACAAATTCATCAGGGTCGTATAAAACATGAGATTGAGAAGTAAGCCTATGCTTGTGATGTTTATAAGTATCTTCATTCAGACAGACTAGAAAATCAATGTCTTTTTTTAGAGCATGTGCTTCCTCATCTGAAACTACAACTTCCAGAGCATTGTGTCCACCACGAATTAGCGACGGATACTCGATATAGTCAAACGTGTAATATCCGAGCCTGTTGGCAATCTTCGAAAAAACCAAGCCAGAAGTTAGTATTCCAAATCCTGCCTCACCGCCAATCTTCCAAGTAAATTTCATAATTTATTGGGGAAATATTCTTTGACCTTTGTCATCTTCAATGATAATTGCCGCAACAGGGCAACCCTTTGCCGCATCAATGATAACATTGTCCGGATCTTGATCGACGGTTGCTAAGATGATAGCTTTTGCCTCAGAGTCTAAAACAAATGTCTTAGGGGCTATTGCGACACATGTTGCTGCGCCAATACACAAATCTCTATCCACATGAATTTTTAGGTTACGAACGGTGACTGGTCCCGAAGGATTTTGAGGATCCTTGAGTTGTTGATTATCCATAATTTTTATTGTCATCCCGACCGAAGTGGAGGGATCTCTCATAAACGACTCTTGTGTTAGATTCCTCGACTTCAAAAATCATCGCTCGGAATGACAGGATGTTAACTTATAAGTTTGTGTAAAGCCTCTAACGGCAAAAGTGCGCATTTAATTCTATTCGGCCCTAATTCTATCCCCAATAGTTTAATCATAAATTCTTTGTCGATCTTTTTCAATTCATCTTTTGCTTTTCCCAATACATGATCCGTCAAGATAGAAGCTGAAGCCTGTGATATAGCACATCCTTGTCCTCTGAATTTGATTTCTTCTACCTTATCTTTTTTAAAGATTACATCAAGCTCAATCTTGTCTCCGCATGAAGGATTAAAAAGAACGGACCTTTTTGAAGGGTCTTTGATGCTACCAAAATTTCTAGGATAGCGGTAATGATCCAAAATAACTTCACTGTAAATATTCATATCTTATCCTAAAATCTTTATTACTTTTTTTAAACCATTGACTATCATATCAACATCGTAGTTCGTATTGTAAATATAAAAACTTGCTCTAGCCGATGCGTTAACTCCTAGCCTGTTATGAAGCGGCATTGCGCAGTGATGACCGGCTCGGATACAGACACCTTCCTCGTCAAGGACTTGAGCAATGTCATGAGAGTGGTAGCCAGCAAAAGTAAAAGCAACGATTCCGGCTCGATTTTCGAGCGTCCTTGGCCCAATAATTTTAATTTTCTTGCCATATTCTGTCTCAAGACTATCGATTGCATAATGCAGAATCTTTTTCTCATGCGCCCGCACATGATCCATTCCAATGCGTTTTAAGTAATTTATCGCCTCTTTAAGAGCTATGACGCCGGAAATATGCGGAGTACCCGCTTCAAATTTATGCGGGGGACTTTTAAAGATTGTTTTATCAATGTATACCTCTTGAATCATTTCTCCGCCATAATTGAAAGGGAACATTTCAGCCAGAAGTTCGTATCTCCCCCACAAAACTCCGACTCCTGTAGGCCCTAGCATTTTATGAGATGAAAATGTCAGAAAATCACAACCCAAATCCTGAACATTAACATTCATGTGCGGCACTGCTTGCGCTGCGTCAACAACTACTATTACTTTGGGATTAATAGACTTTACAGCTTTTGCAATTTTTTTTATTGGATTAATAGTTCCCAGAACATTTGAAATATATGTCAAAGCCAGGATTTTAGTTTTCTTTGTAATGATTTTGTCTAACATAGCGAAGTCTAAATCCAAGAAACCGTCGTCTGTAATATCGATTACCTTAAAAGTTGCCCCGTTCTCTAAAGCTAATTGCTGCCAAGGGACAAAGTTAGAATGATGTTCCATAATCGAGGTAACGATATCGTCACCTTGGTTGATAATCTTTCTACCCAACGAGTAGGCAACTAAATTGATAGATTCGGTTGTACTTCTGGTAAAAATTATTTCGTCGGTTTTTTCCGCGTTGATAAAATCAGCAATTATTTTCCGCGTTTCCTCATATTCTTCGGTTGCTTTTTCCGATATTTTATAGACGCCACGAAAAACATTTGCACTATATTTTTCGTAGTATTCGATTTCCTTATCAATTACAGATTTTGGCTTGAGAGACGTGGCTGTCGAATCCAAATATACTAATGAGGGAATATTTTTAAAAATTGGGAAGTCAGACTTAAGAGATTTTATGTCCATATTCTCCTATTTTAGCAGTAATCTCACGAATAAATCCATCAATAAGAAGCTTTTCTGCCGCGCTTTTATCCAGCATCCTAGTTTGCAAATAGTAAATTTTATTCTGGTTCAATTTTCCAGTTGTAGAACCGTGTGTACAGAATACATCGTTGGCTAAAATTTCCAGGAAGGGTCTGGAGTCAATAAAACACTTATCAGACATGATGATATTTTGGTTTTTTTGGTAAGCGTGCGATTTCTGAGCTTCTTTTTCGATTCGGATCAACCCCTGATAAATAAACTTTGATTCGTCGTAAAAAACACCTTTTATTAGCAAGTTTGAAGTTGACTCCGGAGCAATGTGTCTTTGTATAGTCTCCACTTTAAACTGATTTTTGTTTCTTCCCACGAATAAACCGTATATGTCCAAATCTATTCCCTTTGCTTTTAAATCAAAGAAAAATTTTCCCGATAAATTATGAAAAAAAACAATGTATTTTCCCGATTTATTAAAAATAAATTTCTCTCGTTTTTCTTCATTGATATTTAAAAATGTTACATGTTTCATGTTATATGTTCCATGAAGTTATCCGACACTACCAGACATCTCTAAATTAATAAGTCGATTTAGCTCTATTGAATATTCTAACGGTATTTCTTTGACTACCGGCTCAATAAACCCGTTTACTAAAAGTCCCTCCGCATCCGATCTTGAGATACCTTTTGAGGTTAGATAAAAAAGTTTTTCTTCCCCGATTTTTTCTACAGTTGCCTCGTGCTGCACTGTTACATCGTTTTCTTTTATTTTCATATAAGGATAAGTGTCCGATCTGGACTGCTCGTCAAGGATGAGAGCATCGCAGCTGACGAATACCGAAGATTTTTTAGCTCCTGGCATAACCTGTACTAAACCCCTATACGAAGTTCTACCTCCATTTTTGGAGATAGATTTTGAAATTATGCGTGAGGAGGTGTTAGGAGCAAAGTGTAACATTTTAGCTCCGGCGTCTTGATGTTGACCGTTACCCGCAAAGGCGATAGATAAAACCTCACCTTTTGCTCCCTCACCAAAAAGATAGACGCTGGGATACTTCATTGTCACCTTGCTTCCAATGTTGCAATCAACCCATTCCATCACTGCATTTTCATCAGCCCGCGCCCTTTTGGTAACTAGGTTATAGACATTATTGCTCCAGTTTTGAACAGTTGTGTAGCGGACTCTGGCATTTTTGTGGACAAAAATCTCGACTACTGCTGCGTGGATAGAATTTGTTGTATATATAGGGGCAGTACAACCTTCTATGTAGTGAATATAACTTCCTTCTTCCGCTATAATTAATGTTCGTTCAAACTGACCAAATCTTTCAGCATTGATACGAAAATAAGCCTGCAGTGGCAACTTTACCTTAACTCCCTTTGGAACGTAGACAAAAGACCCGCCCGACCAAACCGCTGAATTTAGAGCTGCAAATTTGTTATCGTGAGGAGGAATGAGCTTCCCAAAATATTTTTTAACTATATCGGGATATTTTCTCAAACCGGTATCCATATCACAGAAAATAACTCCGATCTTTTTCAATTCTCTATTAATACTTTCATAAACGACTTCAGATTCATATTGTGCAGAAACCCCTGCTAAAAATTTCTTTTCAGCCTCCGGTACTCCGATCCTATCGTATGTTTCTTTGATTTCTTTGGGAAGATCTCCCCAAGAATTTACTTGTTTATCAGTAGGTTTAATGTAATAGTATATATCGTCAAAATTTATATCAGTTAAGTCTGCCCCCCAGGAGGGCATAGGCTTTTGCTTAAAGATACGATAGGAATTTAATCTAAAATCCCTCATCCAGGCAGGTTCACGCTTAATATCAGATATGCTTTTTACCACATCTTGATCCAACCCTTTTTTTGATTTAAAGGTGTATTTCTGCGGCATCGAGAATCCGTAGCGATACTCAAAATCTAAATTAGAAACTGTTGGATCTTGCATAATTTAAATTCAAAGCTCAAATGTTAGATGTCAAATCCAAATGTAAAATCCTAAATCTTTTTAGATTTTAAGATTTGAGTTTTGGTTTTGATATTTAACTTTTGACATTTGACATAATTTTCTCATATCCGCTTTTTTCGATCTCTTCAGCTAACTTCGCGCTTCCAACTTTCATAAGCCTTCCGTTCATTAATATCAGCACTTTATCTGGTCTTATGTAATGTAATATTCTGTTGTAGTGGGTAATCAAAATATAAGTTTTTCCATCTTTATTCTCATTCATGAATTTTGCAATCGTCCTGAGCGCGTCTACATCGACGCCCGTATCTATTTCGTCGAATATGAGAAGCTTTGGATCCAGGATCGCAGCTTGAAGCATCTCGAGTTTTTTCTTTTCCCCTCCCGAAGCTCCTTCATTTAATGATCTCTCAGCAAGTTGACTCTTAATACCAAGTTTTTTTGCAATTGTCTCAATCTTTTTTTTTAAAGCCAATGGATCTTTTTTATTGGCTAGAGCGATCCGAAGAAGTTGAAAAACGTTGATGCCTGACAGAGCTAGCGGAGTTTGGAATGAAAGGAACATTCCAAGTTTGGCTCTTTTGTCTGGACTCAACTCTGAAATATTCCTTCCTTCAAACCTCATACTTCCGGACTCTAACTTATATGCCGGGTGTCCGGCAATTGCAAAAGCCAATGTTGATTTCCCAGATCCGTTTGGCCCCATGATTGCATACATTTTTCCCTTTTCGAAATTAAAATTGATGTCCTTAATTATAGTCATTTTTCCAACCTTTACCCTCAAGTTTTTTAATACTAGCATGCTATAAATTATACCTCAATTCTTCACTCTACGAAAGCCGTAACCGAGGAATTCTTTCCAACTTAAAGTCTTTGACGAATAATCTTTTTTTTGCTTTATAATTGGCGGCAACTCCGATCATCGCCGCATTGTCTCCAGTCAAATATTTAAAAGGCGGAAATAAAACCTCGCCTCTATATTTTTTAACTAATATTCTCAACAGTTTTCTTAGATATAGATTCGCAATTACTCCCCCTCCGACAACAATCCTGTTAATGGTTGTCTGTTTAATCGCTAGGTCTGTTTTAATCAACAAAGTTTCAAATACTGCTTCTTGAAAGGAACTTGCTAGTTGACGTATATCCAACGCAATATTATTGTCATCGCGAGTCCCGCCAAAGGCGGGACGTGGCGATCTCAAATGAGATTGCTTCGTCGCTTTGCTCCTCGCAATGACACGAGAATGAAGAAAATAATAAAAAGACGTCTTTAGACCGGAAAAAGAAAAGTCTAGATTGTTTGATTTGATCATCGGGCGTGGAAAATTAAAAAAATCCTTGTTATCGACTTCCGATGCCAATCTCTCTATTACCGATCCTCCAGGATATCCAAATCCCAACATTCTTGCTGCCTTATCCAAAGCTTCACCTGCGGCATCATCTCTTGTCTCACCTAATACTTTATAATCAACCTGGTCCTTAAATAAAACTATCTCTGTATGACCACCCGATACGATAAGTGCGAGATAGGGAAATCTAAAATCTCTTTTTGGATTGCCATTGCTGTTTTGGACAAAACATGAATAGATATGTCCTTCAAGATGATTTACAGAAATTAATTTTTTTTTATATTTTTTGGCTAATTCAACAGCTTTCTTGATTCCAACCTCCAAAGCCACCGCCAATCCAGGTCCTTGCGTAACCGCAATATAATCAACGTCTTCAACTTTTAACTTTTCACTTTTAACTTTTAACTTTTTAAAGGTCTCATCAACCACCCAATCAATCCTCTCCTCATGTGCTCTTTTAGCAACAGATGGATAAATTCCACCCCACTTTTTGTGAAGTAATATTTGGGAATATCTTACATTTGATAAAACTTTTCTCTCAGATGTTACTGCTGCAGCAGTCTCATCTGCAGAAGTATCAATTGCAAGAATCAACATAAAATAATCTCAAAACTCAAATGTTTAATGTCAAATCCAAATCCTAAATCCTTAAATCTTTTTTAGATTTAAAGTTTTGAGTTTTGGTTTTGAGATTTCAGTTTTGACATTTGAGATTGACCAAATCTAATCGTAATCTCCCTTTTTTTCTCACTTATATATCTTATCCTCACATATGCTATTTTGCCCTTTTGCTTAAGTAAATCTATTATCTCTCCTGCTTTTTCTCCCCATTCAAAACACAGTAAGTTTCCCTTCTTGAGATACTTTTCCAAACCTAAATATTTAAATTCATCGGCCTCTTGAATATTGTATAAATCTACATGCACGAATGTTTCAATTAATTGATTAATCGAAACATATTCATAATAAACAACGTAGGTTGGAGAAATAATATTTTTAATGCCTAAAAATTCTCCAATTCCTTTGACAAAAACTGTTTTACCAACCCCTAGCTCTCCTTCTAAAATAAAAATCAACGGTTTTTTACTTTTTTCCCTTAAAATTTTCTGCAAAATAAAGGCGGCTATTTTTATTGTTTGCGCTGGAGACTTTGAGATGTAAGTCTTTTTATCTTTAAAAACAATGTCGCCTTGTCTCAAGATTTTGATTTGTGGAGCGGTTAAATCAACAATCGTCGACGGTTTGTTTCTTGGCAACATTCCAGCATCGACAATAAGATCTATCAATTTTTTTTTATTTTCTGGAAGTTCATTAAGTAGCGATTGAACTGAATAATGTGGTGAGCGTCCAGCTAAATTTGCAGATGTTGCAGTAACTGGTTTTCCAAAATTTCTCACCAATGTTTTAATAAACCGGTAGTCAGGAATTCTAAGTCCTATTGTTCGCTTTTCAGACTCAAGAAGCGGCGAAACCTTATGCTCTGAGGGTAAAATTACTGTGAACGGTCCTGGCAATAGTTCCTGAAGAAGACGTAGCTGTTTTTTTTCAATCTCAACCTGTTCCTTAAGCATCGAAAAGTCCGAAACAAAAACGGAGATTGGCTTTCCGGGAGGCCTGTTCTTAAATTGCGTCAGCTTTTGCACAGCGTTTTCACTTGTTGCATCAGCCAATAATCCATAAACTGTATCAGATGGGGAAACAATCAGTCCACCCGCGTTCAAAACTGTTAAAATTTCTCTCATTTTAGCTTTTTCCAACGGTATTATTTTCACAGTTAACAATTGTAACAAAAATCTGCTAAAATGAATTGGTGGAAATTTGACCAATTCATCCTGAGCGACCCCGACGAAACGTCGGGGGAGTCGAAGGATCTATCAAATCATTATGGCCAACTCCAGGAACCTAAAAAAAAATGGCAGCCCGATTAAAAAAATAGCCGAGTTTAAATTTAACTTCGATCTTAAAACAGTTTTTATTATCGCCTTCGTCGGGCTTTTTGTCTATTACATCTTTAACTCGCTCTCAAAGGAAATCAAGCAGACTCTTCCGGAAAAGTCTTTTACGACGATTATCAAAGAAATAAAAGAAGGAAAAATTAAGAAGGTTGAAATCATAGATAATAAAATCATCGCTTACTACAAAAATGATAAACTCGCTCTAACCTATAAAGAACAGGGCGACAGTTTCTTAAAGACGCTGAGAGACGCAAACATAGACTCTTCATCTTTAAATGTCGTCATAAAAGATACCCAAGGATCTGTAGGCATCATCAATTTTTTAAGCAATATTATTCCTACTATTTTGATGGTTGCCTTTTTTATTTTTCTCTTTCGCCAAGCAAAAGGAGCGCAAGAATCTGTCTTTTCTTTTGGCCAATCAAGGGCAAAACGCTTTAGTAAAGATCTCCCCAAAATAACTTTTAACAACGTGGCCGGGGTCGATGAAGCGAAAAAAGAACTGGAAGAAATCGTTGACTTTCTGAAGCATCCGGAAAAATATAAAAAATTAGGCGCCAGAACCCCTAAAGGCGTAATCCTTATTGGGCCTTCGGGTTGTGGTAAAACCCTCCTTGCCAAGGCGGTAGCCGGCGAAGCCGGCGTACCTTTTTTCTCAATTGCAGGTAGCGAGTTCATGGAAATGCTCGTTGGCATTGGCGCCGCTCGAGTACGGGATCTTTTCGCCACGGCCAAAAAAAGTGCGCCTTCGATTATTTTTATAGACGAAGTCGATGCCATTGGCCGGGCGCGCTCTGTTGGAGTCATGCCATCGCACGACGAGCGGGAACAAACCTTGAACCAAATCTTGGTTGAGATGGACGGGTTTAATCCAAACGAACAAGTGGTTGTAGTGGCGGCCACCAACCGAGGCGATCTTTTAGATACTGCCCTGCTTCGACCTGGACGATTTGATCGAAGAATCATCGTCGACTTTCCCGATCTCGAAGGAAGAAAAGCAATCATAAAAATTCATGCAAACGGAAAACCGTTCACCCCAGAGGTGGACTGGGAAAAAGTCGCAAAGCGCACCGTTGGTTTCTCGGGAGCAGATCTTGAAAACATGCTCAATGAAGCGGCAATTTATGCTGCACGACAAGGGAAAGATAAGATTACTATGGATGATATCGAAGAAGCTGCGACCAAAGTTAAACTCGGACCGGAAAAAAAGCGTTTGCAGTCAGATCTTGACAAAAAGTTGACCGCCTATCACGAAGCCGGACACGCAATCGTATCCCACTTTTTACCTCATACAGATCCGGTGCATCGAATTTCTATTGTTTCTCGGGGAATGGCTCTTGGTTTTACCTTGATTCCTCCCGTAAAGGATAAACTGCACGAGACAAAAACCAACCTCTTGGAGCGAATCACAGTGATGATGGGAGGAAGAGCCGCAGAAGAAGCAATCTTTAACGAAATCACAACCGGAGCGGCAAATGATTTTGATCAAGCTACTCAAATTGCCAAAGCCATGGTCGTCGAGTATGGAATGAGTCAGCTTGGTCCAATCAATTTTGGGCCTACCATGGATATCACAGAGTGGGGTAAAACATATTGGGAACAGAATACCGTTTCGCAGGATATGCTGGCTAAAATTGATTCGGAAGTGAAAAAAATTATTACTTCAAGATACCAAGTTGCCATCCAGACAATAAAAGAAAAGAAAGAAATGCTAGACAAAGTAGCAGCAGCCCTGATGAAAACCGAAAGCTTGGACGGGGACGAGTTTCAAAAAATCGTCGGAGTAAAGCCTAAAGTTAATTAAATCCTAAATCCGAAATTCTAAATCCTAAATAAATTTTAAATACTAAATTCAAAACTTTCTCTATTGTTTATAACTTTAGATTTTATAATTTTGTATTTGTTTAGAAATTAGTATTTAGAGTTTAGAGTTTTATGAATACTCTATTACTTATAGACGGCAACGCTATTATGCACCGTGCCTTTCATGCTCTTCCTCCTTTTAAAACTAAAGACGGCATTCCCACAAACGTTATTTATGGATTTTTTTCCATGCTTCATAAATCGATAGCCGATTTTCGTCCCAATTATATCGTAGTTTGCTTTGACACTCCCAAACCAACATTTCGAAATAAACTATTTAAAGAATATCAAGCACAAAGGCCCAAAATTTCAGATGACTTTATCACCCAAATACCTCTGGTAAAAGAGGCCTTGGATAAATCTGGAATTACACATCTAGAAAAAGACGGCTTTGAAGCTGACGATCTCATAGGAACTATTGCACAAAAATTTAAAGATAACGGAATTAGAGTTTTAATTTTGTCTGGTGATAGGGATATCCAACAGCTTGTTGCTAAAAATGTTTATGTCATCACTCCCAAGCTTGGTCTTTCAGATATCAAAATGTATGATAAGGATGAAGTGCAAAAAAAATTTGGGCTTGACCCTGATAAAATTCCGGATTTAAAAGCTTTGATGGGAGACCCTTCCGATAATTATACCGGAGCCAAAGGTATTGGTCCCAAAACAGCTGCAAAACTGTTGCAACAGTATAAATCAGTTAAGGGCATTTATTCTCATTTAAACGAAGTCGATGAGAAAATAAGAAAGTCGTTGGAAGAAAATAAAGAGAATGTTTTTTTGTCATACAAACTGGCAACCATAGATACAAAAGTACCCATCGAATTCAACATTGAAAAAACCAAGTTTGAAAAATTTAACGATGAACTCAAAATTTATTTATTGAAATATGGAATGAAGTCCTTGGCAAGCAGGTTTTTTTCCCTAACTCCTAAAAAGGAAAAATCACGACATAATAAAGTCGAAAATAAAAACGAAAATCAGATGGGGTTATTTTAAAATCTTACTCACTGTCATTGCGAGGCCGAGGACTCGGCCGAAGCAATCTCCTATAATTAAATTGTGAACACTAAAAATTACTTTATTTATATTGCCACAAACAAAACAAACACTGTTTTGTACACCGGTATAACAAATAATTTAGTCAAAAGAATATATCAACACAAGAATAAAATTGTTTCAAGTTTTTCCTCGAAATATAATATTAATAAACTCGTTTATTATGAAGTTTTCCAAGATGTGAATGATACAATCAAACGAGAAAAACAAATTAAAGCAGGCTCAAGAAAGAAAAAATTAGAACTTGTCAAAAAAATGAATCCATATTTTGAAGACTTGTATAAAACTATTCTTTAACGAGATTGCTTCGTCGCTACGCTCCTCGCAATGACATATATTTTAATTAGTGAATTCCTGGACGAACCCTGAACTAGAACAAGTTCTGTTCAGGGCAGGCATTTTTCCTAATTGGTAAACTCCTGGACAAACATCTTGCCATACACTCCCCCATCAACAACTCCAATTCCGACTTTGCCAAATTCTTCCGATAGAATATTTCTCCTGTGACCTTCGGAGTTCATCAGACCCTCTTGAGCTACATAGACATCGGGTGCAAACGCCAGATTTTCACCTATTACCAAATATGAGATTCCTGCTCTGTCAGCCCTATCGGCCGGAGATGATCCGTCTACTGCTGAAACATGCGAAAAAAATCCATTTTTAAACATCTCCAGCGCATAATCTCTTGCAACATCCCTAATTTGATAATCAAAAGTTAAAGCTTTTACCCCACGCTTCTCGCGCTCCTTATTGACTGAGCTAAACATGGTGACTTCAGACTCCGTATCATATGATAACTGTTTTTCTTGCGGTTTTATCCCAAGATCAACTCTCTCGTTTGACTGTGGTTTTATTGTCAGGAAGTTTAGAGTTTCATTGACCGCCTCACCAAAAATATTTTTTATATATTTCTCTGTAGACCGAGAAATATTTACAAAGAATGGCCCGCTTCGAGAGTCCAAAAGCGCCTGCTTGATCTGCCCGCGGACCGGAAAAGCAAAGACAAGACTTACAAAAAACAAAAAAATTGTCGCGGCTTGGATTATAGCCGCTATAAATCCTAAGGAAATATTCAGCGGATGTTTTTGAAATCTGGCAAATAATCTTGCCGAAAAGGGCAATGCTATAACAGAAAAGATTATCTCCGCTAAAAACCAGGCTATAAAAAACCCGCTTGCCTGTGCAATCCCCTTTGGGAAAGAAAAATTTAATACCAGTAAACTTCCAAAAAAAGCATAAAATCTGTAGGAAAAGATGAGAGAGAAAATAAAAGCGACAGCCTCAAGAAAAGTATTTATAAATCCTTTTTGAGTCAAAATAAAATATAAAATTAGGATGATAAAAGCTAGATCTATCCAATTTCCCCGCAACGAATATTTTTCCAAAAACTGCCTAACCATACTATATATTTTATCATTTTATTTTCTTCCAAAAAACCAAATCACAACTTCCAAGAAACAAAAAATATCCAAATATTAAATAATCAAATTTCAAATAATCATGTTTAATTTTTTTTGAATTTGAGAATTAAGATTTATTTGGATTACTTGTGGATTGGAGCTTGGAATTTGTTAGAATATTGTAATGAGTCCAGATTTAAAGCAAAATTTTGCAGTCACTCTCTATTTGCTCTTCTCCCACAACTATATAGCCTTCGTCTATCTTACTGGTGTTATCTTATCCGCTTTCTTATCTCTGACAAAACCGTCGCGATTTACAACTTTAATGCTTCTAGGTTTTTTAGTTCTATTGTTTTCATTTGAATATGATAAACACATAATAGAAGGATTCCGCCAGCAAACATTAAACTCTTTAATTACAATAACACCTCACTTCCGACTGCAAAGGATCATAAACGTAATGATTACGGAAATATTCCCTATTTTATTCTACATGACTGGTTGGATATTGATTTTTATTGGAATTACCTACGGCGCTATAAAACTTGAAAAGAGTCATAAAAAATGATAAGATTTTATAGCTCTTTGGAAATAAGGAGTTCAGTATAGGTAAAAGCGTGTGACCCCGCCTTTGGCGGGGAGACGAGGAGAGGGTAATTCGAACTTTGGTTTGCGTAAACTTGTCCTGAGTGAGCGAAGCGAACCGAAGGATCTGCGGGCACCCTCAGGTTGCAATTGTCAACCTCAAGATTTTCTTAAAAGCTCAAAGTAATTTGAGAAACAAAAAGAAAATCGAACAACTACTCCTTAATAAAATTAAAAGTCTTCAAAGAGTAAAAATATCTGTCATGCTGAACTAGATTCAGCATCTGTTTTTTACTAAAATCGGATCCTGAAATGAATTCAGGATGACGAAATAGGAAAATATGTGTGGCATATTTGCTGTCGTAAACGATACAACCAACCAAGCGGCTCAAACAACCCTTGCAGGATTAAAAAAATTGGAATACAGGGGTTATGATTCGTGGGGAATTGCACTCATACCCCTTGGCTCAAAAACCGTAAAGCTAGAAAAACACGTCGGCAAAATTGGCCAGGCGGTCACTCGACTTCCAAAAGGCAGTATTGCAATAGGCCATACTCGTTGGGCGACACACGGCGGCGTAACCGATAAAAACGCTCACCCTCACCTTGACTGTAAAAAACAAATCGCTGTCATTCACAACGGCATTGTTGAAAACTATCAGGAAATAAAAAGTTATCTCAAACGAAGAGGTCACGTATTTAAATCCGAAACGGATACCGAAGTAATCGCTCATCTAATCGAGGAAAAATCAAAAACTAAACCGATTACCCAGGCTGTATTTGAGACGTTTAATTCACTCATCGGTTCAAATGCAATAGGTATTCTAGACAGCAAAACAGAGTCTATTATTGCCTGCAGAAACGGATCTCCCTTAGTTGTCGGTGTAGGAGATAATCAATTTTTTCTTGGTTCTGACGTCCCTGCATTCTTAAATTCGACCAATAAGGTTCATTTTCTCCATGATGGTGAGGCAGTGGTCTTAAATAAAAACGGCGTCAAGCTTTATGACGTTGATTCAGGAAAAGAAAAAAAGCTTGATATTCAATCGCTTGATTGGGAGATGGAAGACGCGGAAAAAGGCGGATATCCGCATTTTCTCTTGAAAGAAATTTATGAACAAAAAGACACAATAGCAAAAATTGCCTCCCTAAACTCGTTTGAAATTATAAAAATTTCCCAACTGATAAGGAAAAAAAATAAAGTCGTGTTAACAGGTTGCGGGAGTGCTTCTTACTGCGCTCTAGCCGGAAAATATTTTTTTGCGCAAAGCGGAATTGAATCTCAAGTCTATCCTGCGAATGAAATAATGCCTTTTCTAAATTTTATTGACGAAAAAACACTTTTTATTACCATCTCACAATCAGGTGAGACAGCCGATACGCTTATTGCAGCCAAAGCAGCAAAAAGAAATGGTGCAATAATAGTTGCAGTCGTCAATGCAAGAGGATCAACTCTTGAAAGAATGGCGGATATTGTTTTACAAGTTGGTGCAGGTCCGGAAATAGCTGTCGTCTCAACTAAAGCATTTACCGCTCAACTGGCAACGCTATATTTATTAACCAAAGCAGCAGAAGAAAAATTAGACGAAGGGGAACAAAAGATAAAAAAATTGGCCGTAGAACTGAAAAACTGGTTAAAACCTACTTTAATTAAACATTTAATTAAAGTGGCTAAATCTCTTATCGATCGAGAACATATTTATCTCATAGGTAAGCACTTGAATTATCCTGCCAGCCTGGAGTTTGCACTTAAGATAAAAGAAACTTCTTATCTTCATGCAGAACCATTTGCCGCAGGCGAGCTTAAACATGGAGTTATAACTTTAATCCAGAAAGGTACCCCTTGTTTTGTTTTGGCCTCCGCAGATGAAGCGAAAGACGAAGTGTTATCCAGTGCCGCACAGTTAAAAGCACGCGGAGGGAGAATAATCGGTATTGCCCCCTTCGTTTCCCAGGAATTTGATGAAGTAATAAAAACGCCAGAACTTGGAGAGTTAACGATCTTTCCTAATATTATTGTGGGACAACTCCTGGGATACTATTTAGGACTGGGCCGCGGCGCCGACCCTGATAAACCCCGCAACCTCGCCAAAAGCGTGACAGTGAAATAATCTGATGCTACAATTAAATTACTCGCTTATGAAAAAACAGACCGATAGAGTGATTGTCGTTATTTTATCTTTAGCATCATTTTTGCACGATGTAGGATCGGATATGGTTTTTTCTGTCTGGCCTCTTTTCGTCACCCAAGTATTGAAGACCAACATGATGACCTTGGGACTCATAGACGGAATCGGAGACGCTGTGGTTTCTATCTCGGGGGCGGTTGGAGGATATTTTTCCGACAAGATCAGAAAAAGAAAAATATTTGTCTGGACCGGTTATCTCTTTGGCGGGATTTCACGGATTGGTTATGCCCTATCATCAACCTGGCAATGGCTTATTCCTTTCAGACTTCTTGACAGATCGGGCAAGATTCGAGGTGCGCCGCGGGATGCCATAATTTCCGATATCTCAACACATCAAAACAGAGGGGTAAGATTTGGCGTCTTAAGAGCCATGGATAATCTCGGTGCGGTGGTTGGCATACTCATTGCCATATTTTTTCTTAAAACTTTAGGATTTACAAATCTTTTTATACTTGCTGCAATACCTTCAGTAGTAGCAGTGCTTTTAATAGTCTTTTTTATCCATGAAGTAAAACCAAATCATAAAACACTTTTTAAAGGAGTCAGTTTTAAGAACTTTAATAATAACTTACGTCTACTTACAATATTAAGCGGACTTTTTGCTTTAGGTTCTTTTAGCTATTCTTTCCTTCTCTTATTTGCCAACAGATATGGATTTACTACCTACCAGATTCCAATTTTGTATCTTTTATTTACTTTGGTTGCCGCTATCTGCTCGATTCCGTTTGGAAAATTATCTGATCAATTTGGCAGAAAAAATATTCTTTATCTGTCTTACTTCTTTTGGGCTGTAGTGTTAATACTTTTTATTTTTTATTCAAATTCCATCAGCGCGGTTTTAGCTTTTATATTCTATGGCTTACATAAAGGGGCAATGGAACCTGTACAAAAAACGCTCGTTGCAGAACTCGCGCCATCAGATTATGTAGCATCAACAATCGGCGCTTTCCAGATGCTGATCGGACTCATGGCGCTTCCCGCCTCTTTTTTAGCTGGATTTTTGTGGGATAATTTCTCACCTGTTACACCCTTCTACTTCTCTCTAGCTCTTACAATAATCTCAGGAGTCATGTTGAAGTTTGTAAAAGAAAGCAAATAATAGAGAGTTTAGTTTTTTACTTTTGACAGGTTTACTAGAAGTTTATTCGGTATTGGTCGGCAGGCACAAAATTTTGCATGACCCTTATGCCATTTAATTCTCTGTTCAAAAGTAGCATTTTTAGGCATTTTATTTGCCCTGTGCCACTTTTCATTAATGTTTTTCATATGCACACCCTTTGTGTAATCTACCTGTTTGAATTTTAAAATTGCAGTCCTATAATTCCAACAATTATGATTACAATCCCTAATTTTTGCAACAGAGATGTTTTTTCTTTTAACAAGAATTCACCTAATATTACCGCAACTAAAGGTGAAGCCGAAGAGATAACCGAAACATAGGAAACATCGTATCGGCTGACGGCCAAATTATAGGTAGTAAATGCCACAACATCTAATGCCGCAATAGGAAACAGAACTTTCCAAGGTACATTTTGAAACATATTAGTGCGATTCGTAATTGAAATATAACCTAAAAAAAAGCTGATCATGACAAACATTCTGGTTCCAACCGTTGTAAAAAACCAACCCATCTGTCTGGATAAAGATCCTAGATAAAAGAAAGAGAATCCCCACCCAACTGCAACCATTAAAGCAAAAACAACTCCCGGATTAAAAAGATTAAGCTGATTACGCTTTATCTGATTCCAATTAATCGTTAATATAATTATTCCTAGAGTAATTATGAATATGCTTACAGCTTTTAATAAGTAAATAGGTTCACCCAAAAAGACAATGCCCAAAACAGCAGAAATTAACGCCCAGGCAGAAACAATCGGAACAATGATTGGTACTTTACCTTTCTCAAGCGCCTTACAATAAATAATGTATGTCCCGGCACCTAATAAACCTTGAATTATCAAACCGAGCCAATTAATTTTTCCCGGAATAGAAAAAAATAACGGAGAAATTAACAAGGTCCCTAAAAAAGCAAATAGTTGAATTAGAAACCCACTATTAAAACCGCCAACTTTTCTACTAAGTTTGGCAGCTAAAATAGCAATTAATCCCCAGCTAAACATGGGAATTACGGATAAAATTAACGGTAAAAGCATATTCAATATAATAACAGTAGTCTAACCATTTCTGTATTTGATTTAGGTAACTAAAATCAACTAAAAACAATACCGGGAGTTGAACTCATTGATAGGATCGTCTAAATAAAAATATTTTTTAATTCGGATAGTGACATTTCTTGTATTTCTTACCGCTGCCGCACCAGCAAGGATCGTTGCGGCCGGGT
>MFZO01000002.1:0-6898 GCA_001788015.1 Candidatus Roizmanbacteria bacterium RIFCSPHIGHO2_02_FULL_38_11 | reverse complement strand
TTTGACGCTTGAGAGAACGGATCAACTCGTGATGCGGACTTAAAAACCATCGGTTGATCTTTGTGTGCCTCCTGTTGCACAGACATATCTCTACTTGCCCCTACCTCTATCTTAAACAACCTTCTCGTTGCTTCAAAATTGATATCATTCACCAATCGCTCAAACATCGAAAACGCCTCGTTTTTATACTCCACCAGAGGATCAAGCTGCGCATAACCTCTAAGATTTATCCCCTCTCTCAAATCTTCGATAGCGGTCAGATGTTCTGTCCAATATTTGTCAATTGTGGACAGAAAAATCATTCTGATAATCTCCCCCCACAGTTTTTCACCTACGTCTTTTTCTTTTATTTTAAATTCTTTTTCCACTTTACCTATTAAATTCCCCAACAATGCTTCGGTGTCTTTTTCCTTTATATATTTTTTAAACTCGCCTTGCCTCACTGGTAAAATTAAATTAAGTTCTTTCTCAAGATTGGTTAGACCTTCCGCAGACACATAACCATCAACTCCTACAGATGAGTTAACAAGCATATTTAATTCTTCTTGAAATATATCTAAGATAGTCTGACGGAATTCTTTATCAGAGGTTTCAGGTAGAGTCAAAATTTTTCTGCGTTGAGAATAGATTATATCTCTCTGCTTATTTAAGACATCGTCATAATCTACTAAATGCTTTCTGATATCGAAATTAAATCCCTCTACCTTGACTTGTGCTTGTTCGATAGCCTTTGAAACCATTGAGTGCGTAAGCGGCTGATTTTCAGGAAAGTTAAAAAACGTCATGAGCTTCGAAATCTGTTCACCACCAAAAATACGCATGAGGTCGTCCTCAAGAGCTACATAGAAGCACGAGGCTCCCGGATCGCCCTGCCGGCCGGATCTACCCCGAAGTTGATTATCGATACGTCGAGATTCATGCCTTTCTGTTCCAATCACATATAATCCGCCCAACCCAACAACTTCATCATGTCTCTTCTGCCATTCCTTCATTTCTTTTCCGTAATCTTTATTATTTTGAATTTTGGCTTTTGAATTTGTTTCGGATTCATCCTGAACGGATTCACCGTGAACGGATTTCGGATTTTGGATTTCGGATTTACTTGGTTGTTCACCTCCAAGTATTATATCTACTCCTCTGCCGGCCATGTTCGTAGCCACCGTGATCGACCCTTTCTTTCCGGCGTTGGCTATAATCATCGCCTCCCTCTCGTGATTTTTGGCATTAAGAAGTTCATGCGGGACTCCTTTTTGCTTGAGAAGTCTGGATAAAAGCTCGTTTTTCTCAATCGAAGTTGTTCCGACTAAAACCGGCCTTCCTTTTTTATAGTTATCCGCTATTTCCTCTACAACCGCATTGAACTTACCTTTTTCAGTTTTATAGATCATGTCAGCGTTGTCTTTGCGGACCATCGGCATATGGGTCGGAATAACTACAACATCAGCTTTATAGATTTTGTGAAACTCCTCTGCTTCTGTTGATGCGGTGCCGGTCATTCCTGCAAGTTTTTTATACATCCTAAAATAATTCTGGAGTGAAATTGTAGCCAGGGTCTTCGATTCCCTCTGGATCGGAACGTTTTCCTTGGCTTCTATGGCTTGATGAAGACCTTCTGAGAAACGCCGCCCGTATAATAATCTCCCCGTAAACTCGTCAACAATGATCACTTCTCCTTCTTTAACAATATAATCTTTGTCCAATTTAAAAAGAGTGATCGCTTTTAAAGCAGCCTCAATATGGAAAAGAGTGTCAAAATCCTTTTCATAGATATTGCTTACACCCATCATGGATTCAATTTTTTTAATGCCCGCTTCGGTTAAATTCGCTGTACGAAGCTTCTCATCAATGATATAGTCTGTTTTTTGATCAAGCCGTTTTACAATCTGAGAATATTTATAATACTTTGAAGTATCTTCTTCATAAGGAGCGGATATGATATGGGGTGTACGTGCTTCATCGATCAGGATTGAGTCCGCTTCGTCAATTACCGCGAAGTTAAATCCCCTTTGTACTAACTCAGTGGGGTTACTGGACATATTATCGCGAAGATAATCAAAACCAAATTCGGAATTTATGCCATAAGTTATATCGCTAAGATATGCTTCTTTTCGCGAAACTGGCCTAAGGTGAGCCAGCCGCCAGTCCTGAGCTTCGTCATCGTCAAATTTGGGATCAAAAATAAAAGATCTGTCAGAAATAATAGCCGAAGTTGAGAGACCCAATAGATGAAAAACTCCACCCATCCAGCCTGCGTCTCGTCTCGCAAGGTAGTCGTTCACTGTCACAAGATGGGCTCCCTTGCCGGTCAATGCATTCAGATATAAGGCTGTGATAGACGACAATGTTTTTCCTTCACCCGTTTTTTGTTCGGCTATTTTACCTTCATGTAGAGCTATGCCTGCAATTATCTGAACGTCAAAATGCCTCTGCCCCAAAACTCGTCGTGCCGCTTCTCGAACCATTGCAAATGCCCAAGGAAGAATTTCGTCCAAATTTTTTTCTCCTGATTGAGTATTTTTTTTTAGAAGATCGGTTTCTTTTGTGAAGTCAGTGTCTTTTAATTTCCTCGCCTTATCTTCAAGCGAATTTACCTCATCTACTCTTTTTCGCAAACGAACAATTTCACGCTCATTATAATCAAAGAATTTTTTGAAAAAGTTAAACATGGATGAAATCTCAAATGTTAAAATTCAAATGTCAAATCCAAATCTCAAATCTTAAATCTTATAAAGTTTTGAGCTTTTAGATGTGGTTTTGAGCTTTGAGATTTGAGTTTTGAGATTTGAGATTATTTTATAAAATACTCTTGCGGTACGATCAAAATCTTTTGAGCAGCATAACGATTTGGCTCCACGGGAGAAACCGTCTTTTTTACTACAAAATGAATCGTATCGCCCTCTTTCATTTTAGAAGTTGAAATATTCTCTAATTCAAGTGTTTTTATGTTAAGTATCCGCTGTTTTGTAAATCTTTCTACGTCCAAAGTATAATTATCTTTATCCAGTGTTATCAGTTTTACGAAAAAATCATCCTTATTAACTTCAGTTACTTTACCCGAATCCACTAGAAACAACTCGTCAACATAAATAAAATTAGCTTCTATATTTTTATCGTTGATTATTCCTGAGACAATGATGTACGAATCCTTTTTCACGTCACTTGATTTGATTTCCTTCTTTTGATTGCCGCTGATTTGATAGAATTTAGTCAGATCTGGATCAATCTTTACCTTAAAGTCTTCTTCTCTCGCCGTTTTTATTTTTATTTCACCGTTTTTAGGATTTACTTCCTGAACGATGCCGCTTACTGCCTTATTGTTTTTTTCACGCAACTGCGCCACCTTAGTTGCGATCTTTTCCTTTAAATTCTGAATTTCTCTATCTTCTACAGAATTTGTCGGACCAATAAGAGATGGAGAAGTAGTTGAAGTCTCACTCTGTGCAAAAGTCGTCAATGATGTTGAGGTTAATAAAATGCTTGTAAGCAAAACAATTTTAATTATTTGAAGGTGGGACATAATTACGAGTCTTATTGTTCGAGCGAAACGAAGTGGAGTCGAGAACTTTCCTTGCGTAACTTCTCGACGCGGCCTTCGGCCTTGCACGAAGTATAATGACCCGCCTTCAATTATTTTTGACATTTGACATTTGACATTTGACATTTCTTTCATAGTTGCTCGTCAAGATTGTAAATATGTAACTCCTTCTCTTGGGGTCGCACGCTTGTATCTTTCGGATGAGAAGTGATTCTGATGACATTTTCACCTAAGGCTAGCGGGAATATAACCGAAAATTGTTCTTGCTCGTTATTAAAAACAAGGTCTTTAATCGGAGATTGGATTATTATCAAGGCATCTGTGTCTGCTTTACCTTTTATTTTGACTGTCTCAGCGTTAAAAATCGAGCCATCCTGAGGTTCAAGAATTTCCAAGGATTTCAGATTAACGACAACTTTTTTAGATAATTTCTTTATTTTCTCTGTCGGAGCTATTGTTTTTGTTTTGGCAAGCTGAAACTCCTTATTTTTTGCAAGAAGAACAAGGGCAACTGACGCTCCAAAAACAATACCAAAAAAAATCGCAATGACCGTTTCCTTTTTCATGTTTTATTAAGCAAATTGGTCGTAACAATTGGGATATAGTCAATAATGTCATTTATATTATACCAATATCCTTTTGACAAAAAAAGTTCATCGGCGGCTTTTTTTAAAATATATGAAGATAATAAACAAGAATCAAGCGCTTGATTTTTTGCAAAAAAAGATGCTGTTAGTCCGGCAAGAATGTCTCCTGTTCCTCCTTTAGTTAATCCGGCGTTCCCTCCTTCTACAACATAAGATTTTTCTCCGTCTGAAACAAAATCATGTATGGCCTTTAAAAGAATAACGCAGTTATATTTTTTTGCTTGCTCTTGTACAACCTTAGTCTTTTCGCCAACCGAATACTGATTAACCGAAAAACCGAACAACTTCTCAAACTCACCTTTGTGGGGCGCGATGACTGCTTTTGTCTTTAAAGTTACTAACCAATCTGATTCCATAATCTGCAAAGCTCCAGCATCGATTACAAACTTTTTATTAGGATAATGTTCAAGTAAATATTTCGTCAGGAAATAAGTATAATTCGCTTCATCCTTAATTTTTATTATGTCTGAAAATTTTTCATTTTTAATTTTTAATTTTTCATTTACTTTTCCCCTTACCATCCCAGGTCCGACTAAAATTACATCATCCTCTTCCACGTAAGAAAGTAGGTCCTTTTGGGGAACCACCATTCCATTTCTGAATTTCTTTTTTAAAGAAATAAAAATCTCATTATTCTCTTTAGTCGACGAATAGTGAACTATGTCAACAAAATGAGAGGCAATTTCGGCCGCCCAAATTGACGCCGAATGAAAAAGTGAGGAGCCACCTATCACTAGCACGCGGCCATTCTGACCTTTATGGGAATTAGGTTGAGGTGGCTGATACGACTTTATAAAAGGCTTTATTGAATTAATATCTGACGTTTTTATATCCATATTGTATAATTCTAATCATGTCATTCACCCATTTACAACTGCGTAAACTATTTTCAAAGTTTTGGCAAAAAAAAGGACATAAACTTGTTCCGCCAATTCCACTCGTACCCAAAGATGACCCAACCACTCTTTTTACAGGATCAGGCATGCAACAGTTGGTTCCTTATCTTCTGGGCGAGCCTCATCCGCAAGGTGTAAAATTATACAACATCCAACCCTGTTTTCGTTCTCAAGACGTCGACGAAGTTGGCGATAACCGTCATACTACCTTTTTTGAGATGACCGGTAACTGGTCACTTGGAGATTATTTCAAAGAAGAACAACTTGAGTGGTGTTGGGATTTTTTTACGCAAGAGTTAGCATTAGCTAAAAATAAACTTTATGTTACCGTCTTTTCGGGATCGAAATCGCTACCGCGAGACTCTGAATCTGCCTCTATTTGGAAAAAACTAGGTGTCGCGGAAAATCATATTTTTTATTATGGAGCTGATAAAAACTGGTGGTCCCGTGCAGGAATTCCGGAAAACATGCCTCCTGGTGAACCGGGTGGACCCGATTCCGAAGTATTTTATGAATTTACCCAGGTTCAGCACAATCCTGAATTCGGATCAAAATGCCATCCTAACTGCGACTGCGGTAAATTTTTGGAGATAGGCAATTCTGTCTTTATGCAGTATCAAAAGCAAAAAGATGAGACATTTAAGGAATTGCCTAAAAAGAATGTCGACTTCGGTGGCGGACTCGAGAGAATTCTTGCAGCACTTATCAACAATCCTGATATGTTTAAGATCGATGTTCTCTTACCTATAGTCAAGTACGCTGAAGATATTTGCGGAGAAAAATATAAGAAAGATGAGGCTACAACAAGAGCAATGAGAATATTAGCTGATCATATGCGTTCAGCTGCTCTAATTGCCGCAGACGGAGTTACACCTTCAAATAAAGACCAAGGCTACTTCCTGAGAAGACTTTTGCGAAAAATGGTCCGCCAAGGAAAATATTTAGGAATTGATCACCATATAACTACTCGACTGTTTCCTTCAATAGTTGACATCTTTAAATCCGTATATCCGCAGGTAGAAAAAAAACAAAAAGAAATAATTGAAATGTTTGAAATGGAAGAAGAGAAGTTTAGGAAAACCTTAGAAAGTGCACACACTATAGTTGAGAAAATTATTCAAAAACCTAGCAACAATTATGCCCTAGTAGCATTTGATCTTTTCCAATCGACTGGCTACCCCCCTGAGATTTTTTTGGAGGACTTGAAAGAAAAAAATATTTTAGTAGATATTAAAAAATTCAACTCCGCCTATAAACAAATATTTGCAAAACATCAAAAAGTCTCAAAGAAAGGCGCTGAAAAAAAATTCAAAGGTGGGCTGGCCGATACAAAAGACCAGACGATAAAATATCATACAGCCACTCATCTGCTTCACCAAGCTTTATTTGATATTTTGGGAGATGATATCAGACAAGAAGGCTCAAATATTACAGCCGACAGACTCCGGTTTGATTTTTATTCGCCAAAAATACCAAGTCAAAACGATATTGATAAGCTAGCTAAAATTATTGATGTCAAAATTAAGGCTAAGATCCCTGTTTCTTTCAAAATCATACCGAAGGAAAAAGCGTTAAAAATCGGAGCACGGGCTTTTTTCAGAGAAAAATATCCGGCCCTGGTAAAGATTTATTTTATTGGCAACTATTCTAAGGAATTCTGTGGGGGCCCACACGTTGTAAATACTAAAGAAGTCGGAAAAATTTCAATTTTTAAATTCGAAAAAATCGGTAACAATCTATACCGTATATATGCAAAATAAAAAAGCTGCGGTTGGTTGAAGAATGTTGTGGGTAAAATTCGGTGGTTTAGATTTTCTTCT
>MFZO01000001.1:42149-48147 GCA_001788015.1 Candidatus Roizmanbacteria bacterium RIFCSPHIGHO2_02_FULL_38_11 | reverse complement strand
AATTCATCAATAAAAAAATTGAGAAATTTCATATTCTCAATTCTTACACAATCTTAAACTTTATACAGTGGATTATATGCTACAAAGAAGAAAGTTTAGAGCTTCAAAGCTTGATATCTACTTCGATAATAGTTCCTATTTCACCATAGCACTAGACCAGTCAGACAGGACGGTACGTGGCTCCGCTCCCAGATTACCTGAAAGGGAAGAAGTAAATAGATTGTTGGATTGCTAAATCAGGTACAATGCTGCAGCTGATTTTATTGCGCTAGCTACGTTTGAGAACGTCTGACGTTCTGAAGTAGTTGAATTGTTGGAGGGTCGAACTGGTTTGCGTTTTTAAAATTAATCCTTGACAATTGAGAAGTAATTTTTGCTATAATATAGTCAATCACGATGAGAGGGCACACCTAAGGTTCCGTCCGAAGGTTAATCCCTCTCTTTTCTTTTTTCTACCTTACTTTTAAAATCACCCGCATGAATGATATAACTTCGATATTTTCTTAAAAGTGAAGAATAGTATTTGTTCGGAACGATTATTTTCTCGAGCTTGCCTTTTTTCTGCAGATATTCGACCAAACAATAAAAGTCTCCGTCGCCCGACACGATAATTGCTTTATTATAGTTGGGAAACTCGATCATCGTATGAAGTACAAGTTCTGCGTCTACATTTCCCTTGGTTGGTTTGTCTTTATTTTTTGATTCGACAACCGGTTTATAAATGATCTTATAATCCGCTTTTTCCAGATAAGAATATAATTTTTTATTTTCCGGAATAAAGCCAATAAAAAGAAACGCTTTAACCACTTTATATTTGTCCTTAAGTAAGACCCGGAATTTGACAAAATCCAGTTTCCATCCCTGCGATCTTACACCGAGGTTTAAATTTTGGCTGTCGATAAAGGCGTATATATTTAATTTTCTATTTGTCATGTGGCACTTAACATTTTAGCACTTAAAATAGTTTTCTAAAACGAGGAGAATATTGCCTTTATTGTAGTATTTGCGATAACTTTTATTATCTATCCACACATACCAGTCGTGTTCGTCAGACAATTTTAATTTACCGTGTAGATACTGGCATTCGAAAAAAACAAGATATATCTTAAAAAGAGTCTATCTTGCGTAAAAAAAATGAGCGGTGGAAGGGATTTGAACCCTCGACCTTCTCCTTGGCAAGGAGACGTTCTACCGCTGAACTACCACCGCACTCCTTCGCTAAAGCTACGGAGTGTGAACGCAGCTGATTTTAAACTCTTACTACGCTCGCACCTCGAAGCTCCAAAAGCGAAGTGGTGCCGCTGAACTACCACCGCATTTAGGTAGTATTATAAAAAATTTTCAGGGCTTGTTCAAATGCTTCTTTGTCTGATTTATAGGTGAGAGTTTTTCTGACCTCATCGGTTGGCGCGAACTTTGCATCCATCATCTCCCAGTCGTGGTTTTTTGGATCACCGGATATATATTCCATCAAAAAGTAATAGACGGTTTTATCAACTAGATATTCGCCGAAACGGTATTTGTATTTTACTTCGATTGGTTTGTCAATGACTATTTTCGCCTTGACTCCGCCTTCTTCTTCGACTTCCCGCAATGCAGCATCTTCGATGGACTCTTTTGAATCTTTATCTCCAATCAAGCCTTTTGGGAATCCCCAGCCTTTGTGTTTTGAGTGTTGGGTGATAAGCCACAATACCTGTTTGAAGTTGGAGCTTGGATGTTTGACGATTTTAAATACAATACCGCCGGCAGAGGTTTCAGTTTTGTATTTCATGAGATTATTATAAATTGTTATTTATCTTTTTAACCACAAACTTCCCCTACCTTAACCTCCTGAGCAATTTAATTGTTCTAGATATCCATGTGGTCTTAGTTGTTCCTCAAGATACCTGATATGCTCACCGTCCCTGGTTCCTAAATTAAGGTTATTGTCAATACTTAAGACAGGAATACCTTTTTGGTCTAATAATAATCTAAAATTAGAGTTAAAATCATCATGAGCAAATATGAGCGTAACAGCGGTTGGCCTATCTGGACGGAGCTTAGACCTTCTAAGTCGGGTTTCCATTGTTGTTTCGGGATGCAAGCAGAATAAAATTCTGTCTAATACTTTTGGGGGTAATGCACCTTGAATAAACTGATTGAAGAGATGATTGTAAGATATATCTACGCCTGCAAACGGTGAACCTAACTTGTTTCCATTGGCTCCGCAAGCTAATTCCGCCAAGATTAATCTGTCATCTCGTTGTTCTAATATTGACGTCCAGAACAAATGTAATGTTCTATCAGTGATCCAGTTGCTGGTAGCCATAAAAGGCCAAACTGAATTTGCAGCACTGACTGCATGGTCATGGCCGCCATATTCGTTACCTATAAATCCCAACCTAGCAGCATTTTCGACTGGGTGTGTATGATTATTACCATGATTCATAAAATGATCGTCTTGAACGGAAGTCGCAATGAAATCAGTGTCACTAATTACCGCCTGATAAGGTAATCCAGCAATTGAAGCGAAGGCTTCAAGATAGGTAGTTTTCCCTCCGCTTGAAGGAGCTGTGCATAGAATTACATTTTTTATCATTTATTCCCTTTAAAAATTCTGTGGTGGCGGCCACAGACTGCAATATATTTAGCTTTCGTTGTTGCTTCCAGTCTTTTAGTTCCGCCGGAAATTCTTTCAGTGTACTTGGCGCGGGCCCCGCATCGTTCACAGATTGCAAAAAGCTCCATTCTTTCATCTGCCAGATCAAATAGTTCATGCATCAGACGGAAATATTTTCTGTTGTAGTCATAAAGCAGACCATTTAAAACAACGTCTACTCCCTGTTCTAATAATTTAAAGACGACTTTTTTGGTAGGGGAATCGGGAAAGAACTGCACGGAATCTATAAGAGTTTTATCGGGATTTTCTTTTTTGACAATATTTAAAATCGGCTGGGGCTTTTTATTTTCGATAAAAATTACCGGAAGATTTCTTTCGTCGTGAGAGTTAGTTTTCCCTCTGCGGTTTTTGACTTCGGCACCCTCGGCCTTAAAACAGAGAACTTTGAACCCGTTTTTTGTAAATACTCTATATAAGGTAATTAGTTTGCTGGTTTTCCCGGCAAACATTGGCCCGGCAATCACAGTCAAGTGCCCTTTTTTTCCCATAAAGTCAGTAGTGAGTCTACTATATTACGGTGGATTTCGTCAATAGATTTTTCAGCATCAATCCTGATAACATTCTTAAAATTTTTCAAAACCTGCACGTATTTTATTCTTTTTTGCTTTAATAAATTGATTTTTTCAAATTTGCCTTTTTCTTCACCGGTTTTTTTAGCCCTGTTTTCGATACGCTTTAGTGCAGCTTGTGGTTGAATATCAAAATAAAAGACGAAATTAGGAATCGGTTCAAATCTAGAGTAAAGATAGTTAATTAAATCCCTCTGTGACTGATTTTTCGCCTGATAAACGAGAGAACTTATATAGTTTCGCAAACTGATGACGGTCTTTCCCTGCATAAGCGCAGGTAAAATTTTGTTTTGGACAACTTCATTGCGGTCGGCTATAAAGAGGTAGACTTCGGAAAAGTCATCAGTTTTTTGCTTTCTCCAAAGCTTTAAAATGTCCTTCATCTTGAGTGTCGGGTGATAAACTATTACGATTTTTTCTCCGCACTTTTCCAGATATTTAGCTAAAAGTTTTGCTTGAGTTTCTTTGCCTGTACCGCTTATTCCCTCAAGCACTATTAGTTTTCCTTTGTATATCTTTTTATAACTGTCTACTTCAGATAGCAAAAGTCGAGTCAAATAAAACTGTTCTTTGGCGATGTTTTTGCTTTCGAGAAACTCCAGTCCCTCAAACCTTTGTGGCATTTTCAGGTTTAACCTCTCCACAGCTTTTGTCATCGGCTGATCCGCTTCAGAGGTGAAGTATATCGATCGCAGCATACCTCTGAAACCAAATCCGTCTAAGAAATCGGCATCTTTTAAAATCCGCGATTCCAGAAGTTTTGAGCTGAAAAAAGGCTGATCATGCTCGCTAATAATCTGAAGAATTAGTTTAATATCTTGATCAGAGTAACCGACTTTTTTAAGAAGCGGTTCGGCTAGAAAAGCTGAGTATTGGCTGGATTTTTTACCATGTAATTTTGGATTGTTCCGGCCAAGGTCGTGCAGTAGTGCTGCCGCCACGACTATTTCCCGACTTGCTTTATATTTTTTTGCTAGGACCAAGGCGTGACTTGCAACGTTAGTTAGATGATCTAGTCCATGTGAGGGACTTCTCAATTTTGTTTTTATAGTTTGAATAATCGCTTTTTCCCTTTTAGTCCAAATCACAAGTTCAGTTTTATATTTCATATTTAGAGATTAGTATTTAAGCTACATAATCGGTAATTATTTACATTTACCAACTCGATACCACGTGGATCATAGATGGTAATTCAATTGAATCTACCTTTTCGATAAAATTGCCAAAACCAGTAACCGAAAAAGAGTTGGAAAGGAATGTTGATCCAAATGCCCCAAGGGAATTTGAAAAATGGCCAGAGGATTAATTCTGCTACTCCTAAGCCGCCGTTATCTATAATGGCAAATAAGATTAAATACTTCGATAACTTGTTATGGGGGTTTTTATAAATATATAGATATACAAATGTATCCAACAACACGATTATTCCCCAAATTCGAAGCAATGTTACTTGACTATTTGTTAAATTCAAACCCAGAAGAGGAATTAGATTGGCCGGAATTAAGAGAGGAATCAATCCCCAGATAAAAATTACCATGAAGAATTTAAAATACATGATTTTTTTAAAAGCAGAGGAGTCAAGGATATTCATGTGTCTTTGTTTTTCAAAACGGCCTGCGGAGATGGAGGGATTCGTCCTGTACCAGAGCGGAGGGTACAGGATTCGAACCTGTGAGGGCAAAAGCCCACAAGTTTTCAAGACTTGCGCCATAAACCGCTCGGCCAACCCTCCGCGCTCGGTACGGGCTTCAAGACCGGCCCGTTCAACCGCTCCGGCACATCTCCAGATGCATGTCCTCCCATTCTTACTTCTCGCCTTACCTACTATTTGTAGCGCGGCTAGAAGAGCGAATTTAGGAGGACACAAGAAGCTTTAATTTCTCATTCTTCGAAAAGAGCTTCTAGTGAGGCGCGTGCCGGAATCGAACCGGCGCATAGCTGTTTTGCAGACAGCTGCGTTTCCTCTTCGCCAACGCGCCTAAGTCTTTATATTTTACCTAACTTAAGGAGATTTTCCAATCAGAATGAAGGTCTTCACTTCAAAATTTTTTTGATCTTACCGACGAGATCAGTATTTAAGTGAGACTTAATTCTCGAGAGCGTCTCATCTATTTGATCTTCATTTTTGATGATGTAGTCTGTCGCGCCCATAGATACGGCAGTCTTTTTCTCGCCTTTTAGATCGGTGAGCATGATAATCGGAGTATGCTTAAAAGACTCATTGGCTCGAAGCTGTGATAAAACATCAAAACCGTTTAGTCCTCCAGGTAACATAACGTCTAAAACGACAAGGTCGGGATGATAGTTTGTCGCCAAAGCCAGACCCTGGATGCCTGTAAAAGCCTGGAGTACCACAAAGCCGTCTTTAACCAGTTTATCAAAATAGACTTGCTGGAGAAGTTTATTGTCTTCGACGATTAGAATTTTTTTGGATAAGTTTGTCATTTTTTTATTTTAGCATATAATCGGGCGATTTTATTTAAAATATTAGCCCTAAAATGATTATTGCTACCGGTATGATGACGAAAAACCATTGAACAGGCGTACCGCTTTGCGGGATGGTTGGGGAGGATTGTTGCGCTAGTGCTTCAGTTACAGCAGAGGAAATTTCTTGGGCTGGCGTATTGGTGGGTAGAGGAGTGGAGGTAGGTGTTTCGGTTGGCGTGGATTCTACTGTATCGGTTGGTGTCGGTGTTGGTGTAGGAGTTGGTATTTCAGTTAAGCCGGGAGTAGATGTAGGCGTAGGTGAAGCTTCTTCAGTTGGGGT
>MFZO01000001.1:29727-42143 GCA_001788015.1 Candidatus Roizmanbacteria bacterium RIFCSPHIGHO2_02_FULL_38_11 | reverse complement strand
AAGACTGGCTTCAGGAGTGGCAGTCGGAGTAGTTTCCTCAGGCGGAGTAGGAGTGATGGTTGGAGTGAGTACAGGGGTTTCGGTAATATTAACCAAGCAGGTAGCAGTATCAGTTTTTTCAGGTCCTGTGCCGCAACTATTTACGGGAGTTACCAAACATTTATAGGAGTGTCCGGCGACCGGGGTAAAGTTAACTTTTTTTTCAGTAGTTGTTGTAGTTAAAATTGTTGATCCTGTCGTCTGGTCGACTATCCGGACGTTGAAAGATGTTGCAGTATCGTCGCTTGACCAGTTACACGTACCGCTATTCACCGGACAAGAAGGGCCGGTAGCTTTACCCGGAATGGTTGGTTTTCTCCTCAATAGAAATAATCCTGTTAAAAAGCCAATGACTAAAACTCCGATGAAAACCGAGCTTAAGATTATTATAGTTTTTTTATTCATATTTGTTATTTTTGTTGACAAGCTTCACAAGTTATTTTTATATCGGTGACAGCGTTAGGTAAGGGACAAATTCCGGGAGTAGGCGTTATGGTTGGGATAGGAGTCTCTGTCGGAGTTAACGTGGGCGTAGGAGTACTTGTTGGAATGGGAGTAGGGCTTTTTGTAGGAGTGATGGCTTTTGTAGGACTGGGAGTATTGCTGGGTTTTGGAGTCGGAGTTGGAGACGGTGGAGAAGAAGTATTTTTTACACAGATATTAATGTGGGAACTGTCTCCTCCGTTGTCGAAGCTCATTAAGTCTGTTGTCAGATTGAGTTTAAACAGAGGTCCCCAAGAGCCTTGCCCTGAAGGGGGCAGTGATACACCGTTTATCGACCAGGGTTTTTCTCCCTTCTTCGGATCGTTGTCAAATATCAGCGCCGAGTCTAAAACGACCTGATTCAGAAAACTGACTTTCATTGCAGGTACGTATTGAACCAAGGGTACTCCGTCTCTATTTTCCATCTTAGGATTACCTGACAAACTCTCTATTTTTCCTCCCAATGCCACCGTTGAACCGACACGAAGATTTGTCGAACTGGTAAACAGATGCTGCGTACCGCTTGGACAATTTGGTGCTGCAGTAGCTTGAGAGCGTATACTTTGTCTAGTGGTGATGAGGTATATTGTTAGAAAAAAGAAGGATACGACTGCGATCACCACCAATACTAATAGTAATTTTTTACTCATAAGCATATTAATAAGCATATAATATATTAAATATGGTACAACAGAAATGGAAAATAATCGATAATCAAAACTTAGCGGATATCAAGGTAGAAGTCTATGGAAAAAACGAAGAAGATCTGTTTGGCAATATTTTAGGAGTTTTTACAGACATAGTTACAGAGGTAGATAAGGTAAAGGAGGAAAAAGAGATAGCCATTAAAATAACCGGAAAAAATTTGTCCGAGCTGATTTCAAACTTCATAAACAAGCTTATATACATAAAAGACACATCTCTTACACTCTTCAAGAAGGGAAAATTTAGATTGACATTCATAGAAGACGGATACAGCCTTTATTCTGTTCTTTTGGGTCAAAAAATCTCAAGAAATCTCCCGATTAAAACCGACATAAAAGCACTTACTCTCCATAAATTCAAGGTTGAGAGGATAGGTAAAAAATATAAAGCGACATTGGTTTTTGATATTTGAATTGTTACAAAGCCATATTGTCAACCGAAGCGGTTGACAGTTAGTGCGATAACGCTCTAAATATGGTCAATTTATACGGTTTTGAACTAAACAAAATCGGAGAAGCCGAGTATGAGGTAAAGAATGATTATCAAGGGAGTGCCTTAAGGATTTTTGCCGAGGAAAAGCTGTTGACCAAGATGGATGAAGAAGTTTTTATCCAAGCTAGGAACGTCGCACAGCTTCCCGGTTTGGTAGGACCGACCATTATCATGGCGGACGCTCATTCAGGATATGGAGCGCCGATCGGGACTGTATTTGCCATGGATGCGGAAGAAGGATATGTTTCTCCCGGAGCCGTCGGATATGACATCAACTGCGGAATGAGGCTGATTACAACTAATCTTTTTTATGCTGAATTAAAAAATTCGATTGAAAAACTTATAAATCTTTTATTTGATTATGTTCCGGCTGGCGTTGGCAGAAAAGGATTTTTAAAGGTGAGCAGGGAAGAATTAAAGAAATTAGTTCAGGACGGAGTCTCGTATCTTGTTTCAGCCAAAGGTATTGGTTGGTCGAATGACATCCGACATATTGAAGAAAAGGGAAAAATTGCCGGTGCAGATTTTTCGTCTGTATCCAAAGAAGCTGTGGACCGTGGTATGAGCCAGCTAGCTACGCTTGGCTCGGGCAATCACTATCTTGAAATACAAAAGGTTGAAAAAATTATTAATAAGGATCTGGCTAAAGAGTTAGGTATCAAAGAAGTTAATCAGATTGTTGTCATGGTTCACTGCGGTTCACGCGGATTCGGGCATCAAGTCTGTACCGATTATTTAAGAATATTCGAGAGACACCTGTCTGAATTCAAGATTGTCTTAAACGATAGGCAGTTGGTTTGTGCGCCTATTCACTCACAATATGCAAAGGAGTATCTTGCCGGAATGGCTGCCGCCGCCAACTTTGCTTTTGTAAATAGGGAAGCAATAACCTATCAAATTCGGCTTGCTTTTGAAAAAGTTTTTGGAAAGTCGGCGGAGGAGCTTGAGATGAATTTGGTCTACGATGTAGCTCATAATATGGCAAAGTTCGAGGAGCATGAGATTCCCAATAATCTCAAAAATAATGGAGGGTTAAAAAAGAAAGTATTGGTTCATAGAAAAGGCGCTACGCGTTCATTTCCCGGCCAACCTGTGATAATTGGAGGTTCGATGGAGACGGGAAGCTACCTTTTGGTTGGCAGCGGTGAAGCAATGAAAAAAGCGTTCGGATCAACCGCGCATGGATCCGGGCGGACTATGTCGCGAGCCAAGGCAAAAAAGATGGTGCATGGGCAAAAGTTATGGCAGAAGATGAAGAGTCAGGGAATTATAGTCAGGTCTGCGTCATGGGCCGGCTTGGCGGAAGAAGCAGGATTTGCCTACAAAAATATTTCGGATGTGGTAGAATCTATATCGTCAGCAGGGCTTTCCAAGCCGGTTGCCTATTTTAGACCGGTAGGAAATATAAAAGGATAAATCCTTAAATTCCAAGAAACAATTCACAAGTTTTCCAAACAAGTTCCAACTTTTAAATTTCAAATTCCAAAAGAATTTGTTTGAATTTTGAATATTGAGATTTGGGAATTGGAGTTTATTTGTATCTTGGTTTTTGGAGCTTGGAAATTAATGCGATAAATATGTACAATAGTCCAACTTACGGAAAAGTCGATCTTGAGAAACTAAAAAATATCATAACCACCTTCATGGCGCAGAACAAGAAAGCAAGATATGAGATCATCGTTGGAACGGATTCACAAAAAGTTAGAAAGGACGTATATGATTTTGTCTCGGCGCTTATCGTTCATCGGGTAGGATTCGGAGGAATTTATTTTTGGAAAAGGCAGATAGTTGACCGAAAAATAAGCCTGAAGGAAAGAATATATATGGAAGCTACGATGTCTCTGGAGACATCTGAGAATTTCATCAATTTTTTCAAGATTAATGGGATTTCAAGATATAATATCCAAATTCATGTTGACATAGGGCATAACGGAGAAACCAGAGATATGATCACTGAAGTAGTCGGAATGGTTCGGGGAAGCGGTTATGATGTAAAGATCAAACCAGACTCATACGGTGCTTCAAAGGTGGCTGATAGATACACTTAAAAGTAAATCCCAAGATACAATTCACAAGAAACAAATAAATCACAAATAACAACTCACGCGATACAAAAAATTCCAAATCACAATCCATAAGAAACAAACGAATCAGAAATAAAGTCAACACACCATATTTATGAGTAGATTAGAGTATGCATTAGCTCCAAAAGATATAAAAGAACTATCTATAGGTAATGTTGTAGAAATTGGTCCTTATGGATTTACTGCTTCAGTTTTTGACTTTGGACCAATAAAATATGTAGCAATAACCGCTTTTAACGGTGGACAGTCGATCGGTATTTGTGATTTTCGCTATACAGATAATGTAAAAAATGCCACGTTAGACTCACCTATAATTGTTAAAAGACCCGATTTGATTGTGTCAGGTATTGACTTAAGAGTAGCTGCGGGTGTTGATGGTGTTTACGTTGATAAAAGATATAGAAAACAAGGAGTTGGCTCGGTTTTAATTAAAATGGGTATAGATACTGCTAGAGAACTTGGAGCGCATAGGTTTATTATTAATCAACCAAATGTTGATAGATTCTCATGGTTTAAAAAATTGGGAGGGAAAGAGGTTTTAGGAGCATTTATTTTTAATTTGAATTGATTTCTGTTTCTTTAGGCTTTATAAACAATTAACTGCCTGAATTTTTAATGATTGTAGAAAGAATATTTTTTAGTTCGATATTTTCTTTTAATAAAACATTTACCTGTTCTTCAAATTTATTTTCTGCTTCAATTATTAGTTTTAACCAATAGATTGTTTCTTTTGCTTCTTTTCGAGCAATCTTAACTCTATGTAGAAAATCTTTTTTTCCAAGTGAATCGTTTGCTTCAATATAGTTTGCCCCGATAGCTGTTCCCGATCTTATAAGCTGACCAATTAGGGGAATGGTAATAATATTTTTTGGAAGTGATTTACATAAACGAATTATTTCTTTTGAGAACTCCAAAGTTCTTTCTTCCAAATCGTATTTATTGTTAATGGTCATTATCTAGTTTGTTAATTGAAGTTTTGTTTTTTGAAATTTATTTGTATCTTGTTTCTTGGAAATTTGATTATTGTTTGTATCTTGTTGGTTGTTTCTTGTAGCTTTAGGACATAAACTCTTTTAAGTTAGATTCATTTATTGAAAAACTTGTTCCTTCGCCAGCGACAATTTTGAAAGCTATTTTACGTACAATTCCTTCGATATTTCTTTCCAGCGACCGAATACCGGCATCATAACCAAGAGGTCTTATTATTTTATGCAAAGACGCATCGTCGATTTTAAGGTTGTCTTGGGTCAGGCCGGCGATTTTGAGATAGCGTGGCAAGACGAAGCTTTTGCCTATCACTAGCTTTTCTTCATCGGTGTACGACGGCATCTGAATCACTTCAAGCCTATCCAGGACTGCTGTAGAAATGTTATTGGTATTATTAGCCGTGGCTATAAATAAAACTTGAGAAAGATCGAAAGGGTAATCGATAAAATAGTCCACATAATTGCTGTTTTGTTCCGGATCCAGCAGTTCAATCAAAACACCCATGATTGAGGCACGCGACTCTGGAGTTATACGATCCAGCTCATCAAGGAGAATGATTGGATTTTTAACTTCGGCTCGTCGTACTGCTTTTAAGATCATTCCCGGCTCGGATTCTGGGGTAGTTTTCGATTGACCGCGAAGATCTAGCGCCGAAGATAAGCCACCAAATGGGATTCGCATGAATTTTCGACCCAGGGCTTCTGCAATCGACTGGGCAAGAGTAGTTTTACCCGTACCTACAAGTCCGATGAAAAAAAGTTGTGGGGCGTGGGTTACGCCTGACGGCAGTTTTTGTTTTTGGACGATAAGGACAGAAAGATATTCGAGGAGACGCCGCTTGATATTTGTCAATCCGTAATGGTTCTTGTCGAGTACGGCTTTTGCCTTTTGAATATCAAGGACGTCGTCGGTTTTTTTGTTCCAGGGAAGGCTAGTTATCCAATCGATGTATTTTGTAGTGATATCTATCTGTGATAGATTTCCTCCATATTTTAAAGTGAGTGCGATTCGATCAATTTGGTGGACCGCCTTCTCACGCAGATTAGCAGGCAGTTCTGCTGATTGCAAACGAGCTCTTAATTTATCAACTTCTGATGACCCATTAGATGTGTCCATAATGTTAGCAGTCTAATTATCCACTTGACAAAACGAAATTTTTTTTGTAAAGTATTGTTGTGAAAAATAGAAATTGCAAAACAATTTCATTTTACAAGTTGTATTATTAAAAATCTATGGCAAAACAAAAGCATAATATCCAACCTCTTTTTGATTACGTATTAGTAAAACCTCTTGAGCAAACCCAAACTACCCCTTCAGGAATAGTTCTACCGGACACAGCCAAAGAAAAACCGCAAGTCGGTCAGGTCATGGCCGTCGGGCCGGGAACAGTCAATGATCATGGCCAAAAAATTCCGATGCTGGTTAAAGTAGGCCAAAAAGTTCTTTATAAAAAATGGGGCGGGAATGAAGTCAAAGTTGGGAATGAAGAATGGTTGCTGATAGAACAGAAAGATGTAATGGCAGTTGTTAATTAACTTGTTAATTTGTTAACTCGTTAACGAGTTAACTGGTTAACGGGTTTTAATTACAAATTATTAAATAAATAAATGGCAAAACAACTCAAATTTTCCGAAGACGCAAGACAAAAACTTGCAAAAGGTGTTAACATTTTAGCGAAAGCAGTCGTTACTACATTAGGCCCTCGTGGCCGAAACGTCGCCCTAGATCGCAAGTGGGGCGCTCCGAATGTCGTACACGACGGAGTCTCCGTAGCGAAAGAGATTGATCTTGAAGACCCATTTGAAAATATGGGAGCGCAGCTTGTCAAAGAGGCGGCTTCAAAGACCAACGATGTGGCAGGTGACGGAACCACAACGTCGACATTGCTCACTCAAATGATGGTTAATTACGGCTTAAAACATATTACAGCTGGAGCCAACCCGATGATTTTGAAAAAAGGGATAGAGATGGCTGTGGAAGAAGTCGTCAATCAAGTAAAAAAAATGTCTAAAAAAGTTTCGATCAGTAACGAGGAGGAGATTGTTCAGATTGCGACAATTTCAGCGGCCGATCAGCAGATTGGATCACTCATCGCCGAGGCAATAAGAAAGGTAGGAAAAGATGGAGTCGTGACGGTCGAAGAAGGAAAAGGTCTTCAGATGGAGATACAGTACAAAGAGGGGATGGAGTTTGACCGCGGTTATGCTTCAGCCTACTTTGTCACCGACCCGGACAAAATGTTTGCCGAAGTTGAAGACGCCTATATTCTAATTACGGACAAGAAAATTTCGGCAGTATCAGACCTGCTTCCCTTTTTGGAAAAATTTGTCAAAGTTTCTAAAAACTTGGTAATCATGGCCGACGAGGTCGAGGGAGAAGCTTTGGCGACATTAGTAGTAAATAAGTTGAGGGGGACATTTAACACACTCGTTGTCAAGGCGCCCGGTTTTGGCGATCGAAGAAAAGAGATGCTTGAAGATGTCGCCATTCTAACCGGTGGAACAGTCATCTCTGAAGATTTAGGAAAAAAACTCGAAAATATCGAGGTTGACGACTGTGGTAAGGCCGATAAGGTATGGTCAGATAAAGAAAATTGCCGCATAATTGGCGGAAAGGGCGACTCGTCTAAAATAAAAGCCAGAGTTGCCCAGATAAGGCGTGAGATAGAGGAATCTACATCTGATTTTGATAAAGAAAAACTCCAAGAGCGACTGGCAAAGCTTTCGGGAGGTGTCGCTGTCATAAACGTCGGTGCGGCAACCGAAGTTGAGATGAAAGAGAAAAAAGAAAGAGTTAACGACGCAGTGGCTGCCACAAAAGCAGCGCTTGAGGAAGGAATTGTTGCCGGAGGAGGCGTTGCTTTACTTCAGGCAAGAAGTTCGCTAGTGGGGTTAAAGAAGAAGATGGAGTTTGAGGAAGAAAAGACAGGCGTCGATATTGTTTATCGGTCATTAGCAGAACCTCTGAAGATGATAGCGGCCAATTCGGGAGCCGATGCCGGCTGGGTACTCAGGAAAGTAGAGGAAGCAAAAGGTAGCGACTACGGTTTTGATGCCCTTACGCTAGAGTTTGGTTCAATGCTGAAGAGAGGCATCATCGACCCGGCCAAGGTAGTGCGCTCGGCACTTGAAAATGCCGCATCGGTGGCAACGATGGTTTTGACGACAGAGGCATTGATAACCGATATTCAGGAAAAAGACAAAACACCAGCGGCTCCCCAAATGCCGGAATATTAAATTGACTAAAACTTTAAAAAGTTTACCCCGCCTAATTCGGCGGGGTTTTTTATAATGTTAAAGTGAAAATACTAGTTTTAGTCGGCTCTGGAGAATTCACGCAGTCGATGATAAAGATTGACGGTTATCTTATTGAGCGAGTTGAAAAAATTAAGAGAAAGCAAAGAATAAATGTTGCGATAATTCCGACAGCTTCTGTTCCAGACGAGCGCCAGCAAAATTGGATTGACGAAGGGGTAAAGCATTTCAAAAGATTAGGAGTCAACCCGTTTGGCTTAAATATTGTTGAAAAACATGATGCAAGTAAAAA
Organism: Candidatus Roizmanbacteria bacterium RIFCSPHIGHO2_02_FULL_38_11; assembly: GCA_001788015.1. Classification (GTDB taxonomy): domain Bacteria; phylum Patescibacteriota; class Microgenomatia; order UBA1406; family GWC2-37-13; genus 2-01-FULL-40-13. The sequence goes on along the minus strand of MFZO01000001.1, from coordinate 33,807 downwards.
ATCTAATCTCGATAAATTAAAAACTGCCTCAGTTATCTATTTTTCCGGTGGACATCCTGGTTACCTTCTAAAAATATTTAAGAATTCTAAGTCTTGGAATTTAATAGAGAATCTTTACGAAGGTGGAAAAATTTTAATTGGATCATCTGCTGGCGCGATGATTTTGGGAAATTATGTTTTAGCGAATGCTCAAGAGGCGTTCGATAAAGGAGAAAAGCCTATGTGGAAAAAAGGACTTGATTTAGTTCCTTATTCTATATTTCCGCATTTTGATTGGGCTCAAAAATATAAACAGAAATTATTAAAAAAAGTCATAGATTCTGCCCCAAAAGCTGTCCGTGAGTGCTGGATGGGAATAGACGAGGATACTGCTTTGCTCGTTTTTAACAATAAGCAAGTAAGGTTAATGGGAAAAGGGACTTTAACAATACAATTAAGGAATAAATCACGAACCTATCGAGTTGATCAAGAATTTATTATTTAAGGAGAGAATGAAAATTTGGAGTTGCGTTGAATTATTTTTTTAGAACTTCCTTTTAAAATAGTTGTTGTTCCATTTCCCATAACAGAAACTTCCTTTTTGCTTAAATCAAAAATGCAGGCTGTTTGTTCGTCGATTCCTAAAATTGTAGTTGGACCAGGAAGAAGTTTTAATAATTTTTCAAATCGAGCTTTTCCCATATAACATCTGCTGGTGTCGATTTCTTTTCCGCCTTCGGTGTTATCCCAATGAGGAATGATGCTAAGATTCAAATCCCATTGCTGAAAAAAATCCAGCCCTTCTTTCCAATGAAGATCTTCACCGGCTTTGTAAATTTCATAGACAGGCAGAAGATATTTGCCAAAAGCAATGGCAGTAGCGGAAGCAAAAGATATTCTACCGTAATTTTTAACAAAATCAGATAGATATTTGAGAGCCAAAGAGTTACTTAGATGCTTAGCTGCATAGGTTGGGCTGCCGGCTCCAGTATGGACGTAGTCTGACTCTAAAAGAGGCTTGAGGGTTTCAGGATCGTTTGTGTTATTTGGACCGTCTCTCCTTAGAGCCGGGACTCTAGTGATGATCGGTTTAAAATTCTGTAAACCAACCGTCAGCATTTCTGAAAGTTTATCGTACCAATAATGGGGATTTACTTCAAAACCGGTTGGCGTTTCAAGGAGTGCAATTTTGACCGGAGGAGAAAGATCCTGGATTAAATATTCATGCACTCTTCGCCCGGTTGGAGACATTTCGCCTGATCCGAAGATGGCAAGCAAAGCGTGGTCTTTTTTATTGTTTTGCGGTTCTTTGATTGTTTGAGATTTTAACTCTAGTTTTTGTCCTTCTGAACTATCAGTAATTGTAAAACCTTTTGATTCAATCTGTTTTCTTATCTCGTCGGCTCTCTTAAAATCTTTCTTTCTGCGAAGTTCATTTCTTTTATTTGCAAGATCTAAAATCTCGTCAGGAAGTTTTTGCATTCACTTATTATATCAGCAGATTATTACCACATTGTAGATTAGGGGTAGTCCAGATATTTTGTTGAGCGGCTATTTAGAAGATATTCAATTAATCCACTTAATGAGACTGTTGCTCCGCAAATTACTTTATCAGCTCCACCGTAATAGAGAAAAATAGTATTGTTTTTTAAAACATATCCGCAAGGAAAGACAACGTTATTGACAACGCCTCTTTTTTCAAATAATGTCTCCGCTTCTAATATTGGATAAGGTGTCCAGCTTATAACTTTTGTAACGTCATTTAAATTAAGTAGTATAGTCCCTACTCGATAATGTCCGTCTATTTTGCTTATTCCATGATAAAAAATAATCCAGCCCTCTTTAGTTTCCAAAGGCGGTGTGCTTATGCCAATTTTTGCTTCATCCCAAGTTCTGTTATGCGGAGTGATAATACTGGTTATTTTAAGATACTCTAAATTATCGAAATTTAGATCCTCGACGTAATCAATACAGATATTGGGTTCTATTCTATGAAATATAACGTATTTATTATTTATTTTTTTGGGAAAAAGCACGCCATCTTTATCAGCTATATTCGGGGGTGAGATAATTTTTGGCATTTTCCAATTATTCCAATTTCTTTTTAGAAAATCCGTGATGGATATAGATGTAATCGCCAGACGGGGCAGAATACCGTCATATGCCGTATATAACATATATAGGATATCATCAATGATTGTTATTCTTGGATCTTCGCAGCCTCCGGGTTTCCCGACTCCCGCAGATTTTTCAAACTTTGTTCTAACGGGATAGATCGGTTTGTTTAATCTCTCGTCTATTATTATGCCGTTATTACTTACCGCTAGACCAAGATTTGAAATATTATCCTTAGATGTAGCTCTGTAAACAAGATAGGTTTTTCCTTTAATCTCAAAAGCAGCAGGATTGAATACGCCTTTGGTTTCCCAGTCATATTCTGGTTTAGGCGAAAGTATTGGGTTATCCGGAAATTTTTTACATTTTATTGTTCCTGGAGAGTTTACTTCAAAAGACCGCATAAATTCGGTCAAATCAGCTTCGACAAGAGCGCAAGTTGTATCTGAAGCGCCATAGTAAACCTTGACCTTGTTATTTTCTGCAATTACTCCGGAAGGAAGAACAACATCGGATACTACGCCTGTTTTTTCGTAGATTTCTTGAGGATCTAGGAGAGGTCCGTGAATTCTTCCAACTATTTTTTGCGGATTGTTAAGATCTAATAAAACCGATTCGATTCTAAACTCTCTTTTAATTCTGCTACTGAAATAATGCTTGATATACGAGTAGAATAGTACCCATCCGGAGTTGGTTTTTAGCGGAGGGGCACCAACCTCAACTCCGTCACTATTTACACGTTTTAAGGAAATAATATATCTGTCTAAGTCTTTATACCACTCCTGCCAATAGTTAAGGTCCCACAAAGTTTCAATTTTATCAAATTGAGCGATTGCGACGTAAGACGGCGGATTATCAGTATTAACCGTAAGTATTACCGTATAAAGATTATTGATTTTTTCGGGAAACATTGCCATGGCTTTAGCGTTAAAAGGGGTAACAAGATATTTCTGATCTATTTTTTCTAAGTCGTTAGATATGGCAACGCCCACTCTTATATCGGTGTAATTTGGTGGGTAGTTGGCTAAAGCTGTGTAAAAAATAAAGTATCTATCATTAATTTTTGTGACTCTTGGGTCTTCACAGCCAAACTTTTCCCATTCCTGAGATGGATTAATAAATATCCGTCTATTATTAAATTTGTACCCGTCAAAACTTTCGGCTCTGCCTATAGTCGATAACCTTAATCTTTTGGTATCTATTTCTTGTTCCTTGCCCATCGCACGATAAAGCAAAATATATTTATTCTCATGCTTAACAACAGAACCGTTAAATGTTGCGAAATTTTCCCAGTCGTTTTTATTATTAGGTGAGAGTATGGGGTTGTTTAAGTATCTTTGAAATAGCATCAGTAATTTACTTCTTTAATTTCTATTGGTGAAAGTTTAGGAATTCTCTTAGTCTTTAATAGTTTTAAAAAACTATTTAGATTTGCTCTAGCTACGCAGACGGTCGAATCAGCCGCTCCATAATAGACAAAAAGTTTATTTTTAATTATTACTGCTCCGCAGGGATAGGCGATGCCAGGTTTAAATCCATTGTTTTCATATTCTTCACTGGGGCTAAGTATAGGCTTTATTGAACGATACAGGACGCGAGTTGGATTATTTAGATCGAGTAGCATGGCGCCTATATGATATTTGCTGGTATCTTTATCGTCAACTCCGTAATAAATCATTAACCAACCATCTTTTGTCTTAAGAGGTGGCGCTCCAGTCCCAATTTTGCGGCTATCCCACATACCAGGTCTTGTTTTTATTTTGTGCTCACCTTTTAGCCATTTATTTTTGCCATTGAAGTTTAGATCATCTACGAAGTCAATAAGTATGTTGGGAAAAATTCTATGAAAAAATACATATTTACCATTAATTTTTTCCGGCAGGAGACAGCCGCTTTTATCTATAACATGAGGAGGTGAGATTAAAACAGGTTTAGCCCAGTTCCAGCGTTGACCAAGAAAATCGGCCAGATCTATAGAAGTTAGAG
>MFZO01000001.1:10569-29707 GCA_001788015.1 Candidatus Roizmanbacteria bacterium RIFCSPHIGHO2_02_FULL_38_11 | reverse complement strand
CCATCAAACGCTACATAGACCATATATACTTTTCCGTCGATGAGAGTAATACGTGGATCCTCACAGCCGCTATAGCCTCCTGCTGACATTAGTTGTGGATTGACACGGCCGGACTTATTTATCTCAAATTTAGCTGACGGTCCGTAGATCGGATAGTCTAGTCGTTCGTCTATATTAACGCCATCCGAACTAACAGCGTATCCTACAGTTGAAATATAATCAAATCCTTGCGCTCTATATAAAATATGTACTTTATTATTAATATAAGTTGCAGCGGGATTAAGGGTAGTGAACGCTTCCCAATCGTTTTGTTGTCTTGGAGTAATTATGGGATTCTTTTTGTACTTATGTAATCTGCTCGGGTACTTACTGATAGATTTCGGGTCAAAGTAGAAACTTGAAAGGTATACCCCATAAATTATTTCTTCATCAACATACCAATACATCACAATTTTGTTTTTATTCATGACCGCCCCGAGCAAATGAGCTTTTTTTCCCGGCCAGTGGTCTTTGCTGTTCCAAATTGGTACTTCGGTTTTCCAAAGCAATCTGTCCGGTTTACTTTTATCAAATTCTGCAATATTTGCTTTAAAATAGGTAAATTCATTTTCGACAATTTTTTCGAAATACAAAACTAAAATCCCTTTAGGAAAGAGAAATGCTCCTCCAACTTCTGTCGGATAAGGTGAGTCCAGTAACGGTTTCTTATTTCTCATCCAACCCTTTTTTTTGGAATATCGGGCTAGATAAATATGTCTGTCACCAAAATAGATTATCCTTTTCTTTCTTTTATCTAATTCTGGGACGACAGCCGAAGAACTGAATTTTTCGACAAAATTTTCCAATTTTTGAAAATTGTCTAAAAGATCAAAATCAATACCGTCTAAACTTCTGGCTAAAAAATATAAGTCAGGATTTTGTGTTTGCTTTAGAATAAGATAGAATTGGCCATTTTCTTCAATAATTTTTATAGGTTTAGCTAGCGTTCGATCGACCTTTTTATCGATTATCTTTTTCAATCGGATTTTAATTTTATTAATTAGTTCCATTCCATTATAGGCAGTTAAATAAACTGCCTATTTTCAAATTAATGCTTTTTGAATTTTTTTTAAAGAGCAAATTATTATAGGTTTTAATATACTGAAGAATTAACCCGTTTTTCAAATTGTTATAATTATTGAATGTTATTGTTCATCTACACCTTAATAAGTCTTGTTTTAATTTGGCTAATTTCGAATATAAAAATTAAATTCTCATTTAAAATAATAGTTATATTTGCATTTATACTTAGAGTTTCAGTTACTTTACTTTTTTTATCCAGCAAAAGCGATGATATAAATACTTTTTTAAGGGATGGACAGTATCTTTTGGATCGAAACCCTAGATATGATGCGAGTTATTTTCCATTCATTGGTTATCTGGGAGTTGCCGCGATTTATTTAAAAAACTTTATTCATCCCTATGTTTTTTTAAAAATAATTTTTAGCATTTTTGATTCAGCTGTGCTTTTCCCGCTTTATTATTTAGCAAAAAAAAACTTGCAGTCAGTCTTGATTTACGCACTAAATCCGATTTCAATCATTGTTATAAATATTCATGGACAAATGGAGTCGATTCCCTTGTTTTTTTTCTTACTAAGTCTACTTTTATTTATGAAGAATAAGGTTTTAAGTTCGATTTTGACTCTATCTTTTGCTATATATACGAAGCCATGGCCAATTCTATTCGTGATACCGCTTATCAAAAAATCTAAGAAGAAACTTTTATTCGTTATTCTTGCTTTCTTTCCGCTGATTCTTACACTGATTCATTCCTTATTATTTCCTACTCCAGTACTAGATATTCTTTATAAGGTAAAAAATCATAGAGGGATATTTGGAGCATGGGGATTAAGCAAGATAGCATTGTACTTGACAGATTATCAACTAAGTCCGTTTGCGGAACAACTGATGCGAAGAATTTTTCTATCTGCTTTTGTTATTTTTTCTATTTTTAGAAAAGATAAAAATTTATTAAAAAATATTTTTATGATCATGCTTTTTCTTTTTGTCTTTACTCCTACATTTGGAATTCAGTGGTTTACCTGGCTTGTACCCTTTATAATTATTATCAGACCGAAGCTTTGGAGGATGTTTCTTGCTTTAGGAAGCGTTTACATGGCTTTTGGTTTTGCCTGGGACGTTTATCAGAATTTTCCAGATATTATATCTTTGCGGAATTCGGTTATTACGGAGCTAGGTTTTTTTGTCTGGATATTTATAATAATTTTGTTTTTCCAAAATGTGTTTTTTAAGACCACTGAAAGTTAAGAAAATTAAAGGTAAAAAAGCGCTGCTTGAAAACGGCATAAAAGCCATCTATGATAAGAAAGTGGGGAGGGTGAATGTCAATGATTTGGTGATGGTCTATGGTAATTTAATAATTCAAAAGATCGAACCGAAGCAAATAAGGTATGAATAACTTAAAAAAGGGTATTTTGCTGGCTTTTTTAGCCTCGGTAATTTCTGGATTTGCGATTTTCTACTCAAAAATATCGGTCGCTAAAATTTCCCCTCTGGTTTTAACTACTTCACGAAACTTTTATGTCGGCGTCTTATTTTTGGTCTTATTTTTAGTTTCCGGTAGGATTAAAGAGCTAAAAAAATTGAAAAAGGAACAACTGACATTTTTGATTCTGATTGGATTCATAGGCGGAGCGCTGCCGTTTTATCTTTTTTTTACCGGACTCCAATACATTCCGGCGATTAATGCCAACTTGATACAGAAAACTTTATTTGTTTGGGTGACTATATTGGCGGTAATTTTTCTTAAAGAAAAAATTACAGCTGGCTATTTCGTCAGTTTCGCATTAATTTTTACAGCTAATTTTTTCTTTGCCAAGTTTAATCTGACTTTTGGGAAAGGAGAACTGATGATTTTAGGTGCAACATTATTATGGAGTGTAGAAAATATATTAGCGAAGAAAGCCTTAAAAACTGTATCGTCGGAAACGGTTGGGTTGTTTAGGATGGGAATAGGAGGAAGTTTACTGATGGTGGTTGGTTTTTTATCAGGTAAGAGTGCGATATTTTTGACATTTGATTATAACAAGCTTTCTGTAATTGTTATAGGGGGAACAATATTGTTTTTATATGTTTACACATGGTACAAAGCTCTTAAATATACACCAGCAAGTCTCGCGGCGCTTATTCTTACTTTTGCAGTTGTGGTTGGTAACATTTTAAATGGAGCTTTTGCAGGTATTAAAATTTTACCGAAAGATATTTATAGCTCTTTATTTATTAGTACAGCTGCTTTTATTATCTTAATTAAGACCAATGTCATCCCGAACTTGTTTCGGGATCTGCTATCTAAAAATCAGATGCTGAAATAAATTCAGCATGACAATAAAATCAAAATGGATTCAAAAGGACTGCTTCTTTGTTCAAAATATTCATCAGCGCCTAATTTTTTCGGCTACTGTGGACCAGAGGAAAATTCTAATTTGATCGATCACCTAAAAGATAAAGTTGCCGATAGGGAAGTAGAAATAATACTTTCTCAATTTGACACTTTATATTCATATTTGAAACTAATCTCAATAGAAAATAAAATCTTAGACCCGTTCGAGCAAAAAGTTGTGGAAGCTTATTGGATTGGCAATTCACTTCTTGACAATATTTCAAATAGAGACTATGCGTATTTTTTGCAAGAAGAATTGGATTTAGAAAAGAAAATGGAGAAGATAAAATTTCATAGGGTGAAAGCAAAAATCTTGTCAAAGAAGTTCTACCCACATCATGCCTTTCATGTTTTTAATATCTTTAAGAGAACCGGCCATGTTAATTCAAATCATACGTTAGATACAATGGATTCTTGTAGGATAGGATGGGGGAAAATACAAATTAAAAATGAAAAGTTAAAAATTAAAAATTTAGAAACGGTTAAGACAAAACAATTAACAATCAACCCCACTTCTCCCGCCAAGGGCGGGATTCGAGGGGCAAGCAATCAACAATTGTCATTAAGTGAACCCACAGTTAAGGAGTTAAAGATTGATTATAGGGGAAAATCCTTACTGAATAACTTAAAAGTAGGTGATTGGGTGAGTTTTCACTGGGGGTTTGTCTGCGATGTTTTAACAGAACAGCAGGTCAAGAATTTAGAATTTTATACAAATAAGGCAATTGAATTTTATAATATCTAATGTCATTCCGCACCCCTATTTTCATGAGGGCAATCTTGATGCGGAATCTATTTAATAGATTCCCGCTTTCGCGGGAATGACAATAATACTCAATGAAGATATATGTTTTTGGAAATCTGTTAGTAAAAGAAGATAACTTACCAATAAAAATTCTTCCTAAACTAAAGAAATTATTTCCTGAAATACAATTTGAAATCGCAGATCCGAACGAGAACTTTCCACCAGAAGAAGAAAAAGATTTAGTAATTTTGGATACGGTTAAGGGACTTAAAGAACCAAAAATCTTAAAATTTGAGGAGCTGCAGAGTATGGAAAGAACCCCTAATTCTCCCCATGATTATGATTTAATGCTTCATTTACAGTTGCTTAAAAAATTAAAAAAAATTAACTCTGTAAGGATATTCGGAATTCCCCTTAGTTTAGATATAGGAATGACGATCAATTGGTTAAAGCGTGTCATTCCCGACTTGCCTCGCCCATCGAAGCCGATAGGCGAAGTTGGGATCAGGAATCCAGAATTAAATAGATCCCGATAAAATCGGGATTACGAATAAACATTTATTTCCACTTTACTCTAAGGAAATGTGAGGCGCAGGACATACAAGGGTCAAAAGCGCGGATGAGTTTTTCTGCCTCTAAAGTTATTTTTTCTTTATCAATATTTTCAAAGAGGAGTTTTTCCGTCTGTTCGTAAATTCCTCTTTCCATAAGTATTTGGTTTTGACCGGTAGGAACAATAATTTCGGCTTTTTTAATTATTCCAGCATTGTCAATTTCGTATTTGTGATATAGAGTGCCTCGTGGCGCCTCTATAACTCCCACTCCTGTTGATTCCTTTGGCTTTGCTTTTGCAGGTTTCTCATCAATAATTTGAGTAAGATTATCGATGATATCGATTGAGAGATCTATCACATGCAAAATCTCGATCGATTGAGCTAAATTATTATGATAAATATTTTTAGAAGGAAATAAATTAAGATATTTCGAAACATCAATTTTTGTTTTTGGATGAAGTTTTTCTTTAGTTAAATTTAATCTGGCAAGCGCGCCTACCATAATTAAATTTCCATTCAACTTAAAGCCACGGGCGTGCGAGTAGGGAATAAGCACTGCTTCTATGTATTTACTCAATTCGTTACCAAGCGCCACCTTTCCGTCTGTGCTTTTCATGATTCCGTTTAAAAAAGAAAAATCCTCGGAATAAAGGCCGTTAAAACTTATCGGAGCTTTGACTGTTAAGGTGTCTGCAGATTGGGAAAATATTTCGATAAGTTTTAGAATTCTTGGCCTGATTTCAATTAATTTGGGACGAAGATTTTTTAGGTCTTCGAGCTTGGGCAACTTTAAAAAACCGCCAATGGTAGGCATTGGTGCATGCACAGATCGTCCACCTACGATAATTGAGAGTTGATTTCCAATTTCTTTAACGGCAAAAGTATCGTCTAAGAGCTGTTTTTGAACAAGATCATTTTCATCAAAGTCTAAAATCGAGTTTTTCTTATAAATATCTGGTAAAGAAAAAACATAGAGATGAAGCGCATGGTCTCTTATGATTAATCCGAAATAGAGAAGTTTTCTTAAGAGCATTGTTTGATTAGAAGGCGTTATGTTAAGGGCATTTTCGATCGCTTTTATCGAACAGAGGAGATGAGCGTTCGAACAGGTTCCGCAAATTCTCGCTACCAATTGGGGCACGGCGATAAACGGTTTACCTTGAATAGCTTGGGTATAAAAACGTTTCCATTCGGAAATGTAAAATTTCAGATCCTCAATTTTTTTATCGCGGACTTTAATTTCCAGCGAAGCAGCCCCTTCGACTTTGGATATTTCCGATAGATTGATGTCGAAATTATCGTTTATGTCGTGCATACGTTTTTTTGTCATCCCGACCAAGTGTTAGCGCGTGGAGGGATCTCTTACAACAGAGTTTGGCATGTATGAGATTCCTCGACTTCGTTTCACATCGCTCGGAATGACAGGGATTAAGTATTCAATAATTTATCCATAATTTGTAAAAACACCGCTTCGTTCATCGGGCAACCGTTGACGACATCGTCAACTTTCACAATATCAGAAAGTTTGAGCACTTTTTCCTTATACTTAAATCTTTCCAAGATCGGCCTGATCTCATCAAGCTGGGATCGATTAAAAAAATTCCTTTGGTTGGACGGAGATCCAACCACCGCGCAAGAGCCGATCGCGACCAATTTTTTAGCTTTTTGACGTATATCTTTGAGTTTTTGCTCCTGTCTGTCTCCAGCTATTGCGCCCTCGACAAAGGCAATATCCATTTCAGGGATTATTTCAGGGCTTTTTTTTAAGACTTTGACGTGTACAAATTCAATTTGATTTTTCCAATTTTTCCAGTGGGTATTTAAAAGCTCGGTAAATATAATCGTAGAGTCTTCACAGCAAGTGAAACTAAACCAACCGATTTTCAACTTATTAGCCATAGATTAATTTTATCAACAATTGAGCAATGAAACAATGAAACAATTTTTGTTATTATTAAATTATGACTCTTACAGAACTTTCATACTACAGTCGGAAATTTGCCCCGTTTGGATTACTATTTTTTTTAGTTCTTTTGATTTTATATTATCTGATCAGAGTTTTACTTTTGACGCTTGTGCCGGTTAAACCGACTATATTGTACATAAATCCGGTTTTCGGAAATATAAAGAAGCCACTAATTAAAGATGTCGGCCCGAGCTCAAATCTAAGTTTTTCCATCGATACGATTGAGGGTAAGCCGGTAACGGCTTCAGAATCGGCAAAGGTTTTCTTTCTGCCTTCTGCCAACGCGAGGTTTGGCTATCGTGAGAAAATCTATCTCATTGCAAAAACCTTAGGATTTGACACAGAATCTGTAAAGCACAGACTTGAAGGTGAAGAAGCAATTTTTAAAGATGCCAGGCAAACCCTGCAGATTGATATCACGAACTTCAATTTCACATACGAATATAATTTTGAAAATGAACCTCAAATATTTAAAGACGCCGTAGAACCGCTAAAAAAAGAAGCGGAAGATAAGACCAGAGATTTCCTGAGAGATGTTGGAAGATATCCCGAAGAGTTAGCTCAAGGCAAAACCAACACGATTTTCATCTCATACAATCCGGAAGCAAAACAAATGAAGCTCCTTGATACAAATAAAGATGCAAATTTGGCTGAAGTAGATTTATACCGGCCGGACCAAGAACAATATCCAGTCGTTTCACCCAAGTATTTCAATAGTCAAAATTATGTGATGTTGGTTTTTTATAAAGAGGGTTTTAAGATTATTAAAGCTCAAATAAAATTTTATGAAAAATCAAACGCCCAGATCGGAGTCTATCCGATAAAGACAGGCGACCTGGCTTGGGAAGCTTTAAAGACGGGGAACGGAGTGATAATCCAGAATGAGGCAAATAGCCAAAAAATTGTTATAAAAAAAATGTTTTTGGGTTATCTAGATCCAGATGTCTATCAGGAATATCTTCAGCCTGTATATGTTTTCTTGGGAGAAAATAATTTCGTTTCGTATGTGCCGGCAATTACAGATAATTACTTTACAGAATAGCCCACAGGATTTATTGAACCTGAGGGTAATAATCAACATTAGTATTTATCCAAGATATGACTTGTCTAGTATCTTCAAAGCGATCGTCGCTTTTTAATATGACGATGATAAACTGATGGCCATTTGACTTATAAAAACTTACCAAATTTTCTTTTGCATTTTCAGTGAAGCCTGTTTTTAAACCTCCGATCCCTTGAACTTCTCCTAAAAGTTTATTGACGTTCGATAGCTTGTGAAAATATTTATAGTCGACATCGGCAATTGTGATTTCTTTTGTTGCAACCATTTTTTTAAGTTCGTTGTTTTCGAGCAGAGCCCGGGCAGCCAGAGCAAGATCAAAGGGAGAAGTGTATTGATTGAATTCATCCAAGCCTGCAGGATCGGCAAAACGAGAATTTTTCATTGAAAGCTGTTCTGTCTTCTGTCTCATCAAATCCAGGAATTTTTCAAAATCGTAGTTGTCTGCCAGGGCGTATGCAGCGTCGTTGCCAGAGTGGACCAGTATCCCATAGAGAAGATTTTCAGCCGTGATTCTCTCACCAATCTTCAATTCCATGATCTGGCCTTCTTCTATTATCCTTTTGACAGTTAAGACGTCGTCCGGCTTATAAATGTCGGTAGCAACCAGCGCAGTGACGATTTTTGTAGTTGAGGCCGGAATGAATTGTTGGTGGGGATTTCTTTCTAAAACAGGTGTGAATGACGGTAAGTCAACCACATATACTCCCTCAGCGGTTACCTGCGGATAGTAGGGGAATTTGAGATACGGTACTGGATTATTTTTAAACTCTTTTTTTTGATCGATCTTAGCAAAAAGCGCACGGTTATAAGCAAAAGTCCTAAAATATTCAGAATCTCCTGGGTAAAATAGAAGCAGGAGGGTATAAAATAGAAATAATAAGTAAAATCTGAATTTCATAAGATTTTTGTGTCATTCCGGGTCCCGATTGAATCGGGAAGGAATCTAACGCAATCGTCGTTTGAAAAAGATCCCTCCACTCCTGCCTGTCGGCAGGCAGGTCGGTCGGGATGACACGAAGAGAAATTATTTTGAAAATTCTCCGATAATAGGTTGAGTCGCTTTTTCAAAATCCTTATATTTAATTTTTATTGATTTAGTATGTAATCCAGCGTTAAACGAAACCGTTTCATTTTCTCCAAGCTTTGAATCAACATATAAGGTAATTTCAAAAATATTTCCAAATGGTGGAACCGCGCCAATTTCTACACTTGTAACTTTTTTGACTTCTTGCGCCGTTGCCATACGTAGATCTCTAATTTTGTAATCTGACTTGAATTTTTTTGTATCTACTTTTAGATCTGCTGGTAAAACCAGCATGACAGGTTTTTTATCGGCGAACATAATCAGGGCTTTTGCCCCTTGTTTAAGGAGTGTGCCTCGAACTTTTGCCGCTTCTTCAGAAGTATAGACAGCCTTGTGTTCAACTGCTTCATAATGGATTCCTTTCTCATCTAGTAATTTTTTTATTTTTTCAAATACAGGATTATTAATCTTAACTTTAACTTTTTCAATGACCTTTATTTGATCAATAAGAGAAAAACGAACATCGACTCTTTCCATGTCTCGAGGGAAAAGAGATGCTTCACGTATGTTGGAAAGTTGTAGTAATCCCATAACAATTCTTTCAGAACCAAACGAAAATCCACCTTCCGGTGGCATACCATATTTAAATGCCTGAAGGTATAGCTCGCTTTTTTTTATGTCGATGGTTCTTTCTTGAGCTTTTTTTAACAATACATTAAGATCGGTAATTCTTCTTCCTCCGGTAAGCCATTCTACACCTCTTCCCAACAAATCAAAGCTCTGTGTGTAACCTGGATCGTCAGGATCTTCATATGTATAGAAAGGTCTCTTACTCGCGGGATAATGACTAATGAATATTAATTCCGAGCCTTTTTTTTCTAAAGACCATTTACATATTTCTTTCTCGTCTTCTGGCTGTAAGTCGGGTTCATTTCTTTTATCTTTTCCGGTTCTAGCAAAAATGATTTCCTGTGCTTCACGCAGTTTTAGGCGAGGTATTTTGGTTGAAACTTTTGGGAGAGTACTATTGTAGAGTCCTAATTCTTCCTGGTTTTGCTTTTTAACTTCTTCGAAAATATACTTGATTATATATTCTGCCATGTCGATAAGTTCTGTCCAGGATTCTATAAATCCAAATTCGGCATCTAATGTTGTAACTTCAGCTAAATGCCTGGTAGTAACTGACGGTTCGGCACGCAAAGTTTTATTTACCGTAAATACTTTTTCAAAAACACCAACCATTATCTGTTTGTAAAATTGAGGGCTTTGAGACAAAAAGGCCTTGTTATCAAAGTATTTAACTTCAAATACATCTGCTCCTCCTTCGGCTGTCTGTGGAATTATTACGGGGGATTGAAATTCAATAAAACCTTTTTTCTTTAAACTATTTCTAAATGAGTCTATTACTGTTTCCTGGATCTTAAAAATTGCACTTATTTTTGGATGACGAAGTGTTAGAGATCTATAATCTAGAAGAACTGGAAGAGATACATTCAATGTTTCCTTGCTCATATCTAAAGGGGGAGTTTGCGCTTTGGAGATAATTTTAAATTCTTTCGCTTCAAGTTCGATCTCACCAGTTTTTAATTTTTTGTTTATCATTGACGAAGGTCTTTTTTTCACAATGCCTTTTATCATTATCACATCTTCGGGTGAAATTTTTTTAAATTTTTCGTTGCCAACAACTTGAATAATTCCGGTATGATCTCGGAGATCAACAAAAATAATTTTTTTATGGTCTCTAATGTTATGGACCCAGCCGTAAAGCTCTACTTCCTGGCCGATTTTTGAAATGGCATCTTCGACAAAAAGCGTTTTCATATTCCTTATTGTCATCCCGACCGAATCCCGATTTAATCGGGAGAAGTGGAGGGATCTTTCACAACAGTTGCTTGTGTGAGATTCCTCGACTTCCAAAATCATCGCTCGGAATGACAATAGGTAGAATTATATCTTTTCAAAAACCTCTTGACAAGGCTGATTTGTTTTGATATATTTTTAACTTAATTCTATGAATAAAAAGCTTTATCAATCATTTGTCTTACTCCACATCCAAACCGCCTATATTAGGTGGATTTAAGGGTGGAGGTGGTTGATAGAAGCTAAAAATAAAAAATTAATAATTCAACCAACCCCGCCAAAAATCGGCGGGTTTTTTTGTAGGATGCGTTTCCCGATATTTATATCGGGATTACACATCCTAAATCCTCCAAAAAACGCTCCTCAAAACGTCGAGCGAATAGCGAAGAGTTAAGTTTTGAGGTAAGTTTAGGAGAATGATGATAAATATGTCAGATAGATTAAAAGTGTCGCCAGAAATAATTGGGAAGTTAGGTTTATTTACTGCTGGTTTAGTAGCGGTTGGAATAGGGTCTTTATTTAGTTTATCCCAGGGTGGTTCTTATGCCGAAGGCAGAATAGGAGATTTTTTACGAGATTGGACAGATGCAGATACAAGAACCATAAACTCTGCGGTAGATAGATTAGCAAATCGTAGAGACGGTGCTCCGAGTATTCCCTCAGACCCAGATAAGTTACGCCAGTTGGGAGAATATATTGATGCGAGTCTTCCTCATGATTTAGGTGTACGAAAAAAACCAGGTGCTGTAATAAACAGATTAATTACCGAAGGTTTAGAGCTATTAGGTTAACCTATATTTATAATTTTTCCTCTCAATTTTTCACTCCCTCCCCATCGGTCGATTTCAATAGAGTAGATGACGTTTATTCTTTCCCCTTTAGTGAGTGAGGAAAATTTATCGGCGCTGTTGAAGGAGATGAATTCAATAGGTAGTGAGTAGCTAGTAGTTGGTAGCCGAGCAGGAATATCTCTAATAATAAGTTTTAGGTGGTTGTTGGTTTTACCAAATGTTCTCGAATCTAAAATTTCAACATTACTATAAAAAGTAGGCCGTGGGTTGCCGATGCCAAAAGGTTGAAGTTTTTCCAGTTCATGCGCAACGGATAGATTTAATTTAGAGATAGGAATTTTCATATCGGCTTCAATAGTTCTTTCTAAATCTTTCTCCGTTAACAATGGGTGTACCAATTTGACAACGGCCGAGCAAAATAGGTTATATTTATTTTTTTCCATGGTGAAACCTGCGGCGCCCTTATGTCCTCCAACGTCGACGAGATATTTTTTGAGATCCCGAAGAAAATTAGTGATATGAAAAGAGGGAATAGATCTGGCAGAACCTTTCAAGAAACCATCGCTTTCGGTTAGGACGATTGTCGGCCGGAAATATTCTTCGGCAATTTTTGAAGCAATCAAGCCAATAATTCCCTCATGCCAGTGTTTATTTTCCAAAATTATGATTTTTGGAAAATGTTTGAAGTTGGAAGTTTGATGTTTGACGAGACTCTTCGCTTCTTCGACGGCTTTAATTACTAAATCCTGCCTTTCTCGATTTTTATCCCCGACACGGCTTGCCAAAAGGAAGGCTTTATCTTCCTTTGTCGTACACAAAAGTCTTAATGCGTCGATAGCATGCTCCAGTCTTCCAACGGCGTTTATTCGAGGTGCAATAATAAAACCAACTTCGTATGGCGTAATTTTTCTTCCCTGAATTCCAGCCTGTTGAAGAATATGTCTAATCCCGGCTCTTTTTACGGTTGGAAATGCTTCAAGGCCGTACTTCGCAATGCTTCGAGACGGACCGATAAGAGAAACCATATCTGCGATTGTTCCGATTGAGGCGAGGGAGAGATAGTCTGACTGGAAGTTTGAAGTTAGAAGTTGGAGGTTAGAGGTTTGATGTTTGAAATGAGAGAAGATCTCTTTTGCAAAAAAGTAGGCGACGCCAGAGCCGGAGAGTTCCGGAATATGAAGGATGGCTTCTGCGTCTATAGGGAGTTTTTCCGGTTTTAAATGATGATCCGTAACTATGATCGGGATTCCGATTTTTTTTGCGTATTTGATTTTTTCCTTGGCTGTTATTCCGTGATCTACGCTGATTATGAGTGCTGGATTAAACTGTTTTTTTACATTATCGATTCCTTTTATTGAAAACCCATAGCCTTCTTTTTTGCGATGAGGGACATAGGGCATAGTTTTAAATCCTAAAAGGTGCAACGTTTCCCAAAGTATTGCTCCACCGGTTATTCCATCTGCGTCATAATCTGTGTAAACGATAATCATTTGGTTCAACTTTTTGATTTTTTCAAGCAGTTTTACGGTCTTCTTGAATTCTCTTTTAAAGCCAAAATCTAAGAGCTTTATTTTCGAAGGATGAGTAGGATTCAAAAATTCGTCTTTATCTTTAATCTGTCGGTTTTTCAGTAATATTTCAATAATCTCTTCTATTTTGATTTTAGCGGTAGGTTTGATTTCATGTTTATATATGATTTTCATGTGTTTATTAACGTCATTCTGGGGAGTCCGACGTAACGTCGGACGACTCCAGAATCGTAGTTATAAACAACGATTCCGGACAAGCCGGAATGACGAAACAGATCCTGAAATAAATTCAGGATGACAGAGTAAGATTATTCTATCAATTTTTCTTGCTTGTCGTTAGAAGATAAGAGATGTGTTGATGTTAATTTTTGACCCAAAGATAAAAAAAATTTAGATACTTGTGTCAGTTGATTATAGGCATTAGTAAAGTGTCTAGTCAAGATTGAAAGTGCTTCATCCGTTTTTTCATAATCCTTTTTAATCGCCTGTAAGATTTCCAAAATTTCTCTGGCTTTTGATTGAATTCGCTGTCCCTCAAAGGACATAAGAACAGCTTTTATATAGGCATAGAAGCTCATGGGTGACACTGGTAAAATCCTTTGTTTTCCGGCAAAGTCAAAAAGATCAGCCTCGTTGATTATCTCATAAAAGACAGATTCGGAAGGGATATACATTAGAGCATAATCAAGAGTTCCTTCATCTACAACAATGTATTTTTTGGCAATTGTTTGGATGTGTTTTTTTACATCCGATATAAATTCTTTTTTGATTTTCTCCCTTGCTTGTTTATCTGTTTCTTTGATCAAGCGCCTGAAATTTTCCATTGGAAACTTGGAGTCGATGGGAATCATGCCTTGTGAAGTCTTTATCACGGCGTCTACCTTTTCGCCGTTTTTAAATATATATTGTAGTCGGAAGGAATCCTTTGGGAAATGTTGCGATAAAAGTTCTTTCAGTACTTGTTCTCCGATATTGCCTCGCAGTTTTGGCGAGCGGAGAAATTCTTGGAGTTCTTGCATGGAGCGCCCGATTTCGGAAAACTCACCAATGGTTCGTTGAACATTTCCTATCACTCTGGCTGCGTTATCGAGACGAGTATTAAACATTTTCATATTTTCGTTTAGTTTACTGTCTATTTGAGAGGTCGAGCTTTTTAACCACTCAATAAGCTCATCGGATAGTTTAGTCTTTTCTTCCAGCTTGTTTAGCCAAAGGCGAAGAATTAATAAAATTAAAGAAACTGCAATGATAAGAGAACCAATAACTACTGAAGTATTCACTGAATCATTTTACCAGAGAAACGGGAAATCAATTATTGGTACTTTTTGGTTTGGTTTATCCTGGAATGCAAGTCATTAAAAATTAAAGTCAAAGCATTTTCAAATAATGCATATCCTTGAGGATTAAATCTTCGAGCAGATAAGTCAAAGCGCGCAATAATGCGTTCATCTTGTACATCAAGAGCTAATACAACACTTTCATTACTCACTTCTGTCGTTCTAAATTGAGTTCCCCAATATATAGAACTGTTAGTTGCTTCTTGCTGTCTATTAAGAAATGGTAACAAGAGTCTGTAAACGTTTCGTGCGTTTTCGTTGGCGTCATCTAGTCCATCATCACCAGGAAGAGTTCGATCATCGTTTAGTTGTGCCTGTCTTTCGTAGCCATCCATAAGTCCAGAATCGTTTATTGTGATAGCTGCTGTTAAGCCTCTTGATACGAGTAGAGCAAAATATAATATATCTTCGGGATTAAAACTAGATATAAGGAAATCTACACCAGTTTGTGTTTTTGTAGAGGGAAGAACTTGAAAATCAGGTGAAAAAATATATAGAATTGCTTTTTGCGCTAGTCGTTTTAATTCTGATGGTTGGTATATCCATTCTGGATTGTAGGTTACTATTTCGGTCATTTTTATACCAATCCTCCGCCGCCGCGGAAGATTTTCGGCTTGAGCCAGTCTTGAGGGGTAGAAGTAACGGCTCCTTTTGGTTCTTTTTCAACATCCTCAATCGGAGTCATCATATCCGGTTGTTCGTTGGTTCTTCCGCCGAAAGACGGATTTGTTGGAGGCTGATAACTAAATGGTGTTGGCAGCTGTTGGGGAGGTTGGAATGTTCTTGTTTGAGCTGGTTTTGTCAAAGTTTTTTTTATCGCTCCCATTCGAATCAGCGCCGCTACACTTTCAAAAGTATCAGCTGTGACCGAGTAGGAGGTAAAATTATTTGTCGCTGTTGCTATTCCGGCATAAAGATTGGTTGCTATATCGCGGTCCATTTCGACGCCGACGTTCTGTAAAAGCTTCAATATCATTTCCGATATGGACGAGCTGGTTTTATTGACGTAGTTTACCGTACCGTAAAAGCCGTTGGTGAGATGCCGATCAATATTGACAATATCTTTTCCTTGGAATTGTTTTTCATTCTCGCTATATAAGGTTCCAAGACTATTTAAAGTCGGAGCGTCGATAACTATGACAAAGTCAAAATTCCCTCCAGTGTAGCCGAATTTCACTTGTTTCGGATCCAGTTTTGGAAATCCCTGTCGAGGAGTGATGATCAGGTTAAAATTGCTGCCTTGTATATTGTAATCGACTTTATCAATTGCACCGTCGGAGTAGGGAAAAGAAACAACAAGATTATCCCCGCTTGTTACAAGTTGAGGTTGAATTTTATCGGAAGCCGTAAGGTTAAAATTTACTTTGCTCGAACATGCGAGATTGACGCTTTTTCCCATCTTATGAAGGCTGAGGTATAAAGCTGTACCTGCAGCAATCGCGTCAGCCGAGGGATTGGCTGGAAGAATAATCGCGCCGTTGGTTCCTTTTTGCAGGATCTCGTTTAAACGAGTCAGCGTATTGGCGTCATTCATAATATTATAGGATACATTTTACCACATCACCTATGCGAATGTCAAGTTGGGGGCTCAATATCATGCCTGCTTCTTGATCTTTTTTTACTTCGGACATAGTTTTGGCCCTTATTTTGAGCGATACGAGCTTGGTTTTTCCTATCAATTTATCTCCTCGATAAATTTCTAACTCGTCACCAAGGTTAATTTTACCTTTGGTGATTTTGACGCCATATACCTTTTCGCCTTCAATAACAAAGTTAGCCAGAATTTTGGCTGATCCTTTTAGATTTTTTTCTTTTTGTTGCTTCTCTTTCAAAAGATCGGCAACTTCATTGAGTTCGTCTAAGAGTTGGTAAATAATATTATAGGTCTTTATGATTATTTTTTCTTGTTTTGCTAATTGATTGGCTTCATCGGAGACTACGATAGAAAAACCTATGATGATAGATTCAGTGCTTTTAGCTAAGAATATATCCGATTTATGAACGTCTCCTATCGATTCTAAAACAACTTTTATATTTTTGTTGACGGCAAGAGATTGATTGATTGCCTCTAAAGATCCTTGCGAATCAGTCTTGATTATGAGAGAAAGTTTTTGGATTTCTTTTTTTGCATTCAGAAGGGAGTCCATATCGATTGTTTGAGGGATGATAAGATTTTGGCGATTCTCAACTTTGACTTTTTGATCGACGGCTGTAAATTCCGATTGGAGTGTTATGACAGTACCAACTTCAGGTAAAGTGTCAAAACCCATAAGCTCGAAGGGTGTTGAAGGCACGACTTCTCTAATAGATTTTCCTTGGTCGTTAAACATAGATCTGATTTTTGTCCATTTCCCGACAGCCTCAATAAGGTCGCCAATCTGAAGCCTTCCGTCTTTAATGATAGCGCTGACAACAACGCCTCGTCTATCTTTCTTCGTTTCAATGATTATAGCCTTAGGAGGATTTTCTGCCGAGTATTGCAGGCTAAGATCAGACGTAACAAGCAGGATGGCTTCCTGAAGTTCATGTATCCCTTTTCCGGTTTTCGCTGAGATTAGAACAACAGGAACGCCTCCACCTTTGCCTTCGACGAGAACGCTATGTTTTATCAAGTCATTTTTAACTTTTTCTGGATTTGCGTCGGGCAGATCGATTTTGTTTATCGCGACGATTAAAGGAATATTAGCCGAATTAATATGAGAGATTGACTCTACAGTCTGAGGCATTACCGAATCCTTAGCATCAACCAGAAGTACCGCGACGTCTGCCACATTTGTTCCTCGAGAGCGAAGCTTAGAAAAAGCTTCATGGCCAGGCGTATCAATAAAGGTGATTTTATTTGTGTTATAGCCCTTGATATTTGTAGTTATTTCATAAGCGCCAATCTTCTGAGTGATGGCTCCATGCTCTTTTGCTGCAATGGTGCTTTTGCGGATATAGTCGAGGAGGGTAGTCTTGCCGTGGTCTACATGGCCTAAAATTGCTACTATTGGTGGACGTGTTGAATTCATAAATATACTTTGTCATGCTGAACTCGTTTCAGCATCTGTTTTTGATAGCAGATCCTGAAATGAATTCAGGATGACGTAGGTGGTGTTGATTTTTTCTCTTCAGTTTTTTGCTCCTTACTTTCTTCTTCGGAAGGTTTGCTTGCGGATTTAGAAGGGTTCTGGACAATGTCGATATTGTAACCGGTTAAACGCGAGGCTAAGTTGACGTTGATGCCTCTTGATCCGATGGCAAGTGGAGCTTGTTCTTCGTCTACAAATACTTTTGTTTTCTTTGTGTTCGTATCTAATTCAACATTAGTTATTTTTGCAGGTGACAGAGCGGCTATAAGAAAAAGTTTGTCATCTTGATTCCACTGGATGATATCAATTTTTTCCAGACCGCCAAGCTCTTCCGTCACAGTCTGCACCCGAATACCTTTTTGTCCAACACAGGCTCCAACCGGGTCAACACCCCCCTGGTTGCTAAAAACAGCTATCTTAGCTCTTTCTCCAGGTTCTCTTGCCACTTTTTTTATTTGGACTGTTCCGTTAAGTATTTCCGGTACCTCTCTTTTGAAAAGTACTTCGATAAGTTTTGGGTCACTCCTCGAGATAATAATGCGAGTATTTCCAAATTTATCCTCAATGATCTCCTTGAGATAGACAACAAGTGTATCGTTGACTTGGTAACGCTCATTTCTTATTTGTTCTTCTTTGGGAAGAAGAGCCTCGGTTCTACCTATATCAACATAGGCGTTTCGTCCGTCGTATCTAATAATCCTTCCCTTTAAAACATTCCCAATTTGGGAGCGATAATGTAAGATCACCGTCTTTTTTTCAGCTTCGCGAATTTTTTGTAGAATGACTTGTTTAGCAGTTTGAGCGGCAATACGGCCAAATCCAGGGGGAGTGATGTCTTTATTTTCTTTAAAGATTTTAGTTACTCCGGTATCACGGGTTACTTTAGAGATAATTTTATCATCAAACTTGTCCGGGTATTCTTTTTTATATGCGGCAAGAATTGCAGCTTCTATAGACTTAATTACGTCGTCAACAGAAATTCCCCTTTCGGTTGCGATTTGGTTTAAAGCCAAAGCAAATTCTGATTTCATGATTGTCATGTAAACAATTGTATCAAAAGAAGGCTAATTTGCAAAGGAGAAATCACTTTTTTTGCGGTTTTTCTGGCTTTTTGCTTGCCGATTCGGTGGGCTTGCCCTCCGGAGCCCCGCCTGCCGGACGGGCAGGTTTTGCGGAGGAGGGTTTAACTTCGGGAGTTTTTTCGGCCGGTCCGGTTTGTTTTTCTTCTGGAACGGCTCCCTCTTCGGGTTTAGCAGTTATAATCTCAGGAGCGGCAGTTGGAGCAGTCTGGGGGAGAATTTCTTCTTCTTTATGTTCGACGACCGAAACAATAACTTTATCTAAAGAATCTTTGACTTCAAACTTATCTGATTTGGCTAAATCTGTAACTTTAATTTCTTGCCCAATTTCTTTAAGCAAGGATATATCTACTTCCAAATGTTTGGGAATATCAGTTGGTAATGCTTCAATCAGTAACGATTCAGCTTGAGTCAATAGGACTCCACCTTTTTGCGTGACTGCTTCAGATTGGCCTATCACCTTTACTGGGACGGCCGTTTGGATTTTTTGTTTTAGATCTATTTTTCTAAAGTCTGTGTGGAGTATATTGTCGTTGACAGGATGTCTTTGGACATTTTTTATAAGGATGGGTAATTCTTTGCTATCCAGCTTAAGATAAACTACGCCGGTTTCCTTGGCGACTTTATATACTTTGGAGAAATCCTTAAAAGATAGGGAAACCGACTGCGATTTAAAAT
>MFZO01000001.1:8028-10519 GCA_001788015.1 Candidatus Roizmanbacteria bacterium RIFCSPHIGHO2_02_FULL_38_11 | reverse complement strand
AATTTTTTCCCGAAGGTTGTCCGCACGGTTACAGTTAAAGTTAATTTTCCATCAGCATTTTTTGTCTGTTTTTTAGTTTGTGTCATATTTACTCTTTTATCAACTCTACAAAAAAAATTTTATCGGCCGATAAGTTAGTATTATAAATGATTTGATCGTTTCTGACAAGGGCAGAAAAATTCTGGTTGAGTAGGCGGATATTATCGGGCAGGATCTCACGCATTACGAAGTCACTATTGGATGCTCCTATCTGTTTTTGCATGATCAGTTGATAAACATTTTTACCTTTTTGCAGATATCCGGCCAGCTCGTAGTTGATTTTTAGTTCGGCAATAGTTTTTGGTTTGATTTCAAGAAGGAGTCCAATTTTTTTGTACTGGTCGTTTTCTTCGATAAAATCTTCCACCAGAACGCCATCGATCGTTATGGTTTTTATCAAGCTATTTCGAGGAAGATATAATTGAAAATAATTTCGATAAGTTCCTCCGGGGAAAACGTCCTGCGAATCGTTATTAAAAACAATCGAAAAAGTATTATGTAAACGACCTTGAGGATCGATTTTAATTTTTAAATCAAGCGACCGATTTACAAAAAAGTTTGCCTTATTGATTCCTAAGTTGGCGTCGATGGGGAAGATATAGTCGGTGATACAGTTTTCCACGTCAGGTGCGCAGGCTGGTTTAATAGTTCTTCCTGACCAGTAAAATGAGTCTATGATTTTTTGTAGTTTAGGATCATCAAAATACATGACAATCTGTTTTTCGTCCAACGATTTTTTAAATTCCTTGGTAAGTTTTACAGACGAAGCGTTTTTCAAATCAAGCAAAATAGACTGGGTGAGTGAACTTAAGAAGTTTTTTTTCTGGATTGAGCCTGGAAAAAAGTTTTTTTCAGAATAATACTGTGTTTTTAGATAAAAATTTTTTTGGTTGACTTTCTCTTTAAAATCCGGAAGGTATAACTCATCAAAAGCGCCCAGGATGTATTGGATAGCCGAAGTTGTAATCAAAAAACTGCCGGAGAAATTTGTAAAGCCCATCTCTTTTTCCAAGAAGTACTTGGCTTGGGCATAGTTTTCCAAAAAATCGGGAGAAAAGGCAGAGTCTCTCAAAAACCAGTGCGGTTGACCTAGATATTTACTTATCGCGGCAGGAGGTTCGACATGAGCGATGAGTTGACCGTCGGCGTCATATACGTCGTAGATCTTAATTTTTTCTATAGAGTAGTCCTTTATCTGGAGTAAGCCAAAAGATCCGATAAAGCCGCCCCCAGGGCGCAGCTCCATATTATTGGCAAAAAGAAGCAGGTAGGTTTTTTCAGAGTTTTTGGCCAGGAGAGAGTCGATATTCTGCAGGATTGGTTTAAGACGGGAGATGAGGTCAAGTGATAAGGTAAGATCTTTTTTAATATTTTGCAGGGAGCTAAGTTGTGAAGGAAGTTTTTGAGTTAAACTGCTGACGTTTTCTTCGATAGAGTCGATATCTTTTTTTATTGTATCGATTCGCAATAATAGCAGTTTTTTTTCTTCAGAAGTTCGATCCGGTTTTAAGATGATTATCATAGCTTCTTTTATGTTTTCTTGAAGTTTTAATGATTTTTGAATCGTTATATAAGCCTTCTCGTTGATATCAAATACGTCTTCAAGCAGAGTTGAGGAAAAAAACAAGAATGTAGAGCGAGGAACTGAAGAGATTTTTTTGGCAAGGCTGAAAGAAATCCCGCCAAAATCCAGGAACTTCTCTGATTTTGAAAAGTTATTTCCCTTAAAAGAGTCAGCAGCTTGATAAAAAAGAAAGGACGAAACAAAAAGCGGCGGAATAAATGCCAGATGGAGAAATAAAAATAGAATAAAAACAAAAAGGAACAGTTTTTTTTTACTCGGCATTCGAAATTTTGAAAAATTCCATGCGCTTTTTTTAATTGCGGCATTTTTTGGAGCTGTAAAGTGAAGAAATGATTCTTTCGTCTGCGAGAAAGCGAACCAGAGCAGTTTATCGATATGATTTTGGGTGATTTTGTCCCCTGTTATGCTGATGATCTTTATTGAAGAGTCTTGATAATACTTTACCGCCGCGCGAGCCTGGTGAAAATTATTTATAAATATTAATGCCATTTTTTTACCAGCCGGGAAGAGGCTTTTTTTGAGCAATCTCTCTTCGTTTATCAAAAAACAATATTCGAACTTACTAAGATCGCGAGGTATGGTAGGTGAAAAAAAGACATCGGCTTTATACTTTTTTAACTCATGCTTTAAAAGCTGAACAAACTGGTGATCTTTTTTAGAAACTACAAGAACCGTCGATTTTTCCTCGGTTATTTCTGTTATTTGGCTCATGTTATATTTTATAACTCTTATGTATTGAAATGGAATGAGATATGCGGTTTAAATAGTTAAGTGTCTGATATTATTCGTGGTTTACATGATACAATAAAAGAGAACAATTAATTATTACTTGTTACAGAAGGACAAGTAAAGCAATTTCAAAGATAG
>MFZO01000001.1:7340-8015 GCA_001788015.1 Candidatus Roizmanbacteria bacterium RIFCSPHIGHO2_02_FULL_38_11 | reverse complement strand
TATTACTGCATTAACACGTCATATAATTGATGAGCATGGAGATGATCACAGCCAACGCTACTCCCACTTAGCCGCTATTGTAAGAGGCGTGATAACGGTTCATAGTATAATCATAACTCAAGAAGGTCATTTCTTATTGTCAGAAAATCCGACTGATGATCCGCGAGGAACACCTTACACTGAAGTATATAGCGGCGATCT
Source organism: Candidatus Roizmanbacteria bacterium RIFCSPHIGHO2_02_FULL_38_11 (assembly GCA_001788015.1). Classification (GTDB taxonomy): domain Bacteria; phylum Patescibacteriota; class Microgenomatia; order UBA1406; family GWC2-37-13; genus 2-01-FULL-40-13. The sequence goes on along the minus strand of MFZO01000001.1, from coordinate 7,814 downwards.
TTAGTATTTGGGAAGGTTCTCTTTAAATCCTATAAATCTTGTAGATTTCGGTGAATTTGTTAAAATAAATGCATGTCAATCAAATTTCCTATAACAATTAAAATCATTTACGAAAAAGAAGCTAAAGATGCTCCTTATGTGGCTTATATTCCTGAATTTGATATATCATCTTGTGGAAAGACAGAGGATAAAGCTAAGAAGAACGTCAAAGAAGCTCTTGAGATCATGCTAGAAGAAGTAAAAAGACAGAGTAAGCTAGAGGAATTTTCAAAAGAAATCGACAAATCACTTCATTCAACTTCCTAAGATGAAAAAGATCATTTCTTTGAAAGAAATAAATAAAGTAATTCCGAAGATTTCAGATAAAAAAACAGTGTTGGTTGGGGGATGTTTTGATTTATTTCATTTTGGTCATTTGACGTTTCTACAAAATTCAAAAAAAGCCGGAGATTTTCTGATTGTTGCTTTGGAATC
>MFZO01000001.1:0-7318 GCA_001788015.1 Candidatus Roizmanbacteria bacterium RIFCSPHIGHO2_02_FULL_38_11 | reverse complement strand
TGATTGTTGCTTTGGAATCTGATGAATTTATTAAAAAGTATAAAAAAAGAACGCCAATTCATAGTCAAAATCAACGGGCAGAAATTCTTTCCTCAATTATTTATGTTGATTTAGTAGTTAAGTTGCCACTTTTAAAGTCAGATAAAGAGTATTATGATCTGGTTAAACTCGTAAAACCTTCCATTATTGCTATTACTGACGGAGATTCTCAAGTAGGGAACAAGAGAAAACAAGCAACTATGGTTGGAGCGAAATTAAAAGTAGTTGCAAATTTATTAAATAATTTTTCAACCAATCGAATTATAAAAGTTTTGAGATTTGACATTTAAGTTTTGAGATTTTTACTTTATGAGGCTTTTTTTAGCAATTAATTTACCTGCGTCGGTCAAAAGAAGTTTAAGTCAACAACTTGAAAAGTTAAATGAAGATTATCCGCATTTCAGCTGGGTGCCACAAGAAAATTTTCATATCACTATTCATTTTTTTGGGGAGATAGGTCAAGCCGATGTGATTAAAAAAAGGATTGAGGAGGCAGTCTACAACGTTAGTTCATTTAATTTGTATTCAACCGGGTGTGATCTTTTTATCAATCAAAAAATAGTTTTATATGTATACTTCAGGCGGGAAAAAAAAGCAGAAGAACTTGCCTCCAATATTAATAAGATACTTCAAATTAAAGACAAGAAAAAATTTATCCCTCACATCACAATTGGCCGCTACAAAGTTCCTTCTAAACAACAATATCTCAATCTAAGAAAAAAATTACGACAATTACGATTAGAAATAGATTTTCCCGTAACTAAAATCTATCTCGTTCAAAGCATTATGACAGGAAAAAAACCCACCTACAAAAAGATAGCTGCTTTTTCACTTCTTAAGAAGCGCCAATCTTAAACATTGTTGTTCCACAGACCGGACATTTACCTTTCATTGCTGGTTTTCCATTTTTCATGGTAATCTTTTGAGGATTAGACACGTCTCTTTTAGCTCTACATTTTACGCAATACATTGATGCCATAAACAATCACCTCCTTCGGAATTTATTTACGACTTTTAAATGAGTTTCACAAACCTAGCCTCAGATAATCTTTAATGCTAGCAAAATAAATAATAATTTCAAGCGTAATTATCAAGAAGATAATCAAAAGGCTTTTCCTGAGATCTTTGATAAAGTATAATCCCTGCGGCTGGGTATCGGCGGTTTCTTTAGTTTTTTCAATTTCCGGAGGTTTAATTTCGTTTGCCATCGAGATTTCTCGCTCTCGACTACTTCGACTTCGCTCAGTATTAATTCGCTCGGGAGAAACTTCAGTTATTTGCTGCAAAAGCTTGAGTTTTTTGCGATAGGCTGCTATTCTTTTTTCTTCTTTTGTCTTTCTAGCCATACATCCTTTATTATAACCTTATTGACACCCGACTGTAAAGCGGTTAAAATGAAAATGGTCATTGACCTTTTTAGCATGACAATCTATTTTTTATTATTTTCTGTTATATTTATTTGGTTAATATTTATATCTTGGATTCTTTATAAGACTCACAAGCATTATCATAATCTTATATCGCGCAGCAAAAAGCAAACGATTGATGAAATACTGGAACAATTATTATCAAACGATAAAAAATTTTCAGACGACATTGGAAAACTTGTAAAAGATGTTAAGGAAACGATCGAGCAGTCAAAAATATATCTCCAAAAAATCGGGGTGGTTCGATTTAATCCTTTCGAAAGAAATGGTGGAGAGCAAAGTTTTGTTATTGCTTTTCTTAATAACCATAATAGCGGACTTGTTATAAATTTCATCTATACACGGGAAGGGTTGCGAACTTATATTAAAAAAGTGAAGGAAGGTAAGGGAGAAAAATATAACTTATCTAATGAAGAACAAGAAGCGGTCAATAAAAGCAGTTACTATTAGAAGTTATTTCAAAGCATCGGCTCGATATGACGTTTTTCGCACACCGACACCCTCTGATGAGGGTCACCCTCGGTGATAGCTCAAAACGCATATCTTCGCCTCGTTTAGTAATTTATTTTATAAGTAGAGCTATTTAAATATATGATCAGTAAAAAGTTAGCGTTTGTTATTTTTTTTGTCATATTTTTACTTTCCGGGTTCATTTCCTATTCAATTTTTGCCGGAAAGGAAACAATCGGATTATTGCCGAGAACAAAGTATAAGCCTCCTACAACAAATGGGAATGCCGGTAAAACGAGTGAGGTTCTAGACGAAGCAAAAACCGAAGCATGTCCGTTAAATGGTCAACTGTTCGGAAAATCAGATAAGGAAAAATGGGAGGAAAGAAGACCTCTCGGGATAATGATCGAGAATAGCACGCCAGCCAGACCGCAATCTGGGTTGTCGTCGGCAGACGTAATTTATGAAGCTGTCGCAGAAGGAGGCATTACACGTTTCTTGGCAATTTTTTATTGCCAAGACGCTTCTTACGTTGGTCCTGTACGATCAGCCCGTATCTATTTTATTAAGTTATTACAAGAATATGGAGAATACCCGCTCTATGGGCACGTTGGCGGCGCAAACACCGACGGACCAGCTGACGCGCTGGGCGAGGTTGAAGAATTGGGTTGGGGACTTTATAGTGACTTGAATCAATTTGCGGTTCCATTTCCCTATTATTGGAGGGATTATGAACGGCTTCCCAATAGAGTAACAGAACATACGGTATACACGTCAACGCCTAAATTATGGGAATTCGCAAAAACAAAAAGAAAGTTGACCGATGTTGATAAGAAAGGCAAATCCTGGGATGCGAAATTTGAAGAATGGAAGTTTAAGGAAGACGCAGACAAAGCGGATAGAGGAGATTTGAGCAAAGTAAGTTTTACTTTCTGGGATTTATTCGCATCAGACTATTCTGCAGACTGGGTTTATGATAAGATATCAAACAGTTTCAAAAGAAATAACGGGGGGTCATTGCATCAGGATAAAAATACTGGTAAACAGCTGGTTGCAAAAAATATAGTCGTTGTTTTTGCAAACGAGTCACCCGCAAATGACGGATATCCTGGAGGACATATTTTATATAAGTTGACAGGTTCGGGTGATGGATTTGTCTTTCAAGAGGGAAACGTGATTGAAATGACTTGGAATAAGAAAACCGAGGAGTCAAGAATGAAGTTTTTTGATGGAACCGGTAAAGAGATACAATTTGTGAGAGGACAGATTTGGGTTGAGATATTACCGGTTGGAAATAAAGTGACTTACTGAAAGTAAGTCATCCCGAACTTGTTTCGGGATCCCGTTAAAATCAGATGCTGAAACTAGTTCAGCATGACATACTAATAAATGTTAGAGCATATTATTCCCTCAAAAGCCAGAAGAAAGATTTTGCAACTTTTTTTTCATAACCCGAATGAGAGTTTTTATTTGAGAAAAATAGTAAGGGTTATTGGAGAAGAGGTAAATGCGGTTAAAAGAGAACTTGATATTTTGTCTGGCTCCAAACTCTTGCATAAAGAAAAAAGGCTCAATAAAATTTTCTATACGCTCAATAAAAGTTATCCTCTATACGATGAATTTTTAAGAATTTTCGCCAAGTCTTCACTTTTGGCAGACATGATCTATAAAAATTTGCCAAAAATAGGCAAAATCAAGTTTATAGTTATATCGACAAAATTTGCAAAGCAGATTCCTATAAAGGAGGACGAAATTTATCTTCTGATTGTTGGTATTGTTGTTGTTCCGGAGGTTTCAAGTATCGTAACCGAAGCAGAAAAACAATTCGGTCGTGAAGTAAATTATACCGTGATGACTGAAGAGGAATTTGCTTTTAGAAAAAAAAATAACGATCCATTTATCTGGAGATTTTTGAAACAGCCAAAAGTTATGTTGGTTGGCACAGAGGATGATTTGTTAAAATAAGTTTCCCTGATGTCATTCCGAACTTGTTTCGGAATCTGATTTGTCATTCCCGCGAAAGCGGGAATCTATTTAAGATTGGATTCCTGATCAGGTCAGGAATGGCACAGATGCTGAAATGAGTTCAGTATGACAATAAGTTAAAATGAAGTTGCTAAAAATATTATTCTTAACCTTAATTGCTTCATTAATAATCTGGATTGATCTTCCTGAAAACGTTCGGATTAAATTTAATTTGGGAAAACAAAAATTGGATTTTTCTGTTAATCCTTTAGCTTTCAATATAAAAGTAGGGAGTTACCAAATCAAAAAAGAGTTCAAGACACATCTCGGATTAGACCTCAAAGGCGGAAGTCATCTCGTCTTTGAAGCAAATACAAAAAAGGTTAAATTCGAAGATTTGCAAGACGCTCTAACTTCCGTAAGAGACATCATTGAAAGAAGAGTGAATCTTTTTGGAATTTCCGAACCGGTTGTTCAAACAATAAAATCCGGAAAAGAATACCGGATCAGCGTAGATCTTCCCGGCATTACCAATGTATCAGATGCTGTAAGACTTATCGGTCAGACAGCCCAGTTATCCTTTAAAGAGGAAGCAAGTGCTGAAGCAAAAATTGCCACAGATACACCGATATTTTTAAGGTTGACAAAAGAGACAGGGTTGACAGGTAAACATGTTAAAAATGCAGCGGTCGTATTCGACTCACAGACAGGTCAGCCTCAGGTTTCTCTAAAATTTTCCAGAGAAGGAGCAAAAATTTTTGGCGAAGTTACCCAGAGGAATATAAGCAAACCTGTAGGCATTTTCGTAGATGAATTTTTGATTTCTGCGCCGACTGTACAGCAGGCGATTACAGAGGGAGATGCTGTAATAACAGGCAACTTTACAATTGACGAGTCAAAAAAATTAGCCATTGCCATAAATTCCGGAGCTCTTCCTCTGCCTGTAAAATTAGTCGAACAAAGGAATATCGGTCCGGCACTCGGTTTGATCGAAGTTAAAAAAAGCGTATTGGCCGGAGCCCTAGGACTTTTGATGGTTTTGATTTTTATGGTTGCATATTATAATAAACTCGGTTTGATCGCAGCGATGGCTCTAGTTATCTACGCTCTTATATCGCTGGCAATTTTTAGAACGATCCCGGTTGTTTTGACTCTATCGGGTGTTGCGGGATTTATCTTATCTATCGGTATGGCGGTTGATTCCAACATTCTCATTTTTGAAAGAATCAGGGAAGAGCAACGTCGCGGGAACGATCTTGATATTTCGGTACGTCTTGGATTTGGTCGGGCAATAGACGCCATAAAAGACGCCAACGTCACTACTTTGATAGTTGCTTTTATTTTGTTTAATCCTCTAAACTGGGAATTTTTACCTCAGTTTGGACTGGTCAGGGGGTTTGCCCTGACGTTAGCAATTGGAGTAGCAACAAGTTTGTTTACGGGAGTAGTGATCACTAAGAGATTGATTAATATTTTTTATAAACAGTCTAAATAATTCATGGTTAGCTTTTTGAAATATAAATGGTTATACTTTTTGATTTCAGCTGTAGTAATAGGTGCTGGTATTTTCTCAATGGTTTTTTGGGGTTTTCGCTATTCCATAGATTTTGTTGGAGGGACAAATATTGAGTACGCAGTTGATAAAAAAATCGGTGAGAAACAACTAAAAGACGTTTTGAAAGAATATAAAATTGAAGCTTTAACTATTTTAATAAATGACAAAAAAATAGCAATACGATCTAAGTCAATAGATGAGCAAAAAGAGCTTAAAATTAGAAATTATTTTGACTCAAAATTTAAAACTAAAGCCACTTTACTTCTATTTGAGACGGTTGGTCCTGTGATTGGGAAGGAAACTATAAGAAAAACAACGCTAGCCTCCCTTTTGGCACTGCTTGGAATTTTGCTCTATATGAGCTTTACATTCAAAAGTTTTTATTTTGCTCTCTCTGCCATACTTGCCCTGATTCATGATTTTTTGGTTGTTATCGGAACTTACTCTCTGTTTTCACATTTTTTTGGGGCGGAGGTCGATTTATTATTTGTCACAGCCCTTCTGACCACAATGTCTTTTTCGGTGCACGATACGATTGTCATCTTTGATAAAATTAGAGAGTACGGCACCAGGGATAAGTCGGCAATTGAGTATTATGCGAATAAAGCATTAAGCGAAACACTGGTTAGATCGCTCAATAACTCAATGACAATTATCTTTATGCTTTTAGCGCTTATTCTTCTAGGTGGGTCAACGATTAGATTTTTTGTTGCCGCTCTTCTGGTAGGCACTTTAACCGGAACGTATTCTTCACCATTCGTTGCTACCCCAATTCTAGTCTGGTTAGAAAAAAGGAAAAAAAGGTGATGAAAATCCTATGTTTTTCACTTGGACAACTTCAGGCGAATTGTTATTTTTTAATAAAAAATGGCGAGTGTTTAATCATTGATCCGGCTGATGAGGCTTCGTTTATCTTAGAAGAACTGCAAAGAAGACAGCTGAAATTGATTGGGATGCTGGCTACGCATGGACATTTTGACCATATAATAGCAGCTGGTGAAATCCAACTAAGTATAAAGACGCCTTTATTTATTTCAAGTGAGGATCGGTTTTTAATCGATCGACTGGAAGAAACCGCAGAGTATTTTTTAGGCTTCACTCCTAATATAATTAAACCTACTCCAATTAACCTGCCTACCGGCGAGGCAGGTCAATTAATTGGAGTGAAATGTAAAATTGCTAATTTTGAATTTGAAAAAATTCCTTCACCAGGGCATACGCCTGGAAGCTGTTGTTATTCTTTTAAGAAAGAAGGCGTTATTTTTACAGGCGATACGTTATTTAAACAGGGTATAGGTAGATATGATTTTTCGTATAGCAATAGAAATGAACTTAAAAAGTCGTTAGAAAAATTGTTAAAAATACCAAAAGATACAATTGTTTATCCAGGACACGGTGAGGAAACAATAATAGGTAACGAAAAAGAATTTGCCCTCACACTTTTTTGATATTTTTTGGATTTTCTTCGTCCGCATCCCATTTTAGGTGATTATTTCGAATGTATTCACGAATTTTGAATAGAGATTGTTCATCGCGGATTATATGATCGTAGAAGCGGGATTGCCACAGGAATTTTTGATTGGTTTTATGTATTTCGTAAGTAGTTCTACCTTTATACCATCTGACTATTTCACCCAACGACCTCGTTCCCATTTGAGAAATATTTTTTTGTGTAGAGACGTGATTAATCACGTCTCTACGTTTTTATTTTATTCAATCTTTCCAACAATATTTCTCTCTCATTTTTTACTCTCCCCTCCTCCACGTCGTTAAATATAGACTGTAAAATTTGGCCTACTTTTGGTCCAGGTTTTATATTTAATATTTACATTACATCGTTCCCGTTTATTTTTAAATCGCTTATTTTAAAAGGTTCTTTTTG